>DAOUHE010000290.1:0-65886 GCA_034428715.1 Dehalococcoidia bacterium | reverse complement strand
GGAGGTGAAGGCTCAAACCACCGAACGGCGACGACGCTACAACAGGGCCCTCAGGGAGCTCACCAGACCTCCATCCAGCCCCTGATCTCTCGGCTCCCAATGTGTCCCACTTTTGCTGGTTGCTAACACGCCCCTTTATTTGCATTAGGAGATGAAAGAGGGTGAAAGTAGGTTTGAAACACGGAATGGCGGCCGGCGTGGTGAGGAGGTCGACCGGACATGCACCCAAGGAAATCGCCTTAACGGCATTGGCCCGCGACGGCCATTCTTTGAATACGGTAGGCAAGGTTTCGAAGAGACCCGATCGAAGTCGAAAACGGCTTATTTTTCCTCACCTCTCTTATTCTCACTTTTTTACCCTAGTTAGATAATTGCATTGGGCGGAACAAGCGGCTAACCTAAATTTACGATTCGAAAGGGATACAGACACGGCCTCAACCGGCGTGTCTGTTATTTAACGGCTAAACGGCGCTCGGGCCCGCCAATTGGATCCGTAGCCAAGGAGGTCTCGTAGTATGGGACATCTCATGGTATGACGGAATCCCGGCCCGATTTGGCATCCAGACTGTTGGCCATCATGGCCGCCAGTCCTTCGCACCCAGGCTACGGCGTTTTCTGGTAGTGGAGGGTCCAGCAAATGTTGCGAATCCTTGTTATTTTTGTCCTCATGATGTTGGCGGTGTCTTCCACTGCTCCAGTGTGGGCCGAGACTCACGCCGAAAGCATCACCATCATCCCGTTCCGCGGGGCGCCCGGCATAACCAACGTTACCGTATCGGGGTCGAACTTCGCCGCAAGTTCCTCCGTCAGCATCACCTACGACGGCTCGGCAGTCGCAACGGCGAGTACCGGGAGCGGGTCGTGGACCCAGAGCTTCTTAGTCCCCAAGTCGGGCTTGGGCTCTCACACTGTTTCGGCTGGAACAGCCAGCGCGACATTTACGGTTACGTCAAGGACCTCTCTTTCCCTTTACCAAGGCAAGGTAGGGGCGCAGGTGATTGCGAGGGGGGATGGATTCGCCGCCAGCCAAGGGGGGATAACGCTTTCATTCGATGGAGAGCAGTTAGGTACGTTTGCAGCGGACTCTTCGGGGTCGTTCACCTTCTCGTTCGTCGTCCCGCCCCGTCCACAAGGATCGTATGCGGTTAACATAGGGGAGACACATAGCGAAAACTTTACACTGAACTCGTTCTTCTCGGTGACTCCGTCTTCCGGCCCTCCGGGCACGACTGTTGAACTGTTCGCTTCGGGGTTTACCGCCAACTCGACCCTTAGCATCACCTTCGATGGTTGGACGGTGCGCTCTATCACCATGGATAGCCAGGGCTCCATTTCCACTTCTTTTCAAATACCAATAGCGGCTGGCGGGCCCCGGTCGATCGGTATTTACCATGCTTCTTTAGGAACCACTAAGAGCACATTTTCCGTTACGCCCACGCTTTCGCTGGACCGCCGCAACGTAGCTCCTGGAGATTTTGTTACCGCCACCGGGTCTGGCTTCGCCAAAAACGAACCCTCGATCACCGTTACCATAGATCAAACGTCGGCGGCCACGGGGATTACTGCGGATGCCAATGGCTCTTGGACCGCCTCACTGGTCGTCCCTTCTCTTGCGTCTGGCTCACATTCGACGGTTGCATCGGGATCACTGACATCGGTGGGTAAAGCGCCGGCCGTCACACTGACCCTCGGGGCCGGATTGAGTCTGGAGCGTTCCAATGGGGCCCCTGGGACGGTCGTGGAGGTTCGTGGTTCTGGTTTCAAGCCAAGTGAGAGCATCACCGTCACTGCTGGAAAGGGTTTGACAGAATTCGGCGCCACGGCTAACTCGCGGGGCGTTTGGACAGCCAACGTCACGATCCCACCTGCTCCTACGGGGCGTTTGACCATCCAGGCTTCTAGCGCTGTGAGCGTGCCAGTGGAGATTGATTTTACCGTGACACCCGCGATCTCAATGGCCGGCACCGGAGGCGAACCGGGCGCGTCGATCACCGTGACTGGCTCAGGTTTTGGCGCCAACGAAAGTGGGATCACAGTTAATCTTGACCTCGCTCCCGTGGCCAGCGGCATCTCCGCCAACTCCGAAGGGTCCTGGTCTGCCTCGTTTCCGCTGCCATCGCTACCCACCGGTTCCTACAACCTCCTGGCATCAGGGTCCCAGACCTCAGCCACCAGTGTTTCGGAGATCAGCGTGGCTATCAGGGCCGACTTGAACCTGGATATCACCAGCGGTCCACCGGGGACCACTTTGACGGTTCGTGGAGCAGGCTTCAAAGCCAGTGAGAGGGTCACGGTCACAGTGGGGCCGGGCACGGCAAACACGACGGTGGCGGCAAATGGTGAGGGAGTGTGGGCGGCAAATGTCACCATCCCTAACGCGCCCAGCGGCCTGCTGGCGATACGGGCGTCCGGCGCCGGCGGCCAACAGATGGCGGCAGATTTTACCGTCACTCCCATCTTTTCCGTTTCTCATCCCACCGGTATCCCCAATTCTTTGCTGGAGGCCGATGGGACGGGCTTCGGCGCCGGCCAGTCCGTTTCTATCAGCTTTGCGGACCAAGTTATGGCCTCGCCTTCAGCAAACGCTCAAGGTTCATGGTCCACCGGGTTCCCCATCCCGGAAACTCCGGCGGGTAATTATTCGATCACCGTTTTAAGCCCTGGCGGCGAACTGAAGGTCCCCTTCCGCGTAACACCCGCCATCATCATCGGTGAAACCCACGGCGAACCCGGAGCGTCAATCGATCTTTCCGGTTTTGGTTTTGCGCCCGATGAAAAAGGAATTACCGTCACTCTGGACCAAACACAATTGGTATCAGGTATCTCTGCCAGCCGCACGGGCTCGTGGAACGTCACCTTCATCGTTCCTTCATTTCCAGCCCAATCCTACGCGGTCGGCGCCTCTGGCCCTGTGACTTCATCTGGCAGCCTGGCCGATGAGATAATCACGATCGTTCCCCGCCTGATTCTCAGTCCTGCCGGCGGGGTGCCGGGCTCGGTGGTCAATGTGGTTGGCAATGGTTTCAGGGCTCAAGAGCGAGACATCGTGATCAGCTACGATGGTGCTCCCGTCGCAAAGGTGCTAACTGCCGATGCTCAGGGTACATTCACTACCTCCTTCGCCGTGCCATCATCGGCTTCTGGACTCCATTTCATCAGCCATTCCGGCGCCATTTCCATTGCTTCGGGGGGTTCCGAGGCCAGTTTCCAAGTTGAGCGGGGGATTTCCCTCGATCAGACCGAAGGGCCGCCGGGGTCGTCCATTATCATCAGCGGTTTGGGATTCACCGCTAACGATCCCCTCATTAAAATCAGCTACGATAACGATCAGGTTCTTTCCCAGGTGCTGGCAGACTCCCAAGGCTCGTTCACTACGTCAATCGTGATCCCGGCTTCGCCGGCGGGATCCCACATGATTGAAGCTTCCGGCTCCGACTTGGCTTCATTCACTAACCCGGGACAGGGATTTAGCGTAAGCCAGAGCCTTGCCCTCAGTATATCTTCGGGGAATGTGGGAGGAACCGTGGAGGTTGCGGGCCTGGGATTCGCGGCATCCGCGCCGGTGACCCTAGCATATGATGGTGAACTGACCGAAGCCACCGTAGTGGCAGACGCTTCAGGTAGTTTTGTCTTCGAATTCCCCATCCCCGTCTCAATTCACGGTGACCATGTGATCAAGGTTACGGATAAAGAGGGGCATGAGGTTCAGGCAACATTCGCCGTGGAGGATTCGCCGCCTGAGGTAGCCACTTTACTCGGCCCCGATAGCGGGACGCGCGGGGGGCTTTTCGGTGGATTTCGCCCCTCGCTGAATTGGGCCCCGGTCGACGATGACAGCGGCGTTACCTACGACCTCCAGGTTGGTACGGGCTTAGAGTTCTCCAACCCCATCCTGGAGAAGGGTGGTCTGACCGATCCCTCCTATGCCCTCCTGGAACGGGAAGCGCTGTCTCGTGGCACCTATTACTGGAGGGTGAGAGCGGTGGATAGGGCCTCCAACACGGCGCCTTGGTCCGAACCCTTCGAAGTGAAGTCGGGCGTCATTGCGCCATGGATGATCCTAGTCGTAATAGCTTTGGGAGCAATGGCAACGGGAGGCGCCGGATACTCCTATGTCAGTTACCGTCGAAAACGGTTGAGCGCCGGTTTGGTCTTTCCTGAGCTGTCAAGAAACGTGGCTATTGGGCCGGCGCCGCCACAGGCTGCGCCCGGACGTTCCCCAGCGCTGCGGTCGCCTTTCCGGCTCGCCTTGCCGGCCCCTTCCCGCAGGCAGAGGGCGCGGTCTCCGGAAGAGCAGGCTCACCTACAGTTGGTGCTCGACTTCATGCGGTCGCTGCCCTTCATTCAACTGTCATCCGATTTGAAATGGCTGGACGAGTTGAAGGAATCCGCCGGGGGTGTCGCAGACGGAGCATACGAACAAGTCTTGGAAGGCCAGTTGCAACTGGGCTATCAGCCCGAGTGGCTCAGACACCCCACGTACGAGGAGGTCCAGCGAATCCTTCAAGGGCACGAATTCCTCCAACGCTTGGACGAGTATATACAGGCGGTTAACGAGATCACTGATGATACGGTCTTACTCATCAGGCAGGTGGATGCTGACCTGGCCGCGGCCCTGCCCGGACCAACTCTGGGAACGCACCGGTGGCGGTTCGATTTGGCCGTCGTACAGAATGCCCTAAGCTGGTACCGGGGCACCTATCTGAGGCAAGCGTCGACCAGAGATTATCTCATCGTGCGGGTGTCAGAAATTGACGAAGATTCTCTGGTGGCGCTGCACGGGGAGGAGGCCACTCCGTTCCCGGGACTGCTGATTGGTGATTTGGATGAGAATGAAGCCCTTCTCTACCGGGACCTGCATATTCAATTGCGGACCACATATACCAATAGCGATGAGGCCCGCACGTTGGCGGCTAGAATGGTCTCGGTCGACTTTTTGCGGGAACAGTTGACCAAGGATCTAGCGGAATTGGATCAGAATTCCTAGGGTCTATGACGTGATACCGAAATGGACTCTCCGGTGGCGCAGCGAGAATTGGCGCCCATGGTCCACGGGCAATTTGCCCAGTGGTTTGCCGGGGAAGGTACCAGGTCAAAACAGGCCTCACAGGGTGGAAGGGTCAGAGATATGATCCACCAGAGATCATTCCTGGCCTAACAAGCCACCGGTCCGGGCGCTATCTTACGTTGGGCAATACCTCTTGGGTTATCAGCTTCAATGAGTTGATCTGGCGGTCGTAGGGTATGAGGTTGCCGTAGTTGACCTCGTACATGATCTGGTCCAACCCCAAATCATCTATCAAGCCGTTGATCTTCTCCACGGCGGCGTCTGGGGTGCCAAACACCACCTTGTCCCTGAGCCAGTCGTCGTATGCCATTTCTAAAATGCGCTCGCCCTGGGCGCCCCAGTCCCCGGTGGTGCCTCGAAGGTCGGCGTAGCCGGCCACCCGCTCTCCCAGCCGGCGCATGGAGTTCAGCGTACTTTCCATGGGTTCGTCGTGAGCTTTATCAGCGGTGGCCGCTATGTAAAAAGGCACCCTGAGGCCGACCTTGGATTGGCCTTTGTGTCCTGCTTCTTTCCAGGCGTTCCGGTATTCCTGTATGGCTGGTTTAAGTTCAGCCAGGGTGAATACCCGAGATGGATTTATCAGTATTGGGTATCCCATGCGGCCGCAGATTGGAAAGCTTTCCACCGATGTGATGCCAACGGTGATGGGCGGATGGGGATCTTGGTACGGATGGGGCGCGATGCCCACGTCATCGCAAGAGTAATGTTCGCCGGAGAAAGAGAAGCGTTCGTTGGTCCAGGCGTTGATGATGATCTCAAGGAACTCGTCGAACCGGCCGCGGCTTTCATGAAAGGGAACGTTATAGCCATCGTGGACGTTGGGGAACGTGCCGCGGCCTATTCCGAACTCGACCCGGCCGTGGCTGATGTGGTCCAGGGTGGCCACTTCTTCGGCGATGCGGATGGGGTTGCCCAGGGGCAGGATGTGCACCGCCAGGCCAATGCGCATTCTCTTGGTGAGCGCGGCGATGGCGCTGGCCACGGTGATCGGCGCCGATAGGACCGACCGGTCTACGTTGAAATGGTATTCCGCCAGCCACACCGAGTCGACGCCCAGATTCTCGGCCTGGTCAACCAGGTTGAAGGACTCTTCAAATGCGTCGCGCTGGGTCATTTCACCCCGGCGCGAAAACTCTAAAAACAGTGGAAAATCCATACGGCCTCCAATCTCCGCCTTGGCAGATGCTTGCACCCGTGCCTGCGCCGATTCTTGCGGCTATGATAGTACAACGTTGGGTTAGGGAGTCAAGCCTAGGTGTGTTGGACAGGACACTCGTGGTCAATCCCTTGCCCGCAGCGCCCGCCGTAGGTATCATGCCTATGGTCCGGTGAAGGACAGAGATCCCAGCAGGCCGAGGCAAGAATCGGGAGGATCGTTGGAGCAGGTCTCTCAACCGGCAGCGCCGCCAAGAGGCGGTTTGAGACAGAACAGAGGATTCATTCTCGGCAGTTTGTCCATCGGCCACGGCATCTCTCATTTATACGACATGGGCTTCCCCGTCTTGATGCCCGCCATAAGCGCCAGCTTCGGTTTGAACTACCTTCAGGTAGCCACCATTTTGGGGATCCGGCAGGGTGGCTTCGGTGTGGTGAACCTGGGTGGCGGCGTGTTCGTCGACATGCTGAAGAAACAGTGGGGGCATATCCTTACCGGCTGCATGGTCTGGTCTGCGCTGGCTTTTCTAGTCATTGCCCTCTCCCGGAGTTTTCCGGTGCTGGTCGCGGGCATCGTTCTGGTGTCGCTACCCGGAGCCCTTTGGCATCTGCCCGCCACGGCGGCTCTATCCCAACGTTTCCCCGACCGCCGGGGCTTCGCCGTTTCCATTCACGGGTTTGGCTCCAACATCGGAAACGTTCTAGGGCCATTGTTGGCGGGTTTCTTGTTGACGGTGTTGATGTGGAATACTGTGCTAATGATCTACGTCGTCCCTGCCATGGTGTTGGCGGTTTTTGTTTGGTGGTCCCTCAAGGATTTGGGGAAGGACACCGGAGCAGATGCCGAATTGGCGGATTCAGATAACCAGATCGATGGATTGGGCGCCCAATTCAGGGAAGGGGCCCGGCTACTGAAAAATCCTATAGTGCTGAGTCTGGTGCTCTCAGCCACCTTGCGAGGCATCGGGCTCAACGCCACCTTCAACTGGGCGCCATTTTATCTGGAACAGCAATTGGGCATGGGCCACCTCGCGGCTGGGGTGCATTACGCCTTGCTGACCGGAATGGGTATAGCATCGGCGCCGGTCTTGGGTGTCATGTCGGACAAATACGGCCGCAAAATGGTGCTGGTGCCCGGTATGATCCTGGCGAGTGTATTCTCGTTCCTGGTGGTTGTCTCCGGCGGCACCATCTTCCTGGCCCTGATCATGGCTGGACTAGGCCTGTTCAGTTTCGCGTTGCACCAGATCATTCAGGCGGCGGTGTTGGACGAGGTGGGCCGAGGGACCGAGGCCACAGCCATAGGATTGATCTTTGGCATAAACGGGATCATCGGCGGCGCTTCACCCTTTTTGGCAACTTTGGTCATCGAACACCTGGGAGGGCTCGGCTCAATCTTCTATTACAGCGGTATACTCACCACCTTGGCGGCGGTGACGATAATCTTCATTCCAATGCGCGGAAGGGCGAGGAACCCTAGAGAAATGGCGGGAGCGGCGGGATGATCTCTGTCAATCCTGCATATATAAGGAGGAGACCATGCCAATAACAAAAACTCAACCAGAGCTCGACCGGATCGTGTCATCAGACCAGGCGATCGAAGAACTAGGCAATGGGTTCGGTGGTACCGGCGGCCCTGCCGAAGGCCCGTTATGGTGGAAGGAGGGCGGGTATTTGCTGTTCAGCGACATTCACAACAACAGGCGGATGAAGTGGGCGCCCGGAAGCGGGGTGACCACCTTTTTGGAGCCCACCAACCAGGCCAACGGGCTGACCCGTGACCTGTCGGGCAGGTTGCTGGCTTGCGAGCACGCTTCCCGCCGGGTGACCCGCACCGAGCCCGACGGGAGCATCACCGTGGTTGCCAATAGCTACCAGGGCCGCCAATTGAACCGGCCCAATGATGTGGTCGTCAAATCCGACGGTTGCATCTACTTCACCGATCCGTGGACCAGTCCGTTGCCCCAGCAGCAATGGGACCTGAGTTTTTCTGGGGTTTACCGTGTCACGCCTGACCTGGGTACGCTGACCCTTTTGGTGGACGACTTTTTGGTTCCCAACGGACTGGCCTTTTCCCCTGACGAGGGCATACTTTACATAAACGACTCGAGGCGGGGGCATATCCGCGCCTTTGATCTACAGCCCAACGGCACCCTGGCCAGGGCCACTGACCGGATCTTTTGCGACCTCAGCGGCAGCCAACCGGGCGTCCCCGACGGCATGAAGGTGGATGTGGAAGGAAACGTTTACTGCGGCGGGTCCGGCGGCGTCTGGATCATCGACCCGGCGGGCAAGCACCTGGGAACTATAGAACACGGCCAGACCGCTACCACCAACGTGGCCTTTGGTGGCGACGATTGGAAAACATTGTTCTTCACCAGCCGGAATACCCTGGGAAGCGTGCAAATAAAAATCGTCGGCTTGCCCGTGCCTGCGGCGGCGTGACGGTCTTGGCCCAACCTTTTTAGCCGATCAAGTTCCCTCCAGTTAGAGATGGATAAAATATTCCGAGACAAATAAGGAGATTTCTCAATGGCTAGACTAGACAATCTGACCAGGGACCAACTAAAGGCCGAAGACCAGCAATTCTTTGACGAGATTTCGGGTAGCCGGGGCAGCGTAAGGGGTCCCTACGGGGTTTTGCTCCACAGCCCCAAGCTGGCCGCGCGGGTAGCACACACCGGGACCTACGTGCGTTTCGACTTCGATTGGCCGGAAGCGTTGAAGGAAACCGTAATTCTGGCCACCGCCAGGGAGATCAAATCCCAGTATGAGTTCACCGCTCACGCCCGCTTGGCTCGCCAGGCTGGGGCATCGGAATCGACCATCAAAGCCCTGGCCGACGGCACCGCTCCAGCGGGTTTATCCGGCGACGAAGAATTGGTCGTCCGTTACACGCAGCAATTGTTGCGAAACCACAAGATCACCGATGAAACATACCAAGCGGCTGTGGACCGTTTTGGCGTGCAGGGCACGATAGACATGACGGGACTCATCGGCCACTACCTTTTGGTGGGTCAGATATTAGCGGCCTTCGAAGTCGAATTGGCGCCGGACATGACGCCCGAATTGGTTATTTAAACCTTCGAGCACAACCAGGCCGGAAGGTCTTGGCGGGCAAATACGCGTTGACCGCAACTGGAATTGAGAGTTAAACTTGGCAAAATTTCCCGGCTTGAGATTAAGTCTCAATCGATGCCGATCCAAGTCTGGCCAAACAAGTTGGGCGCGAACAAAGGAGGCTAATGGAAAAGGCGAAACGGGACAGCATATTGAATAGCCTTAGCCAGGAGGAGCGGGACAGCTATCGCCAGATACTCCAGGAGATCCGCGCCGAAGCCAAGGCTTTGCCCGGTGAACAGATTGCCCGAAGGAAGCAGGTGCTGGCCCCACGATTGGATGCTTTGGATGCCAATGTCCAGTCTGCCTTAACTGCCACCACCTCTCGTGACGAGACCGGCCCCAAAGAGGGAGATGTCCCACCAGACTTCAATCTAAAGCGGATGGGGTCGGAAGAAATGGTAAGTCTATCCAGCTTCACGGGCAAGCGGCCGGTGGGACTGATCTTCGGCAGCTACACTTGACCCCCCTTCCGCGCTCAGGTTGATCGCATAAACGAGATCTATCGCAAGTTCAATGGCCAGGTGGAATTCTTCGTGGTCTATGTGCAGGAAGCCCATCCCACCGACGGATGGCAGACCGATAGCAACGTAGAGTTGGGAATCTTGTTCCGGCAACACCAAAGTTTTGACGAGCGGGACGAGGTTGCCGCCACCTGCACGCTGGACCTTCATATCGAGGTCCCAGTGCTGGTGGAAGAGATGGATAACAACGTGGACGAAGCCTATGGCGCGGCTCCGGAGCGTTTGTATCTCATTGACGCCGATGGCAAGGTTGCCTATCACGGCGGAGCCGGTCCCCACTTTTTTGACCTCGATGAATGGGAGGAAGCTCTGAAAGCCTGCGTCGGAGTAACCGCTTAATCGATTTCAAGGCCGGCTAGGGTTGAATCCGCGAACCGGCCCGTTTAAAATATAAGTGCCGTCTACCCAAAAGGGAGGCGAGCCGGACAATTTAACATTCCAACTCATTCGGAATGGCCGCTGGGATCCATGTTGACCGAGACGGCCCCAAAACAGAGTGGTTTTCACGTTGAAGCCCCGCCGGGACGGTGGGGCTTTACTTTTTTAATGTTGCATTCCCCGCTGCTGGAGATGTCTTGAATCCCACCATCACCGCGGTGACAGGGTTGCAGGCAGGCCATTACACCGATCTGGCAAACGCCACCGGCTGCACGGTTGTACTCTGCCGCGAAGGCGCCGTGGGCGGCGTAGACGTACGTGGCGGTTCTCCTGGCACCCGCGAAACTGACCTGCTGCGGCCCGTTCACCGAGTGGAACGGGTCCATGCGATCCTGCTGAGCGGCGGCAGCGCGTTCGGCTTGGACGCGGCCGGCGGTGTGGTCCGCTATCTTGAGGAGCAGGGGATCGGATTGGAAGTGGGACCCGCGGTGGTCCCCATAGTGTCCGGCGCGATCTTGTTTGACCTGGGTTTGATAAACCATAAGGTTCGACCCGGCGCCGAGGAAGGTTACCGGGCCTGTCTTGCCGCGGTTGCTGACCCCATGCTGGAAGGGAGCGTGGGCGCGGGAACCGGCGCAACGGTTGCCAAAACCGGCGGACGGGAGCGGGCGATAAAATCGGGCATTGGATCGGCTAGCCTAAAACTGCCCAACGGCTCCACCGTATCCGCCGTGGTGGCGGTCAACGCCTACGGCGGGATTACCGATCATCGGACCGGCCGCCTGTTGGCCGGACCAAGAAGAGATGACGGCGTAGGGTTCGATGACCCGGTGGCATTGTTGCTGGAACAAGACCCAGATCCGGAAAGCGCGGAACTGGCAAATACCACTATCGGGATCGTCGCCACCGACGCCAAACTGACAAAAGAAGAAGCTAACTACATGGCCAGAGTAAGCCATGACGGATTGGCTTTGACCGTTCGGCCCTGCCATACCATCAGAGACGGCGATACCATGTTCGCCATGGCTACGGGACATCTCAAAAATGAAGGGATGCCCGTAGACCTGACCGTGCTGGGCGCGGCCGCCGTCGAGGTGACCGCCTTGGCGATTTTGAGGGCCGTTGAAACCGCGGCCGGCCTGGGTGGCCTGCCTTCGATTCGAGAGCTTTCGGGTCGAGAGCTTTCGGGTCGAGAACTTTCCGGTCGAGAACTTGCTTCGTGAGTTCGCCCATGAACATTCCAAACCAATCGAATCCAACCGTCGGTTTTATAGGCTTGGGAGTCCTGGGAAAAGGGCTGAGCATCGCGCTTTCCCAGATCGGGTACCCGGTTGCGGGAGTCTATAGCCGCACGCCGGCATCCGCCCAATGGACAGCGGATCGAGTAGAAGGGTGCTGCGTGTTCAGCCAGGCCCAAGATCTGTGCGATCAGGTAGACCTGGTGTTCGTGACCACCCCCGACGGGGTGATCAGCCAGCTGGTTTCCGAGATTATCTGGCGGCCCGGCCAAGGAGTGGTCCATTGTTGCGGCGCTGCTTCGGAGGAATTGTTGGAGCCGGCGGCCAGCCAGGGGGCGGCTACCGGCGCGTTCCATCCCTGCCAAACCTTTGCCGGATTGAATGATCCCGCGGAGGCTGTGGACAGACTACGGGGTGTCACCTTCGCAGTGGCGGGCAATGAATGGGTGCCTGGCTACCTGCGTGGCCTGGCCGTGGCGCTGGGAGGCAATCCGATCACCATTCCCGATGGTCAACGTCCGCTTTACCACGCCGCCAGTGTCATGGCCTGCGGGCATCTGGCAGCCCTCTTGAATGGCGCGGTCCGTTTATGGGAAGGGATGGGATTCACCCAAGAGGAAGCGGTCCGGGCCTTGTATCCGCTTTGCCGGTCCACGCTCGAAAACGTAGCTGAACACGGCCTGGTTGCTAGCGCCACCGGACCCGCCATCAGGGGAGACGCCGCCACAATAAAATCGCACCTGGAAGCCCTGAGCGGCGGCTTCAACGAATTGATCCCGGCGTATACGGCGCTAAGTAGGGAATCTTTGCCCATTGCCAGAGCCCGGGGGCTGGGTGAACAGCAGCTCACGGAAATCAACGATCTTTTGGAATGCTTCCGCCAGACCGGTATGGATTGATATCCAGATTCGGTTGGACGAAAGCGACTACAGGTAAGCCATCAAAGACCATCATGGGGAGGCCGAAACGATGCGTAAAGTAACGGTCCGGGACGTGGCGGAGATGAAAGCCAGGGGTGAAAAGATACCCATGATCACAGCTTATGATTACACCACCGCCAAGGTGGTTGACCAGGTTGGCATCCCCCTGTTGCTGGTGGGGGATAGCCTGGGCATGGTGGTTTTGGGTTACGAATCCACGGTATCGGTGACCATGGAAGATATGCTGCATCACGTCAAGGCAGTGACCCGCGGGGCGAAAAGCTCCATGGTTATCGCCGACCTGCCTTTTATGACCTACCACATGGACCCAAGCCAGGCGATGGCCAACGCCGGCCGGCTGATCCAGGAAGGAGGCGCTTCCTCGGTTAAGCTGGAGGGCGGTGAGCGAATGGCCGAGACCACACGGCGCATCGTGGAATGCGGTATCCCGGTGATGGGACACATCGGCCTCACTCCCCAATCGGTCAACGGATTGGGCGGATACCGGGTACAAGGCCGGGGACGTGAGGAGGCGGAGCAGCTATTGAAAGATGCCCTGGCTCTGGAACAGGCAGGGGCTTTCGCCGTGGTATTGGAGATGGTTCCCGCTCCACTAGCCTGTGTCATATCCAACAGATTGACCATTCCCACCATCGGCATCGGGGCAGGAGCGGGTTGCGACGGACAGGTCCAGGTGATTCACGACATGCTTGGGTTATTCACCGACTTCGTCCCCAAACACGCCAGGCAATACGCCCATCTGGCCGAAGTGATGTCAGACGCCCTATCTCGTTACGCCGATGAGGTGCGGGAAGGCTCCTTCCCCTCGGCCAAAGAGAGTTTCAAAATGGACGAGGCCCTGTTGGAAGGCATGGCGGCCGGTTCTTAGCGGAGCCCGGTAGCCGGAATTTACGCCGATCCGCTTGATGTTTAGACTATGCTGGTTATAGAGACGGCCCGGGAAATATCCGAGGCATGTGCCGGCTCTTCCCGCCCCTTGGGTCTGGTGCCTACCATGGGGGCCCTTCACGACGGCCATATGGCATTGGTCAAAAGGGCCCGGCTGGAGAACCAGACCGTGGTGGCCACCATATTCGTGAATCCAACCCAATTCGGACCCCAGGAAGACCTGGCGGCATACCCCAGAGACCGGGAAAGGGACCTGGAATTGTTTCATCAACATGGAGTGGACCTGGTGTTTGCCCCGGTGGTGGAGGAGATCTACCCGCCGGGCTTTGACACCTGGGTGGATGTTGGCGTCCTGGGAGACCGGCTGGAAGGCGCCCACCGGCCCGGCCACTTCCGCGGTGTGGCCACGGTGGTTACCAAACTGTTTGGTCTGACGCGCTCCGAACGGGCTTATTTTGGCCAAAAGGACGGCCAGCAACTGGCGGTGATTCGCCGTTTGACGCTGGACCTGAACCTGGGATTGGAGATCGTGGCGGTGCCCACGGTGCGCGACCCCGACGGGCTGGCGCAAAGCAGCCGCAACGCCTACCTAACGCCAAGCCAGCGTGAGGCGGCGCCGGTGGTGTACCGGGCGCTTCGCCGGGCCGAAGAACTTTGGAACAACGGCGTCAGCGATGGGGAGAGGCTCCGCAGGGAAATAAAGGCGGTGTTGGAAGCGGAACCCTTGGTGGATAGCATCGATTACGCCAGCGTGGCCGACGCGGAGAGTTTGGAAGAATTAGATCTGGTCCAGGTCCGGGCCATGGTGTCGGTGGCGGTGAGGATGGGCCGCACCAGGCTTATCGACAACGTGATTCTGGAATAGGGGATGCCCTCTGCCCATGCTCTGCCCGTTACTGCCGGTCCATCGACACAATGCGATAGTTGGGCCGGTTGATGATGAGCACGAGTTGATGGATATACGGTGATGAATAGTTCAACCATGTGCCCAGCGAAACACGGAGATTACGCGCGCTGGGCCCAGGAGCCGGAGGATGTGTGCAACGGTGATTCCGGAGGCGCAACATTAGGTTTCTGGCTTCATCGAGTGTTGGCTGACTCAGCCTGAATGCGTTGCTCTTGCCGCCGGTTGGGTGGCCGGATCTGGTGATTCCTTAGCCCGGTCGCCTTTCAGGACGGATATGACCATCGCCACCACCACCGCCAATCCCGCGGCCATGAATGCCCGGTTTAGACCCGAAACAAATGCTTGCGGGTCGCCGGATACCGCCCCCAAGCTAGCCTCAGCGCCCAGAGAGGCCATCGTTGAAACTACGATGGCCGTCGCAAAGGCGTTGCTGGTGACATTGGCCGAGTTCCGGGTCAGCGAGGTCAGCGCCGATACGATCCCATATCTGGACCTCTCCACAGTGCTGAGAATGGAGCTGTTGTTGGGCGAACCGAATAGCCCGGTACCCACACTCTGAAGAACCAAAAGCGGGATTATCAGTTTTACGGGGGATGAATCGGTGAGGCTGAACGCGAGGAGAAACAGGGCAAGGGCAGCTACGGCCGAACCACCAACGTTGAATTTTTGCCAACCGAACCGGTCCGAGAGGCGCCCGGCAAAAGGGCCCACGAAGGTCATGGCGATAGCCATTGGAAGCGTGATCAAGCCGGCGTCACGGGGGCTATACCCCAGCACGCTCTGCAAGTAGATGGCCATCAGAAACCTTACTCCGGAGCTACCCAGGAAGGATAGCCAGCCGGCCGCGATCCCCATGGCCAGCAGCTTTTGCCGGAATAGGCGTAGGTCCAACATCGGCGCCGGCGTGCGCAACTCCCACCAGATGAAGCCGGCCAGGAGGATCATAAAAGCGGCCAGGCCCGCCACGACCGGAGTTGACCCCCAACCGATCCGATTGCCAAAGGTCATGGCTAAAAGGACCGTCAACAGCGCACCGGCGCTCAGTAACGAACCGAGCCAGTCGAACGATGGGCGCCGGCCTCCCTGGGTATCCTGGAGAAACCGGCTTTTGTCCAAGATGATCGTAGCGGCGAAGACGGCGATGATACCCACCGGGAGGTTGATGAGAAAGACGAAGCGCCAACCCAGAGTGCTCACCAGTAAACCACCCAATACCATGCCGCTCATCGACCCCACGCCCAACACGCTGAACTGGGTCCCAAGAGCTTTCCCTCTCTCGGCCGCCGGAAACACCGAGAGAACCATGGCCTGACCGTTTGCTTGAACCATGGCTGAACCGATGCCCTGGATCACCCGGGCAGTCAGCAGCATGGTCAAGCTTGTGGAAAAACCCGCCATGGCGGAAGCAAGAATGAACACAGTGTATCCAGTGATGTACACCTGCTTCCGGCCCAGAATGTCCGATACCCGGCCCATAGGTAAAAGTAATGAGGAGACAGCAAGGGTCTCGCTGATGGCAATCCACAACACCGTGGTCAAGCCGGCATCGAAGTGCCTGGCGATGGTGGGTAAAGCGATCAGGATGCTGCCGTGGCCCACCACCGACATGAATGTGCCCGTCGCGACCGTAGAAAACACCCACCACTTGTAGTTGGCGCTCTGGGTTATCTTTAAAACGGAACTCCGATAGTTCCGTATGTAGTGGCTGACCGCGGGGATGGCAACGACAGATATAAGAATCAAGCCGGCAGCGATGATCAGCAGCCCCGTTTGGGTCATTTAGCGAACCTGAATCTTGACTCTCGCGGTAGACCCGGGAATCAACGATGGATGCGTTTCGTCAAGTGTGATCTTGATTTGGATAACCTGGGGCGAACGGCGTAAGTTGCGGGATGAACTCGAGTCCGGCAGTAGCATGGCGGACGTTACGGGCGACACCGTGTCAACTCGCCCCGCCAGGGTTCGGCCAAGGGACTTTAATTCTACGCCGACCGGCTGGCCGGGCCGCACTCGCCCGATCTTCTCCTCGTCGATGTCAGCTACGATCCATACCTTCCTGGGGTCCATCACAGTGACGATGGGTTGACCGGCAGCCACGGTGTCGCCTTCCTTTGCCCAGACGGCGGCAATCACACCTGACCTGGGGGCTACCACCTCCGCACGTTGGTCCCATACGTCTCGGAAGCCCATTTTAGCCGCCTCCGTTATGCCCGACCTGGCGATCAAAGCCGGCATGTACACGGCTGCAATGACTTGGCCATCCGTGACCGAATCACCTACGTCCACGTTCATCGCGATGATTTGTCCGGGGTTGATGGAACCCACTTGAACCAGGTCCGCGACGACCAGGGCATTGTCGCTGGAGATGAAACGTCCCGATAGGTCCGACTTGGACCACTGGTCATACCCAACTATGCTGGCGCCGGCTAGCGCCACAATAACTCCGGTGATCAAACCAATAGCCAGCAAAACCTTAGACCGGCTCTGCATTGTCTAGTCGAACCTACCGTCTCTGGCTACGAAGATATTAGCTATCCACCGCCTTTAGTAGTGAATGATGCTCGTGGAAATCTAGTTCAAGCGAGCGTGGCAGGAAACCGGTAATTTCAGCTATCGGGCTGGGAATAAGACGCCTACTCCTGGACCAATTCTCTAACCGCCTCGGCGAAGGCAGGCACCACCTGCTCCCAGTCGCCAACCACGGCGTAACGCGCCTCTTTGAAGATGTTCGCTTCGGCGTCTTTGTTGATCGCCACGATCACCTTGGCTCCCGAGCATCCCGCCATGTGCTGGCTGGCCCCGGATATAGCTACCGTGATGTATAGCTCCGGAGTGATGGTCTTTCCGGTGAGCCCGACCTGATAGGTGGATGGGACCCAGCCCGAGTCCACCGCCGCCCGGGAAGCGCCCACGGCGCCGCCCAATAGCTTGGCCAGGTCTTCCAAGACCGAGAACGGCTCGGGACCGCCCAGGCCGCGTCCTCCTGAAACCACCACCCTGGCGTCTTCCAGCTTGATGCCCTCGGCCTCTTCCTCTACGCTCTCCACCACCTGACACCGGGCCTGGGAAGCGTCGATTTCCACTGGAAAGGAAACCACCTGGCCCTGGCGGGACGTGTCCGCCTCCAGAGGTTCGTAGGCCTTGGGCCTTATGGCGGCTACTTGGGGGCTGTAATTGAAACTCACCACGGCCACCGCGTTGCCGCCGTACACCGGCCGGTTGGCCAAAAGCTTGCCCGAAGAGGCATCTATCGAAACCTCCAGGCAGTCCTGGGCCAGGCCCACTCCCAGGCGGAAGGCAAGCCGGGGAGCCAATTCACGGCCCTGATTGGTGCGCCCGATGAGCACGATGGACGGGTTTGCTTCTTTGATCAGGGCTTCCATCGCGGTCAGGTGCAGGTCCACCTGGTATTCCCCCAGCAGGGGATGGGTCACGGCATAGACCTTGTCGGCCCCGTGGCTAATCGCTTGAGCCGAAGGCTGGTCGAGGGTAGCGCCGAATACGCCGATGGCCAATTCCTGACCCAAGCTATCAGCCAACCCGCGGCCGGCAGCCAGCAATTCCAATGATGTAAGGCTAAGAGCGCCTGCGGTCAGGTCTCCTAGGACTAAGACTCCCGATTCATCTGCCATGTTGGCCTCCGGTGGGTTCTTTAAAGCAACCCAGTGTTAAATCTTGGATCAGGCATGGGGAGAGCCCCTGAGGACTGATTGGGCTGGTTAAATAAGCTTGGCTTCCCGCAGCTTCAGGGCCAGTTGGCGGCCCGCGTCCACGGCGTCCTCGCCTTCAATGATCTCGCACTGCTGGCTGCTCTCGGGCACAAACAGGTTCAACAGGTTCATTCTGGGCTGAAGTTGGCCGGCGTCGATGTCCAGGTCCGATGCTGTCCATATGGTTGGAAGTTTTCGGGTTGCCGCCATGATCCCCCGCAACGTCGGGTACCGGGGTTGCCCAAGTTCGTTGCTGACGGTGACCAGGGCAGGCAGCGGCGCTTCCACCACCTCATAGCCGTCGGGGGTGATTCGCTCCACCACCACCTTTCCCTCTTTGACCTCTACCTTTTTGCCCAGGGTGATACATGAAAAGTCTAGGATCTCAGCCACGCCCAGCGGGACCTGCGCGTTGTCCCAGTCTGACGCCTGCCGTCCGCAGATCACCAGGTCGAAGCCATCAAGCTTGCGAATGGCCGCGGCCAGCAATTGGGCCGTGACGAAACTGTCTATGGTGTTCGCAAAGGCTTCATCCTGCAGCAAAACCAACTCGTCGGCGCCCATGGACAGGGGTTTTTTCATCACGTCCAGGGCAAACGCGGTGCCACTCGATATCACAGTCACCGTGGCTTCTTGCGAATCTTTTATCTGCATGGCGGCTTCCACCGCGTTCTCATCAAAACCGTTTACCACCGGGGGAATGGTGGCCGGGGTATCTACCTTTTTGGCCTCTGAGTCGATGCGAAATGCCGCCATGGGCATTTCGGGATCGATGACCTGCTTGGCAAGGACGGCAATCTTGAGGGGCATGGGTGTTCCTCTGTTTCTCGTGCTTGGGGACTATGTGAAACATATCACCAAGCCTCGAACCATGTCAACGAACTGGCCTGGCCACAAGGGTTGTCTTGTCCCGTTCGCGAGGCCTTAGCCGCCTTGGGCGATGCTATAATTGGACTGGCCTTTTTGATCCATCTGTATTGGGATTCAAAGGAGTTTGACGTCATGAACACCGCTAAAACGTTTCTCCTGCTGATGGTGCTTACCGTGCTGTTGCTGGTCATCGGCGCTGGAATTGGCGGCGAAGGTGGCGTGATCATCGCCGTGTTCTTCGCCATTGTCATGAACTTTGGCGCGTATTGGTTTAGCGACCGGATCGCCCTGGGCATGGCTCACGCCCATCCGGTGACCGAGCAAGAAGACCCGGAGCTTTACCGGATCGTTGCCGAACAGGCCCAGTTGGCCGGACTGCCCATGCCCCAGGTTTACGAGATCGACTCTGACTCGCCGAACGCCTTTGCCACAGGCCGCAGCCCCAACCGTGCCACGGTGGCGGTGACCACCGGGATCCGCCAGATACTTAACCGGGAAGAACTGGGGGCCGTGCTGGCTCACGAAATGGCCCACGTGGGCAACCGGGACACCTTGATCATGGCCGTGGTGGCCACCATCGCCAGCGCCATCTCCATGCTGGCGTTCATGGCCCAGATTTCGGCTATCTTTGGCGGGATGGGCGGAGACCGAGACCGCGGCGGAAACATCATCGGCCTGTTGGTCATCGCCATCGTAATGCCGTTGGCTGCGGGTTTGGTCCGCGCCGCCATCTCCCGCACCAGGGAATTCCAGGCCGACGCCAGCGGCGCCCGCACCTCGGGCAACGGCTACGCCCTGGCCAGCGCTCTGGAGAAACTGGAAATGGGCGTTGAGAGCCGTCCTATGAAGGTGGCCGAAGGCGCATCCCACCTGTTTATAGGAAACCCCCTCAGCGGCAGGTCCATGGCCAGCCTGTTCTCAACCCACCCTCCCATAGCCTAACGAGTACGCCGGTTGCGGGAGAGCCCGCCCAGCTACTGACCCGGCTTATGGTTGACACGCAGCGGTTGAGATACCAACCGCCTGGGGTGCACCGGGATATAAATGGGCGTGAGTCACGGCAACTTCTAAACAAAAAGGCCTTTGATGTTTTATGGGGCCTGAGCCAGAGAAAAAGCCAACGCCTGGTAACCATCTGCGTTGGGATGAATGTCTCCTTGTAGCATGTTGGTCCAAGCTGCGGCGTTGCCACCCATCAAATCATGGGGATCAGCCAGCTTTGCCCCTACCGCGTTGGCGTTGTCGGCGATGATAACGTTTAGCCTTAGGAGTATCTCGTTGGAGAAGTCCTCGAACGAAATACCTAGGCCAAAGTCGAAGGGGTTATACATCGTCATGATGTAAAATTCAGCGCCCGGCTCAAGTTCATTAGCCAGGGCCCCGGCTATTTCGGGGAAGTTCTTCGAGAAGCCTTCCAACCCAGCATCGATACGGGCCTGACAGGCGTCGCCTCTCGGAGCCTGCTGACATTCGCCGGAACCGAGATGGGTTAACAGGTCATTCGCTCCCAGGTCCAACGTCAGCACGGAAACCATAGTGTCTGGATCGCCATCGTCGCGACGTTGCCGAATCTCATTCAAGGCTTGCTGCAACTGGCCTTGCATCATTGAGATACTACTTTTGCCCGATACGCCCAGATTCAGCAGACCGAGTTCGCGTCCGATCTCCGTCTCCAGATAAGAGTGGAATCGGGAGACGTATCCGTCCTGCGGGCGGTTGACACCTACGTTGGCGGCCAGAGAATCTCCCAGAGCCAGGTAAAGAGCATCTCCAGGCTCTCGTAATCCCGCTGATCCCGGTGGCACGAGATCCAATCCCGGCGGAACAAGGGCAAGTCCGCCTCCAGACGACTCGAATGCCTGTATGAATGCGTCTTTGGTGACGCCAGATACGGATGCCCCGCCCCTTTGAACCCCTACGATCAGGACTCTGCCCTCCTGCATGTCGAACCGCTGGATCTGCGTGGCGGCCGACCCGCTAAGCGCTTGGTTGATGTCAAGACCCTGGTCTATGAGGGGCTGCAATTCATTTTGGACCGCCCCTGGAACCGGTAATTTTAATAGGGAAACATCGCTCAGATTCACATCGATCAACCCGTTTTCGAAACTCACATTGATGGAGCCTGAGAAGGGCACTGACGGCGTATTTCCGAGACTACCATGGATTTCCAAGCTTCCAGGGTTGATGGAAACACTGATGTCCCGTATGGCGGAATAAGCGCCTGCCCTGGCGAGCAGCACCGAAGATAGTTCGTCGTCGGTCAACTCGAGGTAGAAAGCCGATTTGTCGGCGACGGCCTCTTCGATCTTGCGTTCCACGGCCTGGCCCTGGGCTATCACTTCGGGTGATAGTGGCTCAGGTTCCCCACTAAGGCTTCTGAATATGCTGTAGGCCGCGAAACCTGCTACCGCCACGGCCACTACGCCGCCAACAACCACTGCCAGGATTATTATTTTTATTACTCCCATGCTGTGAATCGGCTCCTATTGGCGCGGATGGCATCGTGAGAAATCATAATTATAGCCGCCGGAGAGAAGCCGGTCATGGTTCGCTGAGACGTATTGAATAAACTCTGGCGGCCTGGTTGCCAGGCGATAACGGCCCTCTTATGAGCCATTTGATCCTAGCATGGCCAGGCTTGATATACTTTTCGATATCCCCGAGATTAGGTGAAGAGACACCTGTGAAGCTAGGCAAGCCGCCGGTTGATCGCGTTAAGTTTGTTTCGTATATGGAAAATATAGGCTAGATGGGTTGCATCTTGTTGGTCCTCCGCCCCATAGCCTCTTTTTTTCTGGGCATCGTTGTGTTCGTCGGACTGATCCTGCTGGCGGTGGGCGGTAACCTCACGGGAAAGCTGTTGGACCCTCATTTCTATACCGGCATACTGGCTGAACAGGATACCTACAACCGCATCTACACTGAAGTCCTGCCCGAAGTCATAGTCAACCCCGAAACGGAGCAGATCACCCGGGACTTGCTGGGAGACATTGACGTCGATCCGGCAGACATCGTGCCGCTGCTTCAAGACATACTCCCTCCCGACTACATCCAGTCCCAGGTGGAAGACGCCATAGAAAGGACCGTCGGTTATTTGAACGGCGATCTGGAAGAACTGGAAGTCTATCTGGACCTGGGGCCGCCCCTGGCCGGCGCCAGGGAAGTGATACTGGCATATGTCGACGATCAAATCGACGCGTTGCCGGTGGAGGAATTGGGGCCTGAATCCTGCACCCCGGAAGGTCTGATAGAAAAGGCCCAGGAATTTGAGAGCCTGTTCGCTACATTAGCCGCGGGTGGCAGCCTGGAATCGTTGCCATACCTGCTTTCTTTGGACGCAGCGTGCCGGGAGAGCCTATTCGCCGAAATTGACGAGGTGGCCATCGTCGGTGGCGTTTTGGATCTGGCTGCCCAGCAAGGTTTGTTAGTCAACAGGGATGAGATACAGCGGCAGATGTTAGAGGGGGACACCCAGGGATTGTTGAAGCAGGCCTCCCACGCCGTTGGCGCCCCTTTGGTGGATGCGGCCATCGCTCGCGTGTCCGAGGAAATGCTTGACCAGGGACGCTTCGACGTCATCAAGGCCATTGCCGCTTGGGATGGAGGGAGCACCGAGGCCGAGATAAGGCAGGACCTGGCCGAGGCCAGAGATGTGGTAATCCGGGCCGAATCCTTCGGAGGACTACTGGCCATCACCATGTTTTTCGGCGGCTCTGTATTGATGGCTCTGGTCTACTTCCCCAGCCTAGCCAATATGATGCGGTGGCTTGGGCTCACCCTGTTTCTCACCGGGAGCGTCGTTTACCTGGCTGGAAGGGCTCTGGAGTCCAGCATCCCAGACCGAATGGGTGTCCCCATCCAGTTTGGGGCGGGAGACGTTTCGCCCTTTCCGCCCTCAGTGGTTAGATTGGCTACCGACATCCTCGTCTCATTTGGCCATAACCTCACGGAGGGAATATCCGGGCCGGCGCTGACGGTGTTGATTACTGGAATGGTCCTATTTGTGGCATCCTTCTTCGTGTTCATGGTCAGGCCATTCATACCCGTCTTCAAATAGGGAGACCACCTTGCGGTCAACCCGGCTGGCATCTCACCCGGACTTCAGGATTTACCCTTGGCCCGCTGTCTCAGAAAATGGCTATGGGATTCACCGGGGAACCCGTGACGTTGCGTAGCTTCAACGGCCCCAGGGACAGCATGAACTCGTAGCGGTTGCGTTGGGCGCAGGCTTGGGCCAGGTCTTCTAGATTGGCGTTGTCTATCAGCCATATGCCAAGGGTTACTAGGCACATGGTGTGCAGGGGCGCGGTGATGGTGGCGTAATGGCTGGGCCTGACGTCGTTGGATGTATCCGTGCCCAACATCGCCACCCCCCGGTCCTTGAACCAGGGAGTGCAGGCTACCTGGCAGGCAACCATCGGCTCCGTGTTTGGCACGGGGCCTGTTTCCAACCGTTTCCGGTAGTTGCCGGTACGCACAAGCAAAATATCTCCTTCCTCCACGCGGACTCCTTCCAACGCCTCTGCGGCTTCCAGGTCCTCTGGCATCACCGGCTCGTTGGGGGGCAGCCAATCCACGTTTCGAACCCGCGTAATGTCCAGGAGCACTCCACGGGTGACGATTCCATCGGCCGCCGCCTCGATGGAATGGGTTTGGGCACCTTCCCGGGATGTGATTCGGCTGGCCGGCTGGCCGTTGTAAAGCTTGCCCTGCCAGGAATAGTGAGATAGGGCGTCGATGTGGGTGATGGTCTGGCCGTGAAAAACCATGCCGATGAATTCGGCGGCTCCCCGGCGGACCAGTTTTCGCTCCGGGGGGTCGGTATCTCTGCCCTCGCCGCTGTCTACCATGTAGCGCAGCACCTGATGGGTGGTATCGGCAGCCATCTCGGTCAGTATGGGACGGGCGCAGCTCACGGTGGCCCCGTCCTGAACCAGAGCGGCCGCCTGCTTGGCTTTGTGAGGACCGATGAGATTCAAACAACCACGCTGGTCTTCGTCTCCCCAGCGGCCCCAGTTGCTTAAAGAGGTCATCCAATCTAAAACTTGGCTTTCTGAAGGAATCTCACCCGCCATTGTTTTATGCTCCTACTATCTTGTTAGGGTTTTACATGGCCTTGGAGGATCACGGTACTTTAAGCACAGCGCCGGCGAACCCAGGATAACCCCGCAGGAACTCGGCGCCGGTGGCGCTACTGCGGCCTTCCAGTTGCACCGTGTTCAATGCCAGATTGCCGTCGGCGGTCACCACTCCCAGGGGAACCGACCCTTCTAAATGGACTACTGATCCAATTGGAAGTCCCGCATCTTCTCCGGTATCTTCTTGGGCTGGTACGGCGGCCGCGTCCAGAAATTTTAACAGCTTGCCTTCCCAATGGGAGTAGAGTCCGGGCCAAGGTGTGTAGGCCCGGCAACGGCGCTCCAAATCCTTAGCGGACAGGCCCCAATCGGCCAGGCCGTCTTCCCTTTCCACCTTGCGGGTGACGGTGGCGCCGTCGTCGTCTTGGGGGCTGGCGGTAAGTTCCTCCCTAGCCCAAGGCCCCAGGTTTTCCATCAGCAATTCCGAGCCCAACCGGAAAAGTTCCTCCGTCAGCTCTTCGGCCGTCTCGTGGCCGGTCATCCGATAAGGATGGGTGGCAATGATGGGTCCCGTGTCCATGCCCTCATCCAGCAGCATCAGGCTTACGCCGGTTTTGGTGTCTCCTTCCAAGATGGTGGTTACCACCGGCGATGGGCCCCGGTGCCTGGGCAGCAGCGACGGGTGCAGGTTCAGGCACCCCCGGTGCGGCAGTTCTAGGACCTGAGGGGGAAGGAACCGGCCGTAGGCCGCCACCACGATGATATCCGGCGCCAGGCTTGAAAGCAGGGCCTGGGTCTCCGGTGAACGCAGCGTGGGCGGCTGATGTACTTCCAATCCCAACTCCAAGCCGCGGATTTTCACCGGCGGCGAAACGGAGTGGCGGCCTCGCCCACCGCGCCGGTCCCGCGGAGTGAAGACACCACACACGTCGACGTCCGCCGATGCGGCCAAGGCGTCAAGCACCGGCAACGCGAAGCGGGGAGTGCCCATGAAGACTACCCGGAAAGGGCCGTTACGTAGTGAATCTTGGCTCATGATGATTTCGGAGACGCGATGGAGATGTTAAGGGGGCTGCCGGAATCTGAGAAAGCAGCACCGAGGGGGATGGCGATTTCGTTATCGGTGACCTTCAAAGAAAACAATCTTGAATCTGAGGCTAAATTTCGCCTGAAAATCGAGTGATCAAGGGGTTCAAATAAACGGCTATCGCCTTGACACCGAAGGTGGGGCATTGCTAGAATACATCAACCGCTTGGCGGGAATCTGATAAAGGAGGTGAATGCGCATGGATGATAGTTTAACACGCAGGGGCGATGGTAGGCATCTGTCTGGACACGACGAGGTGATCGTAACCTAGCCGTTACAGACTATATACGAGAACCCGTACGTCGGGCCCAGGCCTGTGTCTACCATCGCCCCAGGACTCGTGAGTCCACGGGGACAGTAAACGACAGAATGGCTGGGCCCGGCCCTTTTTTATTCTGGCGATAATCCACCAACGAAAATCGGCCTCCACCATCGTCTGAATTTTTACCTTGCCAGAGGCCAGCCTTAAAATCCCATCGCGAATAAGCACTAAAAATCCAACATTAATCTAACATTGCGGAGTATATATGCTACGGATTCGGCTTAGAAGGGTCGGAAAGAGAGGGAGACCGTCATACAGGATCGTGGTGGCCGACGTGAGAGCGCCGCGGGACGGAGCCTATCTCGAATGGATCGGCAATTATGACCCTATGGCCGACCCCCCGGCAGTAACCATCAAAAAAGACCGGGCTGAAGAGTGGTTGAGCAAAGGCGCTCAGCCGTCGGACGCCGTCAAACGGATCCTTCAATGGCAAGAGATAATCGAACGGGACCCGGTGAATCAGTCTCCCCAGCGTAAAGAGGCGGCGCCGGAACCAGCTACTCTGGTGCAAACCGCGCCTGCCGCTACCGCGGTCGCCGAGGACCTCTCGGAAGACTCAGCCCCAGAAGACTCAGCCCCGGAAGATTCAGCCCCGGAAGATTCAGCCGATGAACCCGCTCCAGCGGCGGATGATGATTCCTCAGGCGGCGGTGACGCCTCCGGTGAGGCTCCCGAATAATGAAAGAGCTGATCGAATACATCGCCCGATCCCTAGCCAGTAACCCCGATGCTGTAACGGTCACTGAGGACGTGGAGGATGGACGAGTGATATTTCGCCTGGAAGTGGCGCCCGAAGACAAGGGCAAAGTCATCGGCCGCCAAGGCAGGGTAGCCCAAGCGATGCGCGTATTGCTTCGAGTAGCGGCCGTCAAAGATGGAACCCACGCAAATTTGGAGATCGTATAGGCCACTCCCTCAGTCGAATCTCTCCCCTCGGCCCTTCTTGATATGTCCTCCTCTGACACACCCCCGTCTCAAGGCGACAACACCGAGGATATCTCACAGTACGATACCCTGGGGGAATTGGGGCATCACTCACCAGAAGCTTCCCCGGATTATTCCCCTGTTTCTTCGATCGGGCCTACCGGCGAACAGATTATCGTTGGCTGCGTCATCAGAGCTCACGGACTTAACGGCCAGATGCGAGTTAAAGTACTGAGTGATGTTCCCCAACGGTTTCAGGCGGGAGGCGTGGTTTACATAAATGGCACCGCGTTCACCATTGCCGCATCGGGATTTTTCCGCCATGGGCAGATCTTGTTGACCCTCCACGGAATAGACGACTCTGCCGCGGCGCAAAAGATGGTCGAGCAGATGATAACCGTCCCCGCGGAAGCCGCGCCTCCGCTGCCCGAAGGTGAGTGGTTCCACTTCCAACTATTGGGACTAAAAGTGCTTACGGACCAAGGCGAAGCACTGGGAGAGATCACCGACATCCTAGAAACCGGCAGCAACGATGTTTACGTGGTCTCTGAAGGCAAGTCCGAGATTTTGATCCCGGCCCTGAAAAGCGTGATCAACGAAGTTAGGCTGGACGATGGCGTGATGGTTGTATCGCTGCCAAACGGCCTTCGATGAGCCCTGATTCCGCTTTGACCCGAACAAATGGCGATGCTAAAATCTGGTAAGCGGCTGGCAAACACGTAACTGACAAACAGGTATAGGAGGGCTATATGTCGGGTCACTCGAAATGGTCCACCATAAAGCACCAGAAAGGAGCGGCAGACGCCAAACGAGGGGCTCTTTTCACCAAACTAAGCCGGGATATAACGCTGGCCGCCAAGAGCGGCGGCGACGACCCTGATATGAACTTTCGTTTGCGCCTGGCCCTGGACAAAGCCAAGGCAGGCAACATGCCCTCGGATAGCATCTCAAGGGCGGTCAAACGTGGCGCCGGTGGAGGACCCGGCTCTGGTGACGACTTGGAAGAGATGACCTACGAGGGTTATGGGCCCGGCGGCGGCGCCATCCTGTTGCAGGCGGTCACCACCAACCGTAACCGGGCGGCGGCCGA
Organism: Dehalococcoidia bacterium; assembly: GCA_034428715.1. Classification (GTDB taxonomy): domain Bacteria; phylum Chloroflexota; class Dehalococcoidia; order Lucifugimonadales; family UBA3495; genus Io17-Chloro-G2. Next base: position 38,586 of record DAOUHE010000290.1, on the reverse strand, counting down.
GATTCGCTCCACATTCACCAAGGGTGGCGGAAGCCTGGGAGAGAGCGGTTGCGTGGCATGGAATTTCGAGAGCAGGGGAGTGATAACCCTGGAAGTGTCCGATGAATCAAGCGGCGAAGAACTGGGCTTGATCGCCATAGACGCCGGCGCCGAAGACATCGACATGGACGATGGGGTTTTGGAGATCCACACTCCACCGGAAAAACTTCAAGAAGTTCGCCAGGCCTTGGCGGATGAGAATGTCAACCTGGACTCGGCTGAGATATCCATGGTGCCCAAGACCACAGTTCTGTTGGAATCCCACGCCGCCGAACAGACCCTCAAGCTTTTGGATCACTTGGAAGAGTTGGAGGATGTTCAAAAGGCCTACACGAACGCCGATTTTCCGCTCGAGGTTCTGGAGAGGTATCAAGCCGACTCCTAAATACCTTGCTTTCACCAAATGCGCGGGCAGGCAGTATTGGCTTCTCCGTCTGCCTGAATGTTTATGATTCTACAGGGGTTCGCCGCCTAAAAAGAAAATGTCATGCGGGGCCTGCGGCAGCGGCGAAGCATCTGGGGCCGGGGGACACAACCCTGCTCCAGAACCTTCTCAGGATAAAATCCGTCGCAGGCATCAGAGTGACGCCGGACGGTTATCTAACAAGCAGGTTGACTGGAAGGCGGCATTGATGCTCAATGGCTGCGGCTTCGCTTCCTCCGTAATTCCTTAACGGGTACCCAGATTTAAGTGTGGTGTAGTCATGCGGGTATTGGGGTTTGATCCAGGAACCATCCGGATGGGATACGGCGTGGTTGATTTTGGTTCCCGTTCGGAAGCCGACGATTACGGCGTCATCGCCCTCCCCAAATCCATGCCTCTGGAACAGCGCCTGTACCAGATGTACACCCACGTCCTCAATATGATCAGTATCTTTCAGCCCGACGCCATTGCCGTTGAGGAGCCATTTTTGGGCAAAGGCGAACGCCTTTTTGTCGGGCCTGCTCTGGCCGTGGGGCAGGCCCAAGCGGTGGTCCTGATCGGCGCCGCCGGCCAGGGCGTGCCCATTTTCCGCTATACCCCGGCGCAGGTGAAGAGTTCGGTGGCGGACTACGGCGCGGCCACCAAGGAGCAAATGCAGCGCAGCGTCACCATTACCCTGGGCCTAAAAGAACTCCCCGAATCCGACGCCGCCGATGCCCTGTCCGTCTGTCTTTGTCATGTCATCCAGTGTCAGGCGGATAACGCCCTCGGCCGGGAGATACAGCCCGGTTCAGAGAGATAGGGAGAGGTAGCGGGTGATCGTTCGCGTCCAGGGCATTCTGGATACCGTTGGTCAAGATTGGGTCTACATCAACCTGGGCGGGGTGACGCTTCAGGTATTTGTGCCTACCTCGGCGATCAATGACCTGGGACCACAAGGAAGCAAGGTTAGCCTGTTCACCCATTTGAGGATCCGCGACGAGCAGCCCATCATCTACGGTTTTCCCTCAGCGGCATCCATGGAGCTATTCCTGCTGCTGACGGGTGTCTCCGGAGTGGGACCCCGCATCGGTCTGGCCTTGTTATCGTCCCTTGGAGCACCGGGGTTGCGCCAGGCCATCGCCACCGCCGACGTGGCCGCGCTGAATGCCGCCCCCGGTGTGGGCCAGCGCACGGCCAGCCGAATCATCCTGGACCTCAAAGGTAAAGTGGAGTTGGACGAGGCGGAGCCATCGTTGGGCGTTCTCAGCGAGGGGGCGGAGATCATCGCCGCGTTGACGGCCTTGGGGTACTCGACTCCCGAGGCAAGAAGGGCCCTGTCGGCCGTGGACCGCACAGAAGATTCAACCCTTGAAGACCTGATCCGGCTAGCCCTACAGCATCTGAGCGCGGCGGGTGGATGACGGCGTCGTGCCAGTCGGCTGATATCCCGGCGGCTGGTATGATATATGGTGTGGAACGGGCCGTGAAGGGCAGGCATTAAGATAAATTATGTCTTTGCAGTCTCCAGAAAGGAATAAACGTGGGGACATTTAGCCATCCCGTAACCTTGATATCTCCGGTTAGCGATCGAACCGAAACGCTCGACGGGTTGGTGGATACCGGCGCGACATTCTCGTCGGTGCCGGCGACCATGCTGGCGAGTCTGGGAGTGGTACCGCAGTGGAACGCCCGCCTTCGGCTAGCGGATGGCCGGGTGGTGGAGCACCAAATGGGTGAGGTAATGGCTGAACTGGATGGAGCTAGGCGGACTATTATCTGTATATTCGGACCGCCAGACGCTACGGCGTTGATTGGCGCACATACCCTGGAGGCCTTTTTGCTTGCGGTTGACCCGGTTGAGCAGCGGTTGGTGCCTGTCGACGCCCTTTGGCTGTAGAACATTATCGTTAGAGGTTGACCATGGAAAGGACAAACGTTAAAACAGAAGCCCGGCGTTTGATTGAAGAGTTGCCTGAGGATGCAACCTGGGAGGACTTGATGTACCGAATATATGTCCGGCAGGCAATCGAGTCCGGAATTTCCGACGCCGGCGCCGGACGTACCCTGGATATACAAGAAGTTCGAGCGAGATTCGGCCTTTCGACTTGAAGGTGATCTGGTCCAACACGGCGATTGAACACCTACTCACGTTGTTCGAACAAATTTCCAAAGATTCGCCATTATATGCCCAAAGGATCATTGAAAGACTAATCGACCGTTCGGAACAAATCGCTGTTTTTCCGCTAATGGGGAGAGAGGTGCCTGAATACCAGGTGCGGGATATTAGAGAGTTTTTAGAGCCACCGTTTCGGCTGATTTACCAGTTGCATGCTGACCAAATCGATGTACTTGCCGTGATTCATAGCACCCGTATCCTGCCGCCAGAGCTTTAAAATATGCCTGAATTCCAGCTAGTTGCAGAATATCAAATGACCGGCGACCAACCCGGCGCCGTGGAACGCCTTTCGGCCGGGGTACTGGAAGGCCTGACCCAACAGACCTTGTTGGGGGTCACCGGCAGCGGCAAGACCTTCACCATGGCCAACATCGTCCAGAACGTGCAGCGGCCCACCCTGGTGATGGCCCACAACAAAACCCTGGCCGCCCAATTGGCCACCGAGTTCAAGGAATTCTTCCCCCACAACGCGGTGGAATACTTCGTCTCCTACTACGATTATTACCAGCCGGAAGCTTACGTGCCCCAGTCGGACACCTATATCGAAAAGGACTCCAGCGTCAACGAGGAACTGGACAAACTGCGCCTTTCCGCCACCACCTCGTTGTTGACCCGGCGCGACGTGCTGATCGTGGCCTCGGTGTCCTGTATCTACGGTCTGGGCGACCCAGAAGATTATTTCAACCTGGTGGCCCAGGTCAGCGTCGGCGAGATCCGCAACCGCAGCCGGTTGGTCCGCCAATTGGTGGACATGCAGTACGAGCGCAACGACATGGACCTCAGCCGGGCCAAGTTCCGCATCCGCGGCGACACGTTGGAGTTGGTGCCCGCTTATGAGGATGCGGCCGTGCGTATCCAGTTCTTCGGCGATGAGGTGGAACGCATCGTCAAGGTCGACCCGCTGACCGGTGAAGTGCTGGCCGACCTGCCCGAGGTGGCCATCTACCCCGCCAACCACTTCGTGACCTCCAAGGAGAAGGTTGAAAAGGCCATCGTAGACATCAAGGAGGAACTGGAAGAACGCTTGGGTCTACTTCGTAAGGATGGAAAAGTATTGGAAGCCGCCCGGCTGGAGAGCCGTACCCATTACGACCTGGAAATGTTGCAGGAAACCGGTTTCTGCTCGGGGGTGGAAAACTACGCACGTCACCTATCGCAACGGCCGGCCGGCAGCGCTCCCTGGACCCTGTTGGACTATTTCCCGGAAGACTTCCTGATGTTTGTCGACGAGTCCCACATGACCCTGCCCCAGGTCCGGGGCATGTACCACGGGGATATTTCCAGAAAAAAGACCCTGGTGGAGTTCGGGTTCCGCCTGCCTTCAGCCCTGGATAACAGGCCTTTGAATTTCGAGGAGTACGAGTCGCGGATCAACCAGGTGGTCTACGTTTCGGCAACGCCGGGGCCATATGAAGGCCAACACGCCGCAGTGACGGTGGAGCAGGTCATCCGCCCCACGGGCCTGCTGGACCCGACCATCGAGATCAAACCCACCGAAGGGCAGATTGACGACCTATTGCAGCGGATCAAGGAAAGGGTTGATCGGGCCGAACGTTGCCTGGTGACTACCCTGACCAAGCGCATGGCCGAAGAATTGGCAGACTACCTTTCTGAGATGGGTATCCGGAACAACTATCTGCACTCAGACGTTCAGACGCTGGACCGGGTGGAGATCCTGCGGGACCTTCGCCTAGGGGTCTATGACGTTATTGTGGGCATCAACCTGTTGCGGGAGGGGCTGGACCTGCCCGAGGTGAGCCTGGTGGCCATCTTGGACGCTGATAAAGAGGGCTATTTGAGGTCGGACACGTCGCTGGTCCAAACCATCGGCCGGGCGGCCCGCCACGCCAGCGGGCACGTGATCATGTACGCCGATAAACGGACCGACTCGATGGACCGGGCCATCAACGAGACCTACCGGCGGCGGGGCATACAGAACGAATACAACGAAGAACACGGCATCGTGCCCCGGAGCATCCAAAAAGAGGTCCACGACATCACCGAAGGCATCAAGGCCATCGCCGAGAACCGGGGCCGCTACAACGTGGTGCGGGAGGAGATGTCCCGGACCGACATGTTCAAAGTGGTCAAAGACATGGAAACCCAGATGAAGGAAGCCGCCCGCGAGCTAAAATTCGAAAAAGCAGCCCAGTTCCGCGACGAGATCTTCGAGCTCCGCCGCCTCCTAGCCCTAGAAGAAAAAACCATGGCGCCCGCTTCGTTTGGGGTAGAGGAGTAGGCAAGCCTCCGTGTCTAGCCGAAAACCCGTCTCCCCGCGAATGGGAGACAACGGGGGGGAGTCGTTCTTTTTCGCTAAATCAATTTGCTTCTTATTTCCTGTCCAAATGCTACTGTCCCAACAACTCGGCGATTTCCTCAATTAGCGGCCTTTTGACGAGGTCAGGTGATAAAAACGGTAACAGAAGAATCGTGCTGTGCCCGAGGCGACCGAGGCGGATCTCCTCATTCAATTCGGCATGGAATGCAACGTCGCTAAATATCTCTTGATGATGTCTCCAATTACCTTTCCCATAGCAAATAACGAAGGCTGGCTTTATCGTCGAAATCTCCGACCTTAACCACTTGATCCGACGGGGTCGAATCTTAGAGAAGTATTCGGCTTTGGTCCTGAATAATGATTTGTACGGCCAATCGTTTATCCTTGGGCAAGGCAGCGGCATCAACTCTGTCGGAAAAGTATCCCCATGAGCACGCCCCAGCGAGTCGACCTGATATTCGATGGCACTACATTTGTCCCGCCATCCGAGCCTACCTAGCATTGCCATTGTTAAGGTCGATATAACCCGCCACGTCGGGGAGTATTTTTTGATGTCAATGCCAATTTTCTTAACGGCAGATTGCAGATCCTCTACCGGTTCAAACGATTGTGCCCGTTTACGCAGTTGTTCAATCGAGCCGCCGCCTTCCTCCATGCCAAGAAACCAGTAGGCCGCCTGCTTATTACCATACCCTTCGAACGTCAGCAAGCGTTCAACTTCACTTTTGGAAAATCCGGTTTCTTTCATCGCCCCAACCCTGCCCCAACTCCTTCTCCACCAACCGATGCAGCCGCTCCAACAACGCCCCGTTCTCGTCGGTGGTGAAGCCGTCGACGTAGTAGGTGGCGTCGCCGGTGGTGCCGTCTACCAGGCCTGCGTCCACCAGTTGTTCTATCAGTTTGGTTTCATGGTCTACCGTCGGGAGCATGTTTTTGCCTTTTAGCAGGGACAGGGCGGCCACCAGACCGTAGCCGCCCCAGTTGGAGACGCTGGATACCACCAGGCGGTCTACCTTGCTTATGGCTGGATTGGGCGGCAGGCTGGCAAAGGTGGGGATTATTTGGGCCAGGTTGCCCATGCCGATCTCGTTGCCGCCGTCGCCGATGCCCACCGATGGTATGTCCGACTCGAACAGGTAGTCCAGCCGGGCGGTTTGATCGCTGATGTCTACCGAGCGCATGTTCAGGTAGGTGTCGTCCCGGCTGCGCGAGCATCGCTCTATGGAAAGGAGCAGATCGGGGTCTAATTGGTCCAACAGCCAGATCCCGGCTCGCATACTTTCCTCGGGGTCCGCCACGGCGAAGTCTATGACCTCGGCATCGCTGCCGACGATCTGACGCAGGGCCGGGGTGGCGTAAGAATCGCTGACGTAGGTGACCTTCATGCCTAGGGTTTGTAGCGCGTTGCCTATGGCCAGCGCCCCTGGGGGGCCGTCGGTCTCTGCGCGGCCCGACATCAAGATGTAAAACCCGGTGGTGATGAGCACATGGCCGGGGTTTCCCAGGATGTATTCGGCCGCCCTCGTGCAAAAGTCCACCGGCAGGTACGGGCGTAGCGCGGCCACCCCCCGTTTATCGTGGTCTAAGATGATGTCTTCTATCGATTCGATCGGCGGCATTTTCTACCTGACCTGGTTTTCAAATTTGGTGATGTTTATGGCTGGGGGTCTGTCCCGCCCCAGATGCTTCGCCGCGGCGGCTGGCTCAGCATGACATGAATCGAGGCTGGCTCGCCATGACATTTCGTCTTTGACAAAGGCTGATAGCTGAGCGCTGAAAGCTGACGGCTAAAGCACCGCGTAATCTGCGTCTCTCTGATCTGTGATGAACATTTTGCCGGGTGAGTGGGTGATCATCAACGGCGGTTTGCAGGTTAAAGCCACCGCCTGAGAAGTTACCCCACAGGCCCAGAAAACCGGCTCTTCCCCCGGTTTTATCTCCACCGAATCGCCGAAATCGGGCTGGTAGATGTCTTTGATCCCGATGCTCGAAGGGTCGCCTATGTGGACCGGGGCCCCGTGGGTTGCTGGAAACCGGGTGGTTACCTGCACCGCCCGGACGATCTGGTCTCGCTTTACCGGTCTCATGCTCACCACCATTGGGCCGGAAAATACCCCTGCCGGTTGGGTGGGAATGTTGGTGATGAACATGGAGACGTTACTGCCCATCTCCTGGTGCCTTAGCGGTATCCCTGCATCTGTCATCGCCGTCTCGAAGGAGAAGCTGCATCCCAGCAAAAAAGAGACTAGGTCATCCTGCCAGTGGTCCACCAGGGAATCCACCTCCGCCGTCAGTTCGCCATCCCGGTAGATCCGGTATCCGGGCACGTCGGTGCGTATATCGGCTTTGGGAGCGGTGATTACCGGCTCCACCTCTCCAGCGTCAATCACTTCCAGGAGGGGGCACGGCTTGGGATTGCGTTGGCAAAACAGCAAGAAATCGAAGGCCAGTTCCCTGGGCAGGATGGCCAAGTTTGCCTGGACGAAGCCGGGCGCGACCCCGGACGTGACCCCGCGCCACTCACCGGTGCGGATCTTCTTGCGAATGCCTCTGGGGTTGCGGGCTACGGTCTTGGTGGTCATGGATTCATCACCTATCGAACGATTGGAGGATAAACGACTGGAAGATACCGGGGGGCGGTATCTTCCGTTGACGTGATTTCATGATAGATATGCGCCGCAACTCCGTCAATCACATATCGTTTCTGGGAATGAAATTTCCGCGACATCCCACATTCAGGAGCCACCTTGGAAATGCAGGCAGAAACTAGTCCGGTCCCGCCGATGTTATACTGACTAATCATCCTGAGTGCGGTCCGGCCGGCGTTTTGTACAACGTTTTTCTTATGGCGAATCATCTTTACGGGGTCTCGCCTCTCCAAGTGGTTGTAAACCAGGCGGGTTTTATCTGCCTGACGGGCCCCGATTGGCCGCCTCTGGATGAGTCACCAGAATCCGGTGGGGACGGAAAGACCGAAGCGGTGATCGTAGACTTGGACTCCATTCCTCAGGCACAAGCCCGGGGAATCATCGGCCAATGCAAAAACTCCAAGATGCCGGTGTTGACGGCCGTTAACCACGACAGTCTGGAACAATTCGACCCCAGCCTGAATCCCGACGAGGTCTTGATTTGTCCATTTAAGCCGGGTGAGTTGACGGCCCGGGTGAAACAGGCCATTTTCCGGGTCAACGGCCCCATGGGCGATCATTTGTTGCGCAGCGATGAATTGACCATCGACATGGAGCGGTACGACGTTACGGTGGCGGGCCGAAAGGTTGCCCTTACCTACAAAGAGTTCCAGTTGCTGGTGCTGTTGGCTTCCAATCCGGGGCATGTGTACACCAGAGACGCGTTGCTGAGCCAGGTTTGGGGTTACGACTATCTGGGAGGCACCCGCACGGTGGATGTCCACGTGCGGCGCCTGCGAGCCAAGATCGAAGGCCCCGGACGGTCCTTCGTCGAGACGATTCGAAACGTGGGTTACCGTTTTAAAAGCTCTTCCTAGCTGCCCTCGTCGGTGACCAATCGCAGGAACCGGGCAACCTGGGCCGCCAGCGGGGCATGCCGCGGCTCCGACAACGCCGGGTCTTCGTCCTTGATGCGCGCTGCTTCCTTCCGGGCCAACTCCAAAAGATCCCTGTCCGATAGCTTGGCCATTCGCAGGTTGGGCAACCCGCTTTGCCTGGTTCCGAAGAAGTCGCCGGGACCGCGTAATTCCAGGTCAACTTCGGCCAGCTGGAAACCGTCGTGGATCCGTTCCAGTGCCGATAGCCGCTCCCGGGCCACTTCCGACGGTGAGTCAGATAGCAACAGGCAATAGCTCTTGTGTTCTCCCCGCCCGACCCGGCCTCGGAATTGATGCAACTGGGCCAGGCCGAAGCGGTCGGCGCCTTCGATCATCATCACCGTGGCGTTGCCCACGTCGATGCCCACTTCCACCACCGGCGTGGAGATCAGCAAGTCCAACTCGCCGTCCCGGAATTGACGCATGACGCGGTCCTTTTCTTTGGCCGCCATCCGCCCGTGGAGCAGGCCCAAGTGCAAGTCCGGAAACACGTCTTGGGACAGGCGCTGATACTCTTCGGTAGCCGCCTTGGTCTCAATAACCTCCGACTCCTCCACCAGGGGGCAGATGATAAAGCCCTGCCGGCCCGCCTGTACCTCCTTCCTCACAAAACCGTAGGCGGCGTTCCGGCGTTCCGGGGGCAGCCAACGGGTGGCGATCTCCTGCCTGCCTGCCGGCAGCTCATCCAGGTTGGAAATGTCCAGGTCTCCGAAGAGGGTCAATGATAGGGTGCGGGGTATGGGCGTAGCCGACATGATCAGGGTGTGGGGGATCTCTTGGCTTTTCTGTCTGAGCGCCGACCGTTGCAAAACACCGAACCGGTGTTGTTCGTCGGCCACGGCCAGGGCCAACCGGGGCAGCGACACACCCGTTTGGATTAGCGCTTGGGTGCCGATCAAGATGTCCAGGCTTCCCGCCGCTGCCATCTTGGTCAATTCGCGCTTGCGGGCGGCTATGGTGCTGCCGGTCAGCAGGCCCACCGACACCGGCCGGGCCAGGGGTTCAACGTAAAAGGTGACCAGGTTGTCTTCCTTGACGGGGCTGGCCAATCCGCCGAGAATCCGGGTGATGGTCTGGAAGTGTTGCTCCGCCAGCACTTCGGTGGGCACCATGATGGCCCCTTGGTAACCGGCGGCAGCCACGGCCAGCAAGGCAGCCAGGGCGACCACGGTTTTGCCGCTGCCCACTTCTCCCTGGAGCAGGCGGTTCATGGGCGGTGTTCCCCGGTCCATATCGCCAAAGATCTCATCGATGCACCGTTTCTGAGCGCCGGTCAGATCGAAAGGCAGCGAATCCAAGAAACCATCCAACACCTGGCTGTCGGCGTGGATAGGAACTCCGTTGATATCTTTCTGCTGTTGATCCCGGCGCGACAGCACGGCCAGCTGAAGCGTCACGAGTTCATCGAAGGCCAATCTTCGGCGGGCCTCGGTCCATGAGTCCGGGCCATCGGGATAGTGGGCCTGCTGAATCGCCTGCCGCAGCGGCATCAGCCGGGTCCGGTTCAAAAGGGTTTCGGGCAGGACCTCATCCACGCCACCCAGCCACTCTTGCAACGCCTGCCACGCCAGACGGCGGACGTTTCTCCCGGTGAGACCCTCGGTCAATGGGTAAACGGGCACGAATCTGCCGGTGTGGATGGACGCCTGATTGGTGTTTAGAAGCTCGTATTCCGGCGATTGGAAAACCAACTGGCCGTTGAAGACGCTGGTCTTGCCGCTGACGGCGACGCGGGAGTTGGGTTTCAATGTTCTGGCCAGATAGCGTTGACCGAACCACACGGCCCGGATGTTGCCGGTTTCATCGCTCAATACAGCTTCGGTGTCTTTGCGCTGTCCCTTGGGACCTCGGGAAACCTCGTGGGCCTCCCACACTGTCGCCACAACCGTGCATTCCTGGCCCGGCTCCAGGTCGGCGATCTTGGTGGCTTGCGAGTAATCTAGGTGCCGGCGAGGGAACAGGTAGAGCAGTTCGCGGATGGTGGTGACGTGCAGCTTCTTCAGCCGGGCCGAAAGCTTGGTGTCCACGCCCCGCAGCCGGTCCACCGGCTCGTCGACGGTAAGGGAGCCCGGCGGCTGGCGCAAATCCCGGCGGACCGGTTTGCCAGCGGTTTTGGCCGAGGTTTCTTTGGACAGGGCCGCTTGAGCATTCGGAGGGACGGGTTTATCCGCGCTAAGGTTCTTGGCGCTTGGTTTCGTGCTGGTCTTTATCTCGTCGGTGGGCGGCTTTTGGTCAGGGTGGGCGGCCAAAATGGACAGCCACTGTTCCGCCCAGGTTTTCCGTTCATCCGCGGATAGAGCGGCGTAGGAAGTGCCCAGCAGCCGGCGAGCCGAACGGACGTTGTTCGCCTGCGCCGTCATCTCTTGAGACCAGCGTTGAACGAACTTGTCTAAACCGCCCAGGACGGCGGTGTCGTTAAACCCGTGGGTCTCCTCCAGCTTGAGAATGTTCAAGAAGGGCTGGAGCCACGATGCGGCGGTTGCAGGCGTGGAAGCCATTAACGTCCTCTTTGACCAAGGCGTGCTCTTAAATTCAACATGGGTCCTATTACCGGAATGGTCAATGACTTATGGTCACAAGGCCCGCCGGATCAGGGCGATTCCCAATGCGCCGGGGCCGACGTAGGTTCCCAAGGTGGGGCCGAACCTGGCCATAATGATCTCTTCTTCCGGCGCCAGGTCTGCCAGGTTGCGGCGCAGGTGGTGGGCGGCTTCCTCCTCGGTGCTGTAAATTACCGCCACCCGCTCGGCAGGCGCAAGTTGCCTGGCCAGTTCCAACAAGCGGGCCATTGCCCTTGCCTGGGTCCTGGGACGTTCTACCGGGTGCGCCTCTCCATCGACAATTTTCAAGATCGGCTTGACCCGCAATACGGACCCTAAAAATGCCTGGGCCTTGCCTATGCGGCCGCCCTTCTCCAGAAACTCCAGCGTGTCCAAAAGAAAGAACCCTTCGCTCAGCGGCAGCCCAACTCTTACGTGGTCGCTCAGATCCTGAAGCGACTCCGCGTTCTCCGCGGCTTCGGCCGCCGAGAGCGCTACCAGGCCCAAGGGGATGGAAGCCAATTGCGAGTCGATTATTCGAATCGACGCGTCGGCTCCCAACGCGGATTTGGCCTGCTCGGCCGAATTCAACGTTCCGCTGAGCTTGCCCGATAGATGGATGGATAGTATCTGGTGGCCTTCTTCCAGAAGGGCGGAATAGGCGGATTGGAAATCGGAGATCGACGGCTGGGCCGTGGTTGGCGGGTGGTCCATTGAAACAAGCCGCCGGTAGAAATCGTCGTGCAAAAGGTTTACGCCATCCTGGTAACTAACCCCGTTCATCATCACGTAGGAGGGCAGCACGGTGATTTGCCGTTGCCGGACCAGTTCGGCAGGCAAGTCTGCGGAGCTGTCGGTTACGATTCTTATCGCCATGGTCTCGGACCCTAATTCCTTATTCCACAGACGCCAGGTAGTGATAATGGGGCTGGCCGCCGTAGATCACATCCACCTGTATGCCCTCCACCTCTTCCTTAAGGCTGTTGGCCAGGTCTTCGGCTTGACGCCAGCCGCCGTCAACTCCCACGTAAACCGTCACCAGCCCGTCCTCGGTCAAACCCGCCGCATCCAAAGCCAGTCTTAACGCCCCCTCGGGAGTGGCGTCGGCAGCGGCAATGTCATTGTCGAGCAGAGCAACGTACTGCCCGGATTTTACCGCCATACCGCCAATGGCGGCGGTGCGAACCGCCTGGGTTACCTCTATGGACCGGATCGGAGAGATAGCTTCTCCCATGGCAGCCAGGTTGTCCTCCCAGGGTAGGTGGGGCAAGAAGGCCAGAAGGGCGGCGACCCCCTGGGGAATGGATCTAGACGCTACCACATGGATCCCCGGGTTTCCTGCCGCGGCCTGGCGCGCCGCCGGCACAACATTCGAGTTGTTGGGGAGCAATATGGTGTGGTTTGCCCCCGAGACCCGGGCCGCTTCCAAAAGTTCTTGGACGCTGGGGTTCATGGACTGGCCGCCATTGACCACGCCGGCGCATCCGGTTTCCAGGAATAGTCCGCAGAGCCCGTCGCCGGTGGCCACCGCGATGACGGCCACCTCGGCCACGCCGGTCTTAAAGGTTCCGCTGCCGCCTTGTTCTGCCACGAAGTCGTGGTTTTGGTGGACCATGCTTTGCACGCTGATCTGGTGGAGTGCGCCCAGCGACGAACCGTAACTTAAAACCGGAGCCGGATTGGGAGCATGTACGTGGATACGCACGGCGCCGCCACCACCGGCCACCACCGCCGACTCGGACCGTTCTGAGGTCAACCGCACACGAATCTCCTCGGCATCCAGCGCCTGGCCGTCCTCGGTCTGAACCACGAACTGAATGCAGTAACCCCAATCCGTGCCCAATGAGCCATTCAGGTGGTCCAAGTCAACCGGGTTGCCGCTCCCCAGACTGATCGTTTCGCGGAGCTTGGCGGGGGATTCGAGATCTGCCGGCGGGACATCTAAGTGGACGCGGCCGGTGAGGTATTCCAGCGCGCCGCCAAGGATCACCACCACCCCCATGCCTCCGGCATCCACGACTCCGGCCTGCCGCAGCACCGGTAGTTGTTCAGGCGTTTTTGCGAGAGCCTCCCTGGACGCGTTGAAAGCGGCTTCCCACAGGGCTATCGGGTCCGCGTCCCCTTGCTCCAGACCACAGGCCGCCGCCGGAGCCAGGGACTTCAACACGGTGAGCATCGTCCCTTCGACCGGATTTCCCACGGACCTGTAAGCGGCATTAGCGCCCAACCGGAAGGCCCGCTCCAGATCGCCGCCGGAACATTCATCGGTAGAGTCAAGGGCTTCTACCATGCCCGTCAGGAATTGGGAGAAAATGACGCCGCTGTTGCCCCGGGCGCCCCAAAAAGCGCCGTCGGCCAACCCCCTCAATAACTTGGCGACGGTGATGTCTGGCGAATGGTCCACGTTTTCCAACGCCGCGCGCATGGTTAATAGCATATTGGTGCCGGTGTCGCCGTCAGGGACGGGGAAGACGTTTAGGGCGTTAATGGCGTCCCGCCGGCTCTCCAGGCTCAAAACGGCGGCAGAGAACGCATCCTTAAAGTGTTGGCCACTCAGAAGCGTCATGACAATAGGGGTGTTGAGGTCATCTGAGGCTTGACCTATGCGAATGGAATAGCGGCTAGAATGCTCGAAGTGATGTTATTATACACCAACTGAAAGTGTGGACCAGCCTCGCTATTCGACACTGTTTTTACGCTCGTAAACGCTCTCCCAGAGCCTCATCAGCGGCCAAATTCCCTTGACGGCAGGAGTGCCATGTCTTAGAATGTACAGCCGAGGATTGAATGGATTACGCAGTTTTCAAAACAGGCGGCAAGCAATACCGGGTTAAGCCGGGTGATCTTTTGGATGTGGAAAAATTGCCTTTGACAGTGGATTCGGTTGCCGAGTTCGCCGAGGTTTTGGCGGTCTCCGACGGGGGCGAAACCACGCTGGGAGCCCCTTACGTTGACGGCGCCAAGGTGCTCGCACTAGTCCAGTCCCATTACCGGGACCGCAAGATTATAGTTTTCAAATATAAGGCGAAGAACCGCTACCGCCGCAAGCGCGGACATCGCCAACATTACACCCGTTTGATGATCCAAGACATCCAAGTAGAACAGAGTTCACCTCCGCCTGCCCGTAGAAGGACTAGGAGCGCAGCCGCCCAGACGGCCGAAGGTGAGGAACAAGGAGGAACCGGCTAATGGCTCACAAGAAAGCCGGAGGAAGCACCACCAACGGTCGAGATAGTAATCCCAAGATGCTGGGGGTCAAATGCTACGCCGGTGAAAAGGTCACCGGAGGTTCGATCTTGGTCAGGCAGAGAGGAACCAAGATCCTCCCGGGAACCAACGTCGGACTGGGACGGGACTTCACCCTGTATACCAAAGTCGACGGCATAGTAAAGTACGAATGGGCCGCCAAGGCAAAGTGCCGAGTCAGCGTGTACCCGGTGGGGTCCGAACAAGTAAAATAACGGTAGTAATCATGAAAACAGACATTCACCCTAAATTCGTCCGCTCGACGGTAACCTGTTCTTGCGGCAACGTATTCGAAACCGGTGGGACTAAACCCGCCGTTCGGATCGAGATCTGTAGCAAATGCCATCCCTTCTACACCGGCGAGCAACGCATCGTCGACACTCAGGGGCGCATCGAACGGCTGCGCCGGCGCTATAACCTCAGTTAAGCGCCACCCCCCTGTTTGAACTGCTAAACCCCACTAGTTCGGTGACGATATTCCTACGCCGACGATCGATGAATCGTCGGCGGGGTGTACATTTGTTCTGCGACTATGTATCACCTGTGTGCTATCCTGGTTAAACCCGGCCTGGGTTGAAGCCGGCAGGTCAAAACATAGGCCTGCGTCCACACCATGATCCCCAAACGTCAAACAGGAGCGGATTAGCCATTGGCCGACCAAACTCGTTTCACCTACGGCGGGCAAGCGGTCATCGAAGGCGTGATGATACGTGGCAGGCGGTTCTTGAGCCTGGCCGTGCGCCGCCAGGACGGCAGGATCTTTTACCACAGCGAGCCGCTGAACAGTTTGTTCACCGGTGGCGTACGGCGTGTCCCCCTGGTCAGGGGTGTGGTGGTGCTCTTGGAAACCCTGATGCTTGGTATGAAGGCCTTAAATAAATCGGCTTCCATGGCAGCGGTTGACGATCAAGATGGAGGGGACCAAGAGTTGTCCGGCTGGTTTATGGCCGGCGCAATCGCCTTTTCGTTATCGTTGGGAATCGCCATCTTCTTCCTGGGCCCGCTGTTAATCGTCCGCGCGCTAGACCCGTTCATCCCCTGGGACCAGCTGAGCAACCTGGTTGAAGGAGCCATCAGGCTAGTCTTCCTGGTGGCTTACGTCGGGGGTATCGGCCTTTTTCGTGATATCAAACGTGTTTTCGCCTATCACGGCGCAGAGCACATGGCCGTGCACACTTTTGAAGCTGGCTTGCCGTTGATCGTGGAAAATGTGCGGAAATTCAGCACGCCCCACCCGCGTTGCGGCACCGCGTTCTTGTTGACCGTGCTGCTGGTGTCCATCTTGGTCTTTGCCTTGTTCCCCCGGCCGCCCCTGGAGTGGCGGATCATCTCCCGTATCGCCCTGATCCCGCTGGTGGCCGGCATCAGCTACGAGATCATCAGGTATGCGGGGGCGCACCAACAAGGGTTGATCGGCAGGGCTGTAGCCGGGCCCGGACTACTGCTGCAGAAACTCACCACCAGGGTGCCCGACGATGGCCAGATCGAAGTAGCTATCCAAGCTATGGAGGGAGCGGTAGCCGCCGACGAGGGCCGAATCTATCCGCCACCCGGGCCAGAGCAGCCCCCGGAGCAGCAAATTGATGCCGAGATCCTCGGACAAGGTGAAAACGGGGTAGGCCCGGTGGGAAAACGAGAAGCCGGCGGGAGTTCATCCGGCTAGGCTCCCAGCGTTGCCGGGTGTTCGAGTAATTTAATAAAGATTGCTAAACATCTATAGCAGATTCTCAGAGGTAGTCTGCGCCGGCGAATCGCACTGGGCGGTATGGTTCAAGCAGGGCGGGCGCTCGCCCTAAAGTTATCTCCTCCGTGACGGTTTGGCCCACGATGGTAGCCAAGGAAACGCCGCTGTGCATCGTGGCTACATAAGCGCCTTCTACCCCTGGAACGTACCCTATGATCGGCAGTCCGTCGCTGGGCATAGGCCTTGCTCCCACACGTAGCTCCTCAACCCGGGCTGATTCCAAGCGCGGGCAGTCCTGCTGGGCCATCCTTAACAACTGGTCAGCCCAAGAAGGCGGGCCGGAGGCATCTGTGTCTTCGTCGGCCAAAAAATCCATCTCTCGCGATCCAATTGCCACACGGCCGCCGGTCATTGGGCGTATGTGATACTGCCCAGGGTACAGCACTCTTTTTACCAGGTCCGAAGGGGCGGACACTACTGCCAGTACTCCGACCACCCGGTCCAACGGCAACTGGTACCCCAAAGGTGCCAGCAGCCCCACGGAGGCGTTGCCAGAGGCGACTACCACGGTGGCCGCCGGTATGAATCCGCTGGCGGTGGATACGCCGGTCACCTTGCCGCCCTGGGCGACTATTTCCCTGACCGAGCATGGCGCTATCACCATGGCCCCATTGTTGGCGGCACCTTCCACAAGAGAGCGAGCCAGCAGGTCGCCATCGGCCCAACGCTCGATGGGGGCGTATAAAATTGGGCCCTCGATACTGTCAACGTGAAAATTGGGTTCCAATTCCGCGGCTTCTTGGCGTGTCAGCATTTGGTAGGGATAGTCCAGATCGTCCAGTTCCGAGGCCAAGCGTCGTATGTCCGCTACACCCTGGTCTCCTGGCGCCGGCCAGTGGAGCCCTCCGCCCTCGCCGATGCCGGAGTTGGGGCCCAGCTCTTCCAGCAATGGGGTGTAGGCATCCACCGCTAACCGGCTGAAATGGTGGTAGTGCTGCGGCCGCTTACCCAACGCGTTGATCCACGCGAATGATACCTTCGATGTCCGGGACCCAGGGTGGTCACGGTCGATAATGGCCACTGGCACCCCTGATTTAGCCAGGTGATACCCGATCGACGCACCTACCACACCGGCGCCTATCACTACTACTTCCGGGCTTGTCATGCCAATTTCCCGCATCAAGATTTTTTGCCAATTGGGGATGGTGGTCAAGAAGAATCAGGTGGGGGCGTTCAATCCTAACACCAAGGAAGCAGACGCGTTGGCCCGTAGGAACGAAAACCCGGCTTTTACCGAATAGTACTCGTCCAAATCTGTATCACCGATGTGATAGTATTCCTCGGCCAAAAACTGGGCCTTAACTTCTCCCAATTGGTGCTTTAATACCGTAAAGGCGACGGATACGCTGTGCTCAGTCCAAAGGCGGTTTTGATTGCTGACCGTCCTGTCGGAGCAACTTCCGATGATATATCCCAAATCCCGGGCATTCCGCACCATTTCCAGGGTTATGGGTCCCGGCGGGTCACCGAATTCCAGCGTGCCATCGATGTCGAAACTTATGAGTTTTACCAATTAGGGCTCCTTCAGTCTGGGGCGGATGATCGGGCGCCACAAATCCCTCTAGAGATTTTCCCAGTCATCCCGGCTGATGTGTGCTTGGCGTAGTATCCTCGAGAGTAGGTCTCTTCCGATATCCCCTCGGTGCGGGTTAGGAATCCAGATGGTGATGTCATCCTTGGCCATGAACTGATGCCTGCCACCAGAGTACGGGCCTTCAAATTCCAAGAGTCGAAAATACCTGATCAGATCCTGACGTGTGATTGGACCAAAACGGGGCACTAAGCAATTTCTCTGATGGTTAACTCGACTCCGTTAACCACCGGCAAGGGGAGATTCTTGAAGACTCGGAATAAGATCCACTCCTCCAGTACCTCTTCTATTTGCTCACGGCATTCTTCAAGGGTGGCGGCGTTGGCGTAAACTCCGTTGCAGGAGGGAATTTCTCCATAGAATGAGCCGTCGTCATCCAAAATCTCATATTTGGCCTGGCGTAGGGCAGTCTGTATATATTTGGTTAACATTGATGGTCGCCTCGTCGTCAAGTCGCGGATATTCGCTACTTATCCATCTGGTTTTTAACGTGCTCCCAACTCGCTCCGGAGTTCGGATCGGCGGCATGCTCCGCAATCCGGCGGTCGAGTTCGTCCTTATGGGACTGAGGGACTTCTATTGCATCGGCCTCATCTGCAATACCATCCCATATCTCTTCTACGAGTAAGATGCGTTCGGCCAGGCTAAGGCGGTCAATGCCAAGTGATTTGGCGTTTGCTGGCATCTGGTAACCTCGCTGTAAGTTGTAGTAGGAAGCACGGGTCAAAAAAAGTTTCGGTTTCAATCATAGGATGGCGGGCATCACATGCCTCAACCAATATATTCTACCAGGTGTACTTGATCGGATAAGACGCGCCACGCTTGCGGTATTTATCAGGCACGCGCTTACCTACGTACAGCTTCTTAATGTGGTCGGGGGCCGCCGCCCCCGCAAAGCCAAAACGCCCGGACACGGTTTCGCGTCCTGGGAAGTTTTCTGCTGTCGCTTCCAACCAGTCGTGCGCGACGAATGCCTCTTTGATTAGACCTCGAACGGTGGAGAGAATGACTTCAGCTTTCTCCGCCTTGGACTTGTTTATCCTCCAAGCGTAACGCGTCGCTTCATACAAAGATGAGGCCTCAACGGCGCTTCTATTGACGTTGATCAACACTGCTTTGTGCTTGAAAACGGCCTGCTTGGCGCCATAGGTGTTGACAATCTCCCGTGCGTGTCTCGCCCCGTATGCGTTACTTCCAATTCCGCCGGCTGAGTTCATCAGCCCTGGGTATGCATCAATGAGTGCCGCCTCAACCACGATGGCAGTCTTGTCATCCATTCCGTGGCGATGAGTAACGTGCGCTACTTCAAAGCCTGCGACGTGTATCTCCCGGATGCGCGTTAGTTTGTTGTCAAGTTCATCGCCTTTTAGGTTCTGCTCGTCGCGGATGTGCGCAAACACGCGATTACCCTGGCCCTTCCCGATATAGAAGGTCTCGCCATTTCGCGGGTCATTCAATCTATAGACGTAGGTCTTCAGTTTCTCCACAACTTCTTGCGAGAACGAATCAATCTCTTGCTGGTTCATTTGAACTTCACCACCCCTGTGTCATCCTATGTTGGAATTCTCCGGCACTTATTTTCATAACGCAAACCGGTCACTGTTCACCGCACCGGTGGTTTAATTAGGGTTACGCAAAATGGAATGTTGGAGAAATTCGATAGGCCGGGGCTACAACGAATGCTGCCAGACCTGTCCGGCGGGGAGCTCGCGGGTTAGCCTGAATTGAGGCAGGGATAATCCGGCATCACCGTCGCAAGACACCAACTGGACCCGCTGGCCATGGTGACCTTCTCTTCCTTCACGGCAAGCATAGTGGCGGGACCCATGGGATGTCCACCTCTTGGAAACTGCCAGGCACGGTCGAATCAATGGTTTGGGTTCTCGCCGCTGCCGCTTTTTGGATGCGAGGCCAACTGGTAGAGGAGAGAACGACGATGGCGATACTTAGGGCACCCAAGTTCTGCTGGTAGCTCAGGTTCCGGTCGGTTGTGAGGGATATTTCGAAGCCTTTTTGCTCCGCCCTTGCCAGCAACTCGCCGTTGGTCAAGGTACTCCAACCCCGCTCGAAGGCTGTTTCCACTTGATGTTGGGTCAGGTATTCGCGCAGGGGTACCGGTGTTCCCTGATCGAAAAGTATGCGCACTCAGACGGCCTGGGACACCGCCAGGCTTTTGGCTGCATGGTCGAGAACTCCACGCGCCTGCTCGATATTGACACCTTGGAACCACTCCACGAACTGAGCTATCTGGACTCCATCCTCCAGATTTTCAAAGAGAGCCAAAACCGGAACGCGGGTGCCGCGAAACACCCAGGCACCCCCCAGGCGCAAGGGGTCACGCTCGACCTCTGGACATAAAGACCAATCCAACATGACTTCATCCTACCCTTCACGTAACAACTATTCAAGGTAGGCCGAGGCGACCGGCCGGGCAGTGCCAGGTTACACCGAATGCCGCCAGACCTGCCCGGTGGGGGGCTCGCCGGTTAGCCTGAATTGGGGCAGGGAGAATCCGGCTTCGCCGTCGTAGAACACCACCTCTACACGGCTGCCGATGGCTACGTTCTCTTCTTTTTCGGGCTGCATGTCCTGGTCCATCAGGTTGGCGATGATGCGCAGGCCGTCACCCGGGCCGGGCTGGCCGCTTTGTTCGTCCAACTCCACTAGCACTATGGGGAACGGCGCCCAATCGCGGAAGCTGGGCACCACGGTGTGGGCCACGATCTGGTAGCTGTAGATGGTTCCCTTTCCACTGACCTGTTGCCACTCCCAATCCAGGGAGGTGCACCAGGGGCAGCCGGGACCGGGCTCCCCGCGCAGAAGACCGCAGGACGAGCACTTTTTAACCACCAGGCGGTGCTCCGCGGCGGCTTCGAAGTAGCCCTTGTACTCGCTATCGTTGTCCGAGATATTGATACTGATTCCGCGGTATTCGTAAACCGGCAACTGATCTACCTCCTCATGATGAGGGAACTGCCGACGGCGGGCGTGCCCCAACCCATGTTCATGCTGATATTGGCGTCCTTTACCTGACGGCATTTGCCTTCGGAGTAATCGTAGGTGTGAATTCCTTCCGCGGTTTGAGGACAGTAGTCGTCCACCATGCCCCGCAACTGGCGGACGTTCTCGATAACCATGTTCATCCCGTGGGTGTAACCCTCGCAAAGGTGTCCGCCGCTGGTGTTGTTGGGACGTTGTCCGCCCAGGTTGATGATGCCGCTGGACACGTAGTCTTTGCCCTCGCCTTTTTTACACCAGCCGTAGTCCTCAAACTGCAGCAGCACCGTGTAGGTGAAGGCGTCGTAGCAGCCGGTGACGTCGATATCGTCGTGGGTCACGCCTGCCGATTCAAACACCCGGGGGCCCACGTAGTGGCCGGCCACCCTGGAGATGGGGCCGTGTTGATAGTGGAAGTCGCCGCCGGGCTTGGTGCCTCGCCCTTGAACCCCCAGGATATGGATGGGCCTTTGCTTCAGGTCCCTTGCCCGCTCCGCCGAGGTGACGATGACGCAGGTGGCATTATCGGTTTCCAAACAGCAGTCGAACAAATGGGCCACCGGGCGGATGATCCAGCGGGAGTTGAGCACGTCTTCAACGGTGACCCGCTGTTTCATCAAGGCTTTGGGGTTGTTGCTGGCGTGGTTGCTATGGGCCGCTTTGATGTGGGCCAGTTGCTCGCTGGTGACGCCGTATTCCATCATGTGCCGCGTGAAGGTGAATGCGAACTGCTGGACGGCGCTGATCATTCCATAGGGCCGCTTCATCAGATCTGGACCGCCGATGGGAGCTGAAGCCCTGGCGCCGGTTCCGCCGATGCGAATGTTGGAGTAGCCGTTCATTGACCGGAATATCGCCACGGTGTCGGCCATGCCGGCTTCGATGGCGCCCATGGCCAGGCCCACCAGCGCCTCGGTGCTAGAGCCGCCGCCGGAGCAGTCCATGTAGAAGTTGGGCCGCATCCCCAGGTCGTACATGATGGCCGTGGAAGGGGTGGAGTCGCCGCCGTGGTAGCTCAACATGCCGTCCACGTCGTTGGGTCCGAGGCCGGCGTCGTTCATGGCGTTGCGTATCGCCATGGCACCCAACGCCCGGGTGGTCCGCCCAGAGCCACGGCTGTATTCGGTCTCGCCCACGCCGACGATGCAGTATTTGTCCCTTAGGCTAGTATTCACGTTGATTCCTCTAGGCCGGTTTGTTAGACCGGATTGGCTCTGGCGCCGCTCACCGGGTATCTAAACCAAGTTCCAGCGGGGATTTTGCGCCGCTTCCTCTTTCAGATAGTCGACTAACCAGTCCTTGACCGGCTCGGCGATGTAGAAAGTGGGCTTGATGAGCTCGGCTTCGTCGGAGATCAGACCTTCTTCCAAGGCCAAGGCCGCCACTGGCGAGCCGGGCATGATGCTCACGCCCACCCTCAGGTTGGCCACGGCGGGTTTGAGTTTTTTCAAAAAGGCCAGCTTTTGATCCACCGTCTCTCTGGTATCTCCCGGTTCGCCAAAGGTTTGGGCCACGGTGTAGTGGAGGTTTGCCTCCTCGCACAGGCGGGCCGTCTCCACCATGGGCTCCAAACTGTCTGCCAAGCCGGGGCCGTCGTGGGGGTCTCCACGGGTGTTGCCCATGATAACCAAGGCGCATCCCGCCTGTTTCATCAGTCCCACCATTTCGGCGTCGCAGGAAAACGGAGCCAGGCAGGTATTCCAATGGAGCTTGAGACCGGCCTCCATCAACGCGTTGCACAAGGATTTGGCGTGGGGCATGGGAACGTTGAACCCGTTGTCGATGAAGAACACTTTCTTCAGGCCGAATCGTTCCTCCATGTCCTTGACTTCGTGGACCACCTCGTCGATGGGCCGGATGACCCGCCAAGCGCCTTCCTCCTGGGGTCCCGAGGTGGAACCGGTAGGATATTTGAAATCGCCCAGCTTGGTTAGGATACCTATACCGAACCCGGCCTTCCGGTACTTGTCCATGTCCAGGTCTTCCAGGCGAGGCGGCAGGCTGAAGCTGGAAGCGCACCGGGCGCCGTTGAAGACGGTTTCACTACCTTCCCGGTACACCAGGCCGGGCAGGTCAAGGTGAGAACTGCCGCCGTCGTCCAGGTAATCCATCAGCTCTGCGAAGGTTTCCCCGGCGTCTCCAGCTATGGCAAGGTCAGGCTCCATATAGTTGAATAATTCCTTGGGGAACAGGCTGACGGCCGGTCCGCCGCAAACGATGGTGGCCTGGCTTTGGGAGCGGATCCGCTGGATCACCTCTTTGCTGATGGGCAATGCCCATTGTGGGTCCATGTAGCTGTGGTTGCTTAGATTCCGGATTGAGACTCCCACCACCTGGGGCTGAAATTCCTGAACCGCGGCGTCCACGTCGGCCAGGTAGTCATGGGAAAACATAAGGTCCAAGACTTTCAGCGTGTGGCGGTTGCGGTCCAGGTGGCCCGCGACGTAGGCCAGGCCGATGGGCAATGGCCTAGCATCCATTCGGCTCATAAGGCGGTGGTGACGGTTGGTGGCGATAAGCAGGACTCGCATGTGACCTCCAAGCGTGACGATAATAGGCATGGCGTATTATCGGCGATGGCCAGGAGATTTACAAACGGAAACATGGTGGCACGGACCCACTAGAATTGCCTAAAACCGTTAATCAGATTAAAATATTCTAAGATTCTATGATTAAATGACCCAAAGGTGTTGAATTGGAAACAGTTATAACTGCCACGGACCTGGCCAGGTCCCTATCCGACATCTTGAACCGGGTACGGTACAAGGGCGAGACCTTCGTAATACAACGGAAAGGTGAGCCCATCGCAACCCTGGCGCCAATTGGCCCCAAGCCGGGAGTTACTCTAGGTGAACTTGCGGAAGCCCTGGGTAAATTAACCCCAGTCGGTGAAGGCTTCGCCGATGACCTGGAGGCTATTCAGGCCTCCCAACCCAAATTAGAAGCACCTCAATGGCCCAATTAATCGACACCAGCGTCCTTATCAATATAGAACGTCAGAGACGGCCAATCAGTGATTTGACCGTCGTTGCATTTAACGAGCCGATGGCATTGGCTGCCATAACGGCAGCAGAGATACTGGTCGGTGTCCTAAGATCAATTTCATCCCAGCGCCGCATAAGAGGCGAAGCCTTTGTTGAGGCGGTTCTTGAGAGACTCCCGGTCTTGGCATTTGATTTGAGGGTAGCCAGGGTTCACGCTGAAATCTGGGCGGCGCTGGCGGCCTCCGGGCAGGCCATCGGTTCCCACGACGCTATAATTGCAGCGACCGCATTGTCCTACGGATACGCGGTTCTTACAGACAACATCAGAGAATTTAATCGCGTTCCCGGTCTAGAAGTCCGGCAGCCAGACTGGTAACCACCTGCGAAATGCCAGATCATCCCAACGTGTTTGGCGAGTCCGCCAACCCCACTCGTTGCTCAATCCACCAAACGGTTGACACCCTTTTGACCTTTGACTACACTCGACATCGTTCCACCACCCGTGTACGGAGATTGCCGGCGGCTGCACCGGCCTTTTCTTCTTTCGTATAGAACGTCCAATTTGACTAAATTTGGAGGCTTTTTATGGCCGGTGATGAAATTCGAGTAGGACTGATCGGCGCCGGCGGAAACGTCCGTAACCGCCACATTCCGGGATTTCAAAAGGTTGACGGCGTTGAGATAGCGGCCGTGGCTAACCGGTCTGTCGAGTCCGGCCGGGCCGTGGCCGACCAGTTCAAGATCCCCGAGGTCTATGGTGGCTGGCAGGAACTGCTGGAAGACAAGTCCATAAATGCCATATGTATCGGCACCTGGCCATACATGCACCGGACATTGGTACTGGCGGCCCTGGAAGCGGGAAAGCACGTGCTCACCGAGGCACGCATGGCCAACAACGCCCAGGAAGCGCGGGACATGCTGGCGGCATCCCGGGCCCATCCCGATCTGGTCTGCCAGCTGACACCCACATCCACAACCTACAAGACCGACAACGTGCTGAAAAAGATGATCGGCGAAGGATTCCTGGGGGAGATCTTGTCGGTGGACATGCAGGCGCTGCAGAACCGGTTCCCCGACTACGGCGGCGATCTCCATTGGCGCCACGACTGGGAATTGAGCGGATACAACACGTTGAATATCGGGGCTTCCTATGAATCGCTGATGCGATGGTTCGGCCGGGGCAACAGGGTCATGGCCATGTCCAAGACCCAAGTCCCCTACCGCCGCAACGCCTCTGGAGAACTGGTATCGGTGGGCATTCCAGACCACATCGATATCCTGTATGAGTTGTCCAACGGCGCACAGGTCCACATGCGCATGAGCGCCACCACCGGGCATTCCAATGGAAACCATACGTGGATCTACGGTTCGGAAGGTACCATCCACGTGGACGCCCAGCAAAACATCTTCGCTGGCAAGCGGGGCGACTCCGGTCTTACCGAGGTCCCGAATCCCCCTGAGGATCAAGCCCATTACCGGGTGGAAGAGCAGTTCACCAACGCCATCCGCGGCACGGAGCAAGTGGATATGGTGGCCTTTGAGACCGGTGTCCACTACATGGAATGGACCGAAGCGGTGGCCCGCAGCGCCCAGACGGGCCAGGCGGTTTACTTGCCTTTGTGACCTTTCACCGGACCGAAAAGGTTATTGTAACGGGCTCCGGCAATCCAATTTTGGCCGGCTCCGTTCGTGTTGACAGTTGCCTGGGCGAATACTACACTCCCAAATATCCTGACGGCATTGGCCGGGGGTGAGTGTCTGGGTCAACTGCGGTTTTGCCGAGTGGCGGCGCGGACCCGATTAATCAATCTTTCTGGCCATCCCCACGTTGTAATTCTCCGTTTTGAGAGGCGCATGATATGGCCCTACCACGTCCACTGGAAGGCATCCGCGTAGTTGACTTCACCTGGGTGCGGGCCGGTCCCTGGGCCGCACGCTGGCTGGGGACCTTTGGCGCGGAAGTCATCAAGGTCGAATGGCCGGAAAACATGGACATGCTGCGCCAGAACCGCTTCACCGTTCCCAAAGGGGTGGAGCCGGGACCCAACTCCACCGGGCAGTTCGCCGACACCAACGCCACCAAGCGCGGCATCACCGTCAACGTCCGGACCCCCAAGGGTCTGGAACTGCTGAAACAGCTCATATCTGTGTCCGACGTGGTAATAGAGAACTTCAGCTCCCGCATCATGGAGAGATGGGGGCTGGGCTACGACGAGTTGCGGAAGCTGCGTCCCGACATTGTTTATGTCTCCATGGCTGGTTTCGGCCACACCGGCAGGCATCACTATTATGGCACCATGGGCCCAGCCGCGGCGGCCCTGTCAGGCCTGACATTTCTTTCCGGCCTGCCCGGAGAACCTCCCGCGGGTTGGGGCTGGTCCTACTTGGACGATACCGGGGGCATGTACGGCGCCATGTGCGCGCTGACCGCCCTGCGGCACCGTAACGCCACCGGCAAGGGTCAACACGTAGACCTTTCCCAGATGATAACCGGCATCACCCTTACCGGGTCGGCCTTCCTGGACCGCACGGTCAACGGCAGGGAATCCCGGCGAGAGGGATATCCTCCCGGAAACCGGACGGTTTGGCCGGGGGCTCCCCTGGCCCACAATTACCGCGGCCCAACGGCCGTTCCCCACAACTCGTACCGCACCAAGGGCGGGAATTATAACGACTGGTGCGTCATCGCCTGCTTCAGCGATGACGAATGGAAAAATTTGACCGGGCTGATGGGTGATCCAGCCTGGGCAATCGCATCTAAGTTTGACACCCTGGACGGCCGGATTAAGCACCAAGAAGAATTGGACCAGGGAATCGAAAAGTGGACCGCGACCCTGGAGAAGTACGAACTCACGACCCTGTGCCAAAACGCTGGTGTCCGGGCGATGCCGGTGCAAAGCTCCGAGGACCGGGTGGAGCATGACGCCCAATTACGGCAACGAGACATGTATGTCCCCATGGATCATCCCATGCTGGGACCGTGGAAATTCCAAAATGCCCCCTTCAAACTATCAAAGTCTCCCGCCGTGGTCAGCGGCCCACCACCCAATATTGGTCACCACAACCGCGAGATATTGGAAGACCTGCTGGGGGAGAGTCACGAAGATGTGCTGGCCGGGTACGAAGACGGTACCCTGTGGCCCAAAGAGATGCCCAAGTTCAAATACGTAGAGGAGGCCTTAAAATGACCCAAGACGCCTCCAAGATCACCAATGGCCACATGCCGGGCCCGCTGTCGGGCTTGCGGGTGCTGGAGCTTTCCGACGAGAAAGGGCAATTCTGCGGCAAACTGATGGGCGACCTGGGTGCGGATGTCATAAAGATCGAGCCTCCCGGAGGACAGAATACCCGCTCAGTCGGGCCCTTTCTGGACGACATCCCGCACCGGGAGCGCAGCCTGTCGTTTTGGCATTACAACACGTCGAAACGGGGCATCACGCTGAATTTGGAGTCCGCCGAGGGGTCGGTGCTATTCCAGCGGTTGGTGCCAAGCTGCGATATTATCCTGGAGACGTTCAAGCCCGGTTACCTGGACTCCATTGGTCTGGGGTACGAGAACCTGTCCCGGTTGAACTCCGGGCTCATAATGTGCTCGCTGACGCCCTTCGGCCAGACGGGCCCATGGAAAGACTACCTGACCTCGGACCTGCTTCACCTGGCAGGCGGGGGCCAAATGGCGTCCTCGGGGTACGATACAGAAGATATTCCAGATGCTCCTCCCATTGCTCCCGGCGGGGGAAATGCCTGGCATATAGCCGGCCACTACACCTATATGGGGATAATGTCAGCCCTGTATTACCGGGATATGACGGGAGAGGGCCAATACATCGACTCATCGGTCCACGAAGCCTGCGCGTTGACCACCGAGGGAGCCATCGCCATATACCTCTCCACTGGTCAGGTGGTGCAGCGGCACACGGGACGGCACGCTTCCGTGGATTATTCCACCAGGATTCAGATGGCAACCAAGGGCGGAGGTTGGGTGAATCTGACCCGGTCGGGCAGCAACTTGACCCCGGCCCGGTTGAATACGCTGGCCAAGTGGATGGATGAGTACGGCTTGGCGGATGATCTGCTTGATGAAAAGTATAAAGATCTGGCAGTACTCCAGGAAAACGGCATTCACATCGCCGAAGTGTTGTCGAATTTCTGTAGCAATATGCCCCAGGATGAACTCTGGCAAGGCGGTCAGGAAAGGGACTTCCCCTGGGGTGCCATTCGCTCCATGGACGACCTGATGGGCGATGCCCACCTGCAAGACAGGGAATTCTTCGTTGAGGTTGAACATCCGGAATTGGGCCGCAGTTTCACCTATCCCGGAGCGGCCGCCGTATACAACGGCTCGCCGTGGCGTATCTCCCGCCGGGCCCCTTTGGTTGGCGAGCACAATCAAGAGATATTCTGCGGGGAACTGAGGCTGAGTCTAGCCGAACTGACTATCCTCGCCGAATCCGGCGTGATTTAGGGACCAGGCTTAAGAGGGTGGTATGGACGAAAAGATGATCCCGGCCAATCTGGCGGTGGTTGAAGCCCACTTCGGCAGCGAGGCAGCGGGCCGTATCGAAGCCGCTTTGGAGTTGTATACCGACGATATCGTATGGGAGGCTCCCAGCAGAAATCTGGTCATCAAGGGGAAAGAGGCCGTGGCGGCCAATTACCGTGAGATATTTTCGGTGTTGAGCCAAGTGGAATTCCATACCTTGGACCGGTTCGCCACGGAAGATAGGGTTGTGGATGACAGCATCGTAACCTTCCAGGTGGCCAAAGACAGCTTTATCCCCTTGCCACCGGGGTCCAAGGGGGAAATGCGCTTGACCCATATCTTTGAGATGCGCGACGGCAAGATCTGCAAAGAAATAGGCATCGAAGGACCGCCGAAGGCCAGGTGATCCACAGGGAAAAACCCATTCAAGCAGGGCGGCTTTTGGGCGACGCAGGAGTAATGCCATGAGTATCACCATCGATGAGATGCTGGACCTTCTCAGCCCCTTTGGCACCGAGCGAGCCAACGGGAACGCTAATCACGGACCGATGGCCGCCGAAGCCCTGTTTAAATTGGGACGGGACGAGGCGGTGCTACCCTGGGTAGAAAACTACAAGAGCGGTTTGATAGACCACCCCAAGCCCACCACCCCCATCTCCCGTTCCGACTGGCGCGAGTCCCTGGGAGATAGTAGCCGCCTCAGCGATTGGACTGCTTTTTTCGACCGGGAGTTGGAGGAGGCGCCTTGGCAAGACGTGCTAAGCCAGTGGGTGCCGCATCTGGCGCCGGCCGTCATGGCTGCGGCAACCCATGGCCTGCTTCGGACCAGCCACGCCGCCCGCAGCCTATCGGCCGTCGAAACACCCCAGCGGTTACACGAGTTGGCTCAGGGATTAGGGTATTGGGCAGCACGTTACCAGGTACTGCCGGGGAGCCCTTCGCCATTTAATTCCGGATTCTCCCCAAGGTCGGCGGTTGAGCAAGTTGACCGGTTACACGGCCCTGATTTCGATGGTGGGGGAGGGATTAGCAATCAGGTCATGGGCCTGGATGACCACCCGAAGTTTGCCGTGACAATAGACCTGGTAGACACCGAAGGGGACTTATCCGCGTTTATCTCCAACCTTACCGAAACCTTCGCCGGGGTCTACCTTGCCAATCAGAAAAACCTCATAGCGTTCGTCCACACGGTTACCGCTCCTAGCGCCCTGCGGAACATAGCTCCCTACCTCACCGAAGAGTCCTCTCGTCTGGCCGCACGATACGCCTGGCAGGCCTGCGCCTCCATCTACTCCTGGTACTCGGCCGCTCCCCCGTTGGACACTTCGGAACTGGCCATTCCGATCGAAGACCAGGAAGAATTAACAGACCGGGCGGTTGCGGCAGGTGGCGCCCACAGCATAAAATTCACCGAAGCCTGCCTCCGGGAGTACTCCTTCAACCCCAAGCCGGTTTACTTGGTGGCAGCCAGAGATGCAGCCGAACGGGTGGGCCCGGTCGAATTTTATGATTGATACACCATTCTTGAGGCCGTGTGCCTCGAAGATGCCGGGATCTGCGAGAAGGGCGAGATCGGTCCCTTCTTCGATTCGGTGGACACAACCTACAATGGCTCAGCTTTCCGAAGGCCAGCCGGTGGGCGGGGCCGGAGGCTTCCGCCACGTCATTGAGGGTATCCGCCAGGTCATGGGGCGGGCCGATGAGCGGCAGGTGGCCAAGCACGACCTGACCATGGTGAATGGTTGAGGCGGTACCGGGAGCGTGATGTGCACGCTCATATTGGGAACCGAAGCAACCAAATAAGTTTCGCCAAATAAGGTTCGATTAATTAAGGAACGAAATGACCACCGAATACAGAAAGCCTCTGCCCCGGCCGCTCAGCACCGAATTAACCAAACCCTTTTGGGAGGCAGTTCAACGTCACGAGTTGGCAATGCCCCGTTGCCAAAAATGCGACAAGTTCTTCTTCTATCCCCGGGAGGAATGCCCCAGGTGTGCCTCCCAAGACATCGGCTGGGCCACCGTCAGCGGAAAAGGACGTCTCCATACCTACACCATCGTCCATCAGGTGGCCAACGCGGCGTTCCGCGACGACGCTCCCCATGTCTACGGTGTGATTCAATTGGATGAAGGCCCCCGGATGATCTCGAACATTGTGGAGTGCGCCCACGAAGACCTCCAGGTGGATATGCCGGTGGTGGCGGTCTACGACGACGTTACCCACGAGTGGACCCTGGTGAAATTTAAGCCGGCCTGACGAGGGGGCCAAAGGTCTGTTTGGCAGAATTGAGGTTCTTCGACGGACTCAGGATAAGCGGTTTTTGATCCTATCCCAGGCTTGGTGAGTCATTGGGTCCTTAGAGACGAGTTGGATTGGTGCTGAATCTGACAACCGTGGATTTCTCAGTCGATAGTGGTGTGCTAGGATGATCTAGTGGGGCAGGCCACATTCCGCAACCATTCCGATCCCTGCGAGCGCGTGGCAAACAGGAATTCCAGGCAGAGGGAGGTGGACGGGTATGGGACACAATCACAGCCATTCTAGCGTTGCATTGAATCTTACAGTGGGATTGGCTTTGGGCGCCTTGGCGGGTGTGGCTATCGGCCTGCTACTGGCGCCCAAACCGGGGAGCGAAACCCGCAGTTTGGTTAAAGACGCCATAGCCAAAGGCGTGGATAAGCTGCAGGAATTGCAAGCCGGGCAAGAGCTCCAGGTCGAATAGGACCGGGGCTGTAACTGAGCAATGACCGCCATGAATAACGGCGGAACCCAGGAGTCCCGGCGGGTGGGGGAAGTGGTGGAGGCCAACTCCACGTCCTTTACCGCCCAATGCTACAGGCTTTATGATGCGCCTCCCCTGGGCTCCTTTGTCCGCGCCGGCGGCCCGGCCGTTCACGGTGTCGTCTACCGGGTAACCACCGAGCCTCTGGACGCCACCCGGCCGGTTCTAGCCCGGGGAGAATCAGCCGCAACCGAAGAAGAGATTTTCCGCAACAATCCCCAGTTGGAGCGCCTGCTTACCTCCCGTTTCGAGGTGGTCATCGTCGGTCACCAGGACCAGGGCGCTCAGGTACCAGTTCTGCCTCCCTTGCCTCCCCGGGTCCACGCCTTTGTCCACGCCTGTTCATCGGAAGAGGTGATGCGCCTGGCCAGCCACTCCGGCTGGATCGGGTTGCTGTTGTCATCGGGCATCCCCGTCGCCGACCAGGTGGTGGGGGCGTGTCTGCGGGAAGCGGCCGCGTCGTATGATGAAAGTCAAGCCTTCCTCCTGCGGGCGTGCAAAGACCTGGCTGGGGAACTGGCGGGAGACCTGCCACGGCTCAACGCCATATTGAGGACGGTAAGGCCATGACCAATGGCTTTGGTTCAAACCAAGAAATGCCTGATTCCGGCTATCCACAATTGGTTGCCGGCGCTTCGTTGGGCATGGTGGTCGATGGGTCGTTGACCAATGGTGTCGAAGTTCGCTTGAACTCCCAGACCTCGGTGGAAGACCTGAAGGTGGGCACCTTCGTAACCATCCAGGGAAACCGTGGCCGCTTCTTTGGCACACTGACCGAGATTGCCCTGGGCAGCTCCGATCCACGCCTGAAGCAGAACCCTCCGCCGGTAGACGACCCGTTCATCGCTCAGGTTATGGCGGGCTCGGTGGCCTACGGGACCATCACAGTGCTGCCCCAATTGATCTTGCCAGCCGTCCGGGGTGATTCTCAACCGCCGGTTGCGGCCAAGACCATCCCGCCCCATTTCTCCAAAGCCTTTGCCGCCTCGGACGACGACGTGGCCACGGTTTTTGGAGCCGAGGACGAACGCCACTTCTGGATCGGCAGCCCCCTGGACATGGAAACCAAGGTTTGCCTGGACCTGGATGAATTGGTCAAACGTTCCATCGGCGTATTCGGCAAGAGCGGCACCGGAAAAACATTCCTGACCCGCCTCCTTCTGGTAGGCATTCTGCAAGGCGGCCGGGCTTCTTCTCTAATCTTCGACATGCACAGCGAGTACGGTTGGGGAGTATATGATTCAGAAAATAACCGATTTACCAAGGGCCTTAAGCAGTTGTTTTCTTCCAGAGTATCGACGTTCACGCTGGATCCGCAGCACGCCATTACGCGCAAAGTGTCCACAGACGAGGTGGTACGCATAGGTTATAGCGAAATCGAACCTGAAGACGTGGAGTTACTGCGGGAGACTTTGAACCTGTCCGAAGTCGCGGCGTCATCTGCCTATAATCTGCAGCAGTATTTCGGCCAACCAAATTGGCTTAGGCAGTTCCTTGATGTAGAGGACCGAAGTGCCCTGGTAGAGCTAGCGGATAAAATCCAGGTGCAGCCCAACGCTTTGGGAGCGCTGTATAACCGGCTGAATCGCTTGAAACGGCTTGAATTCCTGGTCGAAAAAACGGACCACGACGCCGCAAGGACCATCATCGAACACTTAGAACGTGGCCAGCACGTAGTGTTAGAATTTGGCCGCTACGGCAACGACCTGATGGCCTATATCCTGGCCAGCAATCTGCTGACCCGGCGCATCCACGACCGGTACGTGTTTCTGAAAGATTCCTTTGAAGGTGGGTCCGGCAAAGACCCTCGGCCCTTGGTGATAGTTATCGAAGAAGCCCACAAATTCCTGGACCCCGCCGTGGCTTCCCAGACCATATTCGGCACCATTGCCCGCGAGCTGCGCAAATACAACGTCACTTTGATGGTCATCGACCAACGCCCCAGCGCCATCGACTCCGAAGTCATGAGCCAGGTGGGGACGCGCTTGACCTGCCTTTTGGACAATGACCGGGACATAGACGCCGTGCTCCAGGGCACTTCCGGCAGCCGCCAGCTTCGGGGTGTTTTGACCCGGTTAGAGGCTAAACAGCAGGCCCTGATCTTCGGCCATGCCCTTCCCATGCCCCTGGTGATCCACACCAGGGAATACGGGTCGGCTGAATCATACGAATCCCTCAGCCGGTTGCCGGGCCGAACCCGCAAGAAGGGCGACGATGGCCAGATGGAAACGGCCGATGATCAGCTTGACCGGGAGATCTCGGAGCTATTTTAATGGCCTCCCATGGGCTTTGCCTCGAAAGCCTCCACAACATGTCACCCCGAGTGCAACGAGGTGTCTAAAATCATGAGCTTAGGTTAGCCAATTGGGGCGCTGCACTCATGAATTTAGATTCTTCAGTCGCTACGCTCCTCAGAATGACAATTTTGAGGCAAGACCTCTACCATGGGCGAGACGGTCAACGCTGATACTTGTAGTCCTTTGCGGTACCCAGCTCGGGGATTGGCGCCAGGCTCTTTACCTGGAATCGGTAATCTTCATCCACGTTATTGTTAGGACCAATGATACCCCGGAGCACGCCGATCCCTTCCACGTGATGCTCGACGACATCCCCTGGTTCCAGAAACCTGGCTTTTTCATAGCCCTTGCGGATCGCTTCCCTGATCGAGCCGCCTCCGACGGTCCCGCTTCCGATCACGTCTCCCGGGACTATGCGGCTGTCCTTGGAAGCCCGCTCAATCATATCTCCGAAGGTGTAGTAGGCGTCTTGGGCAGCACCATTACTTAACCAAGAGGCCCCGTTGACCTTGACCTCACACTTCAGGTGCAGCCTTCCTTCCTTGAGGTAAGGGGCCATTTCGTCCATCGTAACCAGCCATGGCCCCAATGACGAGGCGGTGTCCTTTCCCTTGGCCGGCCCAAGGCCAAAAGCCATTTCATCCCCCTGCAGGTCCCGGGCGCTCCAGTCGTTGAATATGGTGAAGCCGGCGACATAGTCCAGTGCATCCGCGGCCGCAACGTTGCTCCCCTCCCGGCCGATGACACAGCCGATCTCAAGCTCATAGTCGTATTGCTGGGACGCCGAGGGATATGGGATCTGGGCGTCCGTCCCATAGATACACAGGGGATTCGAGAAGTAGAAGACCGGCATCCGGTACCAGACTTCATGGGGTTGCCGGGTGCCCTGGCTGCTGGCATGTTCTTCGTAAACGATAAAATCACGCACCGTGGGTGGTTGGAGGATCGGAGAACGCAAGGTGACATCCGCCAAAGGAACACGCGGCGCCGTGACATTATTGGCCAGGGCGTCCCTGACCCTATCGATGGGAAAATCGCTCAATTCCAACAGGGCTCGCACGTCGGGCAAGGCTTGCGTGGCCCCGATCAGGGCGCTGACATCGACCACATCGTTATTGTGCAGGACTCCGCAATGTGGTCCACTTTCGGTGTCATAGGTTAGTAACTTCATTCTGGCCTCCCATCACTGGCACGATATACCCTGCCCTCTAAAAGCGCAGGCGCAAAAGGAAATTACAGCACACGTGCCTGTGATGGTCAACCGTAAACACATGGCCGGGTTTACTAATGACGGGTGAAATCCCCCAACTGCCTTTACGAAATGGGGCTATTAATGGCGAATTCCTCTAATCCCGAATCATTCTTTTGACAAGCCGCTGCCCAAAGCTATAATTGCCGTGATTGTGTCTGGACGATATTCAGGAGGGTGGACCCATGCTGAAAATAGCGTTTTTCAGCCCCTCGGGCAGCCGGGCCGACTTCATGGCGGAGCAAGCTCCCGATGGGGTGGAGTTGGTTTTGGTGGACCCCAGCCTGTCCGATGCCGACAAGGTGGCCTTGTGCCGCGACGTTGACGCCATCATTTCCTCCAACGTCTCCAACGACGTACTCAGCCAATGCACCAACGTCAAATTGGTGCAGACCCTCAGCGCCGGATACGACCAGTTGGACCTGGCTTCCATTCTGGAGATGGGAATTCCGGTGGCCAACAACGGTGGCGCCAACGCCATAGCCGTGTCCGAGCACACCATCGCCATGATGATCAGCCTCAGCACCAGGCTCTGGCGGCAGTACGACATCACCATGAAGCGTCGCCGCCGCTGGTTTGGACGTTTTGGAGGAGGAGCCCACGCCCAGGGACAACCCGCTGTTCGATCTTGACAACGCGGTCATCACGCCCCACATGGCCGGCCACGGCGAAGAGTCAACCCAGCGCGCCGCCACCTTCGCCTTCTACAACATAGGCAAGGTGCTTGGCGGCAGCGAGCCCGAGTCGCTGGGCTTTCCGGAGTAGGGTTGGGAGGCGAGGGGACGGAAATTCCCCCAACCCCCCTTTGCGAAAGTGGGGCTTTTTAACTCAGGGTCTAGTTCGACATTGTCATTCTGAGGAACGAAGTGACGAAGAATCTGGGGAGGGGGTGCTCGTTGATCAATAGGGCTGTTCCATCTGTAAAACTCCCCAAAGCTTTAGCGCGGCTCAAGGGAACTGGACCGACAGCGAGGCATTTTTGTGACAATCAAAGCGCCCTTTCGCAAAGGCGGTTGGGGGATTTTCTCCACCATCAACCAACAACCGCGTAAATCGCAACCAAGTAATCGCATAAAAGGAGCCTTGTAATGATTTGGTGCCGCTATGAAATAAACCAGACTGCCAGCTACGGTATCGTCGATGGAGAAACGGTGACCAAGGTCGATGGCAGCCCATTCGGCCAGCACACCGTCACGTCAACCACATTCCAGCTAGGCCAGGTGAAGCTGCTGGCGCCAGTAATCCCCGGCATGTTGTACGCCGCCGGGCCCAACTACCGGGGCCACGTGGACGGCATGGCCGCCCGGCGGGGCTCGCCGCCCAGTTATCCGGACCGGCCGTCTCCCAACTACCGCTCGGTCCATGCCATCATCGGTTCCGAGGAAAACATCGTGGTCCCTAAAGAGTGCTCGGGGGCGGTGCAGCCCGAAGGCCAGTTGGCGGTGGTCATGGGAAAGAAGGCGCGCAACGTGTCCGTCGACGAGGCCATCGGCTGCGTTTTCGGCTACACCATCGGCAACGACATCAGCCAGCGCACCTGGCAACAGGCCGACCGCACCATGTTCCGGGGCAAGAACTGCGACACCTGGAAGCCCATGGGCCCGTGGATCGTCACTGGCCTCGACCCCAAGAGCTTACACATAACCGTCCGCCACAACGGCGACGTTTGGGAGGACTTCTCCTCGGCCGACCAGATCTGGGACGCCGCCACCTGGATCCACGAGCTGAGCAAGTACGCCACCCTCCACTCCGGTGACGTCCTCTGGATGGGCACCCAAGGAGCCGACGGCGACATGGTCCCCGGCGACACGATAGAAGTGGAGATCAGCGGCATCGGGACGTTGAAGAACTACGTGGTGGCGGAGGAGTAAGGGGAGTAAACATCAAGATCATATTAACGGGCTTTCTACCCGCTGTATGGGTAGAGATCTGGTCAAGGCAGGTGGGACCAATTCGAGGAGTTTAAATGGCAGCTTACACGGGCGCTGGTAGGGATATCTTGACCTCTGCGGAGATGCTCCGAAGGGCGTCCGCCATGGTCCCGGCGCTCAAAGCGCGGGCGGCCCATTCCGAAGAGCTTCGCCGAATCCCCGACGAAACGGTTCAAGATTTTATTTCGACAGGCCTGAATCGGATCGAAGTCCCCAAACGGTTCGGCGGCCTGGGTCTAGACCACGGCTTGGTCTTTGAGGTGGGGGAAGAGCTGGCGAGGGGTTGTCCCTCCGCCTCCTGGTGCTACTCGGTCTGGGCGGCCAACGCGGGAATGGTGGGCTATTGGCCGTTGCAGGCACAGGAGGAGGTATCCGCCGGGGGAGCGGACGTTCTGTGCTCGAGCTCCCTGACTCCGGGTACTTCCAAGACGGAGCCCGTAAGCGGCGGATATCGTCTGACGGGCCGCTGGGAGTTCTCTAGCGGCTGCGATGCCGCGAGCTGGTTGGTACTGGGCGCCGCGGGAATCGGCGAGCGCACCTGGGTCCTGGTCCCACGCCCGGATTACCAGATCGTCGATACCTGGTTCGTGTCAGGGCTCCGAGGCACCGGGAGTAAGGACATCGTGGTTGAGGACGCCTTTGTCCCTTCCCACCGGGTATTGAACGTGGTAACGGCCGGCGACGGTGACTGGACCGGCTGGGAGATACACCACCAGGCCTTGTATCGCATGCCGATCCCCGTCCAGCTAGGATGGGACTTGGTGGCCCCGATGGTCGGGACCGCCCAGGGAATGATCGACGAGTTTACCGCCCGCCTGATCGGGACATCAGGACCCGGCAAGACCGCGGAATCACCGGCCATCCATATTCGCCTATCCGAGGCCACGGCGGAGGTGGATGCCGCCCGGGTGTTCATGAACCACGACATCCATGAGATTTTCGAAAAAGCAAACGCTGGAGAGACATTCTCCCCTCTGGAGCGCGCCAGATACCGGCGGGATAAAGCGTTCATCACCCAACTCTGCCTGCGCTCGGTCAACCGGCTGTTCGACCTGAGCGGAGGCCACGCCCTATTCGACTCGGAATCCCTCCAGCGGTTCCACCGGGACGCCCACGCCGTGTCCCACCGCGACGGACTCATCATGGACCTGGGCGGCAGCCAGTACGGAAGGGTGGTCCTGGGCCTCGAAACCGAGCGGGGCGTCTAGCCGTTCGGCCAGATATTGGGACCCGCCCTTTGGATCCACGAATTGAGCAAGTACGCCACCCTATACCCCGGCGACGTCCTCTGGATGGGCACCCAAGGTGCCGACGGAGACATGGTCCCCGGTGACACCGTAGAGGTGGAAATCAGCGGCATTTGTGTTTTGAGGAACTAAGTGGTGGCGGAGGAGTAAACTTACCATCCCTTTGGGAGTTATAAATGAAAACACCGCCGATCAACAGGAAAGGCCAAAGCCGATTCGGCGAATTTGGGTAGTGTACTAGTTTATAGTTACCTTAGCGTCGAACCTTGTCAATTAAACTCTGGGTAATCTGTATTCGTTCGTCAGCTTCTTGCCTCAGGTCCGCATGCGGCCTAGCGCCATGATAGAGTTTGACTAAAATCCCTTCAGATTTCGCCACACTAACTGCGGGGATAAAGTCACTGTCCCCTGCCACGAGTATGGCTTCGTTAATAGATTGCTTCGCAGCTAGTAGAACCAAATCCACCCCGAGCAAAATATCTACTCGTTTCTGCTCAAACCGAGGTTTGCCGGATGGATCGTTACCCCGAAACTCCAAACGACCAAGCCTGACTGTATATCTAGGTAGCTGTTCCAACGCTGTGAAGAATCTCCGCTGTCTCGCGTATCGTTCCCGCTCTTCTGGGGTAGGTGGATTCCCTTGATAAGGCGGGCAATGATAATAATAAGTTCTCAGAATATCTGAATCGCCTACCAATTCCTTGGATAGTGCTTGATAGTCAATTTGGCTATTGTTGAACTCATCTCTAAGAACGTAATCCAAGTAGGCTCCATCGACGAAAACCGCAACTCTATCCGCCACTTAGTCCCTCCCAAAGGTAAAGGCGGGATGGATAATCCATCCCGCCTTTACCTTTACATACTATCCTGGAGTGCACCGTTACCGACGGACACCAGGGCCTATACTGTCTCTCAATGTAACAACCATCCCACATATTGTCAATACCCCTATTGCGAATTTCCGTCGATCAGAGATGGAAATCGGCGGCATTGGCACCCTTAGGAATTACGCCATTGCAGAGGAGTAGAA
>DAOUHE010000289.1:0-4013 GCA_034428715.1 Dehalococcoidia bacterium | reverse complement strand
GGAGAGCCTTGTTCTCTCAACTGGACACCGCGTTTTGTGTCAAATATAATCCGTGTCCCAGGGCTCAACAATCACCAAGACTTGATTCCGTAACAAACGGTGCGGGTAACCCAATCTTTGAATAAATTTAGGGAGGTGTTCCTATGACCACGGCAGAATCGTGGCGTATTCGGGGCGATGCGATCGAAGCGTGTAGCTGCGACGTAGTTTGCGCTTGCAACTTTGGCGGCGCTCCCACCCCGGGCCTTTGCGAGGCGATAATCGGTTATCGGGTCCAGGAAGGAAACCACGGTGGGACCCAGCTAGGTGGCCTCAATTTCGTGCTATACCTCCAGATGCCAGGCAAGCCTTATGATGGTAACTGGACCCTTGGGGTGTACTTAGACCAGCGGGCCAGCCAACCTCAGGCGGACGCATTGGGCACCATCCTATCCGGCCAGGCGGGAGGTATGTTCGCCGCTCTGGGAGGGCTGATTGGTACTGCCCTTCCCCCAAAGCAAGTCGCCGTAAATTTCGACACGGTGAATGGTGAACATCGCGTCAGTGTGCCCGGCTTGTTGGAGGTTGGATCCGAGCAGATCCCCCACCCGATAGCGGGGCAACCGCCGTTCGACCCCAAGGCCAGCAACTTGGCGCTCCCTATTTTCACCGGTACAGTAAGTGTAAGGCGAAACAGTGTGTTCCAGTTGACTGACACCGCGCTGAGCTGGGACCATCCAGGGCAGTCTGTCAATATCGGCCAATTCGACTACAGCGGACCGTAGATTTGGGCCTCCCATGCGAACCGATACACCGCTGGAGGCAGTCCTCAAACGCGACCAGCTGTTGGTCTTGGCTGGGATCATTGGCGTAGCCACCCTGGCCTGGGCTTACACCGTCTATGTGGCCAGTAGCATCGGGGCTGCGCCAGGCACGGCTATGGCCATGCCCAACATGCAGTCTTGGAGCGCCGCCCACTGGGCTGCCATGTTCGTCATGTGGATGGTGATGATGATTGCCATGATGGTGCCCTCGGCCGCGCCGATGATTCTAATGTTTGCCACCATCAACGGCTCCCCAAAGGCTCAGCCTCTTCCAGGATGGCCAAAGCGCGGCCCGAGAGGAAAGAATGATATGAATAGCATTTTTTGAACGGGCTAGTCAAAGTGAATTTTGGTTTCTCGCGCTATATAGTGATTCACCCACTTTTCCCAAATATATAGTATCTCCGGGAGTGGGTTGAAGTTGATTCGCTTGGCGGATGGCAGCCCGGCCCTGGTTTTCTCCCGGCGTTATCGCCGTCTGCCCGTATTTCGCGGGGCGGGCCTGTGGCCTGCTCCGAGTTTTGGGGCGCTTGTCATGAGATTCGCCGGCCGGCGCCTGATCGGCTCGCTGCAGCGTCAATGACCGCCGGCGTTGGCATCCAACAATTCCAAGCCTGTTGTTTTGGTCCCTCCCCCGTCTCTTCCTCCGGGCACCGGCATGGCCGGGGCATCCCGCAGGGCCGTTTTTCCACGTTGGTCCGACCCTCTGCCGCCCGTCGCTCCGCTCCGCAGTTGGCGCAAAGCCTGGGGTTATCCCCTTTCCCTCTCTTCTCGAACATCTCGGGCATCTCCCTGTGGGGGCACTCCAGCGGATCTCCCCAGCCGGTGGACACCGCCTGACGTGTGATACGTCCCCGTTGTACAAGCGTATGGCGTCGTCCAGCGAGCTTTCCATCAGCCCCGCCGCGCCCTCGTGCCGGTCGCTGCTGTACAGGGCGTCGGCGAACTGGTCCCGGTCGTGGTCCAGGTTCCGGGTGGAGACCACGTGGAACATCCCGCCGCTCTGCTCCACCATTCGTTCCGCCGTCTCCATATCCTTCACCGTGAAGTTCAGCGCCTCGACGCCGGTCTCGTCGGGTTTGTTCTCAAAGCACTCGATTTTCTCCTGTTTCAGCTCCTGGATGAACTCGCCGGGGAGCTTGTGCTGCACCGCGGCTTCGGCGATCTCCAGCCTGGGGTACATCTGATGGTACAGGTTCTGGGCGATGTCGTCGGCGGCAAGCCGCCGCTCGATGGCGCTGTTCCAGTTGGCCGCGTTGAAGGCTTCCGTCACCGCCTCCAGCATCTCCTCCTTTTCCTTCAGGTCGTACTCCGCCGGGTTCTTCCGGCGGTCGAAGCTCAGGGCCGCTTGCTCGTTGATGCCGCGCAGCTCGTCGGCGAACTTCACCATGTGCTGGTTGGCTGCCAGGTAGCTGTTGTCCCGGTTCTCCGCCGGGTACTGGGTCTTGTCCTCCGTTTTCTCGTCGGTATACTCCGCCTTCTCCGCGATGGCGGTGCGGTCGTGGTGCTCCGTCTTCTCCGCGATGGCGGTGTTGTCCTGGTACTCCGTCCTCTCCGCCGTGGCGGTGCGGTCCCGGTACTCCGTATCTTTTGCCTTCGGCATCGTGCTTCACCTTCCATTGGGCTTTTTGGGGGATTCTTCTGTTAGTTTTTATTCGTTCCCGCCAGTTTGGCAAGTCTCTTTGTCACAAACACACTTTCGAAAATGCCGCTATGCTGGGTTTGTACGCCTGAAACTGTGTACGGATTTGCCGACAGTTTCTTTCGGATGAGGGGGGGGGTCGGGGTCGGACCGGGGTTGATCCAGGGGGACCGCGTCGCCGTCGAACCGCCGGAAAACCGCTGTCGAACCACCGGCAAACCGGCGGGAAACCGCTGGAAAACCGGCGGGAAACCGTTGGCAAAACCGCCGGAAAACCGTTGGCAAAACCGCCGGAAAACCGCTGTCGAACCGCCGGTAAACCGGCGGGAAACTGTCGCCAAAACCGCTGGAAAACCGTTGGAAAACCGTTGGAAAACCGTTGGAAAACCGCCGGAAAACCGCCGTCGAACCACCGGCAAAACCGCGGTCGAACCACCGGCAAACTGCCGGGAAGCCGCCGGAAAACTGTCGGCAAAACCGCTGGAAAACTGTCGGAAAACCGTTGGCAAACCGTTGGCAAAACGGCTGGAAAACCGCTGTCGAACCGCTGGGAAACCGCTGGCAAAACCGCTGGAAAACTGTTGGAAAACCGTTGGAAAACTGTTGGTAAAACCGCCGGGAGACCACTGGCAAAACTGTTGGAAAACCGTTGGAAAACCGCCGGGAAAAGCTCCGTTTTGGGGTAACTTTTGCCAGTCTCAATAAGGGACGGGAAGGGACGGGAAGGACCGGAAAGGGCCTCTCCGGCGTCATTTTTCGGGCCCTGGGGGGGTTGGCCATAGGGGGGTCTTTCCCAGGCACAAATGACGTACTTTCCGGTCCGATGGGGTTGGCGGAACGGGGAGTTGCGGGTTTTCGAGCGTGACGGAGGGCCTTCTCGGTCCGATGGGGGCTTTTTCGGAATTTCACGAGGCGGCCACGCCTAAAGGTGTGTACACGGAT
The DNA here is from genome assembly GCA_034428715.1 of Dehalococcoidia bacterium. Classification (GTDB taxonomy): domain Bacteria; phylum Chloroflexota; class Dehalococcoidia; order Lucifugimonadales; family UBA3495; genus Io17-Chloro-G2. The sequence goes on along the minus strand of DAOUHE010000289.1, from coordinate 626 downwards.
TCCTAGACCCCTTTCAGGGGGGGTGCGTACCCCCTGGTTGTTAAGGAAAATAGCCACGATTTGGCCTTAACGTATGTACTTTCCGGTCCGACGCCATTTTGGGCCTTCGGACCGGTATCAAAAAGCCCTGCGGGGGGAGGTGAAAAAGGATGTTGGACGCTGAGGAAAGAGAGGGCTCTAGCCGGGGCCGTTTGGACCTTCTGCTGGAGCAGTTGGGACCGAACGTAGTGTCCGAGACTTTGGAGGTGGAACTCGAGGCGTTGAGCGGGTTCCAGTCGGGGGCGTCGCCGTTGGACGGCGCGGTGTTGGAGCGGCTCAACGCCCTGGGCGTTCAGATGGGGATGACGGTGGAGTGGTGGGATGAGGAGTTGCCGCTGTCGGATGTTGGTGGGGTGGATTTGGAGGAGCCTGCGGCGGCCTTGGAGGAGGATTTGCCGGCGGCGGGGGTATCGACCCGGAGCCGCGGCGCACTCGTGGAGATATTCTCCTTCGCGGGCACTGCGGGCCTCGGAGGACTTCCCTGTTGACGTTGACCGGCCCACCTGAAGAACCATGAGGCGCGGCGGGAATCGAAAGAGGGTCATGAAATTGGGGCCGGTGGAGCTGCGCCAGGTCTCCCCGGCGCA
>DAOUHE010000288.1:0-1701 GCA_034428715.1 Dehalococcoidia bacterium | reverse complement strand
GCCTATTGTGAAGGGGGCGGTCATCATGGCGGTGAGTACGAAAGCCTCTGGCTGGATGCCTGCGATGGGTGTTCCGAGGACTCGTACGATGATGACGAAGATTGTCAGTGCTGCTATCAGTGCGGCGCCAGTGCTGGCGATTCGGATTGTCCAACGGTAATTTTTCATGATGTACCGGTTCCCTGGACGTTTGGTGTTGGCGGCATTTTGGGTGACTGTTTCGGAATCCCTAAGACGCGCTCTCAGGCTGGTTTTGGGCCTCAGACGACCCAGAAGTCCTTAAAGGCCTCATATTGCCGTCACAGCTCGCATTTGTATCCTCTATGGCGATTTTTCAGGCAGATCGGATAGCCGTTTTAGGCCCTGTTGTTTGGCACTCGATAAATCTTGGATTTCGTCGTGATGTTCTGGTTGGGATCCTAAAGGCAGACGGGGCTAATCAAAAAGCCCGCCAGTCAAACTCTGGCGGGCTGGTCGTGGCAAGGCTGCTGGTATATCTCTGCGTGTACGGGGGGCCGGAGCATATCTCGAGCTAGTCCATCACGGCCCGTAAAGGGAATTCGATGATTGCCCGGAGGAACCGAAAATTCCTCCGGGTTGTTTTACCCCTAGTCGAGGGGTACTTGGCACATGGGGTCGCTCCAGCTAGCTGAGATATCGTCTCGGTTGCATACGTGTCCCAGGGGTTCGATCAGGACCGGGCCTAGTTGTTCGAATTTGGGCCGTTCCTCACCTTGGGTGTACATGTACCGGGCCTCGATTCGGTAGGCTTTCCATATTGTGTTGCGTTCTCCGGTTTCGGGGTTGATCCATATTCCTGAATGTACGTCCATTGCGAACGTTATCCTGATGACCGGGATTTGTGGGTGCAGGGCTTCTTGGTTGCCGCACAGGTTGATGGTGTACCGTTTCTGCTGCTTGAACCGGTCCGGGTGTAGTTTCCTGATTGCTTCGAGCGTGGTTCCTGCGGATGTCGGGGCCTCGGTGTAGTCCCATTCAATGCGGTCGAGTATGCCGGCCGGCGTGGCGTCTGAAAGGAGCCTGTTGTTCATGTTGTGTGTCTGGCATTTGTCTGGCTTTTGCCAATCGATGGGGCCGGCTGGTGGACGGAACTGGTCGTATTCAGCTTGGCTGAACTGCTTCCAGTATGGTGTGCTGGGCGGAAGGGGTGGGCTTGTTGGTGTGGGCATGGGTGTTATGGTCGGGGTGGGTTGGGCGAGGATGACTGCTCCGCCTTGTTGTTGGCGTAGCGGTTGGGTTGGGGTGGCTACTGGGTCGCTGACCTCTGGTGTGGCGGTGCCGAACGATGGTCGTTCGATGGTCGCCTTTTCACGCCCAGTATTGGCGGTGTTGGGCAGGCCGCTGGAGGTCTTTGATCCGGTCTTTGGGTTCACCTCCTTGGTTGGCTGGTCTTCCTGAGGTGCCTGCGAGCTGTTCGTCTCGATGGTGGCGATGGTCTTTGCGGCACGGCTCTGCTGTTCGGTGGTTTCGTTGGAATCGGTTGAACTGCAGCCAGGACCATTACTGCCGAAATCGCCAGGGCGGCGATGATGGTCGTTAGGGTGGTCGTCTGGCTTTTCATGGTGGTTGTTCTCGGTTGAGAATCTCTCCTTTTTGGGTTTTCTTGTCCCGGCCGCGGGGGTGTTTTTGTCGCGGTCGGTGGATGGGTTCGGGTTTGCGAATTGGAGAATTCGCTAAATT
>DAOUHE010000287.1:0-1854 GCA_034428715.1 Dehalococcoidia bacterium | reverse complement strand
AGTCCACCAGGTCCAGCCCGGTCTGCACGAGGCGGGGATTGCAGATCAGCGCGTCCAACCCCTCCCGCACCTTCCGTCCGACCGCTGCCCGATTTGGACGGGCTGGGGAAATTCGCTGCGCCCGATCATCTTGTAGACGGTGGCGCGTGAGAGGCCTACCTGCGCCAATACCTGGGGCAAGCGCAGGATGTATTTCTGGTTATCCTGCTTCTCTTGCGCCGTTCTCGGGCGCCAGTTCATTCCTGGCCGTCCTCCTCGCTGGGTGCGGGTTTGTGGTACTCCTCCAGGCCTATGCCCAGTTCGCGGCACCATAGGTACATGGTCCCGCCGGTGATTCCCAGGTCGATGGCGGCAGCTTGGGCCATGTTTATGTCGGCCCGGTGGTTCTCCAGTGCTTCCCGGATTATTTGCCGGATTTCCTTTTTTCTCTGGACCTCCAGTTTTTCCTGGTTGGGCGTTCTCCTTTCCATTGGGACCTCCTGACTGTTGTGTGAGAGGGGATGCGTTCTGGGTGGGAGATGATGACGGAAGCGGGGAAGAAGGGCTGGCGTCTCGGGTGTGCGCTTTCCTCGCGTGCACGAAGTGGATGTAGTTGGTTATGAACTTTATTTCTTCGTCGGAGAGGTCGGACTGGACTTCCTGGAGAGCTATCTGGGCCGCGTTGGGGCTGGCGTCCTGGTCGCTCCAGAACCAATCCACGTTTTTGCCGTAGACGTCGGCCAGGGATTTGAGGACGGATGCTGTGGGTTGTCTCCGCCCGGCTTCATATCTTTGGAGGCTGTGCCGCCCGATTCGTGCGCGGACCGCGGCTTCTTCCTGGGTCATGTGTGCCGCAAACCGTGCTTGCTTCAGTCTTTCTCTCAATGACATTCGTATCCTGTATCTCGGCTGCGGGGTTCCCCCTGTGCCGTATTTTGCTGGCAATCGCTGATAGTGTCAGCCGCCGTTTGGTAACTTTTGGCGGTGAATCTTGTTGCGGATCGGTTGCATCCACTGAATCGTGGCGGTGGCGGTTGGGGGGTGTGGAGCTTGGAGACGGACAAGAATCGACGCCGTTCTGAGGCGTTCGCTCTCAGGTGCGGTGTCGTCTGGTCGAAGTGGTGAGCGTCTGCAGGCGTGGTTCGGGGACTTGGGGGAATGTTTTAGCGAAGCTGGGGGGATGTTTTGGCGGATGGGACGTACGCTTTGATCGTCTTCCCTGATTCAATATCGGGTACCAATCTTGGTACGCCAACGGCCTTTGGTTCCTGATATAGCTACAAAACCGGCTATATTGCGGATTCCGTTTCCGTCGAATTTCGAGCAACTGCTTCCCAAGGGCAAACGGGAAACGACCTGCAGCGTGTACTCAAGCGGTCCTGTCTGGGATGCCACCACCCGGGTCTGTTCAATGGGCGACTGGGTTTGGGCCATCTTTTCGCCCTCGGGGCTTCGCGCGATGAACGAGTTGGTGGTCTTCCCGTTTACCACTATGGTATAGCTTTCACCGGGGATGAAATCGCTACCCAGATCGGCCTGGCCTTCGAAAGTGCCGTAAATCATGGTGCAGGGAGCTGGGCTGGTGGGTATCAGGTTGGTGACCGTGACGTGAATGGTGTTGGCTTCTTGGGAAACCGAATATCCGCCGAACTTCACACAGCCGCTGGGCAGGCCGGAGACGATCTCCAAGGTGTATTGGGGCGGATCATCTTCGGACACCACAAGTTCGACTCCATCGATGGGCGCCGGAGTTTCCACCATCCCGGGCTGGGAAGGACCTGGAGCGTCGGGTTGGGCCGGAGGCGTTTGGGTATCTGAGCCTGAAACTGGGGTATCCGGCTGGAAACCTGGCACCAGAGTGGCTGGGATTTGGAA
>DAOUHE010000286.1:0-11333 GCA_034428715.1 Dehalococcoidia bacterium | reverse complement strand
CCTCTGCTTTGCTTACTTCTAATTGGGACACATCTGCTCCTTTCTGTGGGTAGCTCTACCCTCATTTCAGGAGCTCACACCACCCTCCGACTCTCGGGTTTTCCTACCCTTATATGTGTCCCATTATCGTTGACGGTCTACACGCATGAACATACATTTACGGTTCAGTAGAAATCGGGGACCGGGTTTTCAACTCGGCCGCCATTGGCGCTAATGCCATCGTCAATGCCTGTATAAGGTTCGCCTGGGCGAAACCAACGCCACTGGACTTGAGAGCCAGGTCAGCCTTACTGTCGTCTCCGACGTTAACCAAAGGGAAAACTTCCTGGCATTAGACGGCGAAGAGACACTTGAAAAGTTCAGGCAAATGACCCTGGAGAGCTGGTACGACAAGGGGCACGACCCCAGCCAGGTCCGCCACTACGGACCCATGGCCCAGGAGTTCTTAGCGGCGTTTGGCGATGACGGCTTCGGCACCGGTGGCACCGATAACACCATCAACGGCGGAGGCATGGCCGGGACCATGATGATCGCCATCCAGGATCCTCAGGAGCGGGTTCTGGGGATGGAAGAACGGCTGAAGGCGCTGGAGGCGAGGTAGTCAACTGGGTCTCGAACCTGGCGGTGGGTGCTGGACCAGGTTTATCGGTGGGGTCCTTGCCCACTCTCGGGCTTTTCAACTTCCATAGCCTTCAAGGCACGGTTGAGCGCGGTTTGCCAATTCGGGGCCACCCGTCGAAATTTGTTTAAACTTGCACCCTATACCCTTGAACCGCTTCCACTCCCGCTGCTATACATAACCTGCGGAAACTGGCCTGGCTGATGGGACGGGATTTTATAATGCTTGATTTCTTGCGGCGGTTGTTCAACCATGGGCACGTCCCCGTGGACAAAGAGCAGATCAAAGACAACACCGTAATTAACCGTTTACGCGCTGTACTACTTCAGGACCGGCTGGACCCTTCTCTGGAAACAATGCAGGGTATAGGTCGGCCCATTCGTATTCCAGAGGTATATTTACCGCGGCCAGGCGACCGGCTAGAGTATGCTGTGGAGACGCCCGGTGACGCTGAGAATGGAGTCAAACCGGCAACTGTGAACCAGACCCTAAGGGTGGTGCACGAGGGGCATTGTGATCTTCCGGTGTTGGACGAACCGCTGCAAGTCCCCGTAGCGGAGAAGGAACTCGTCGAGCAGGGCGAATCCATTGGCACCAGCGGCTTGATAGACATCAACCTGGCTCCAACGGATCTGTTGGAAACCCTGCCAGGAATCGGACCGGTTACGGCCCAAGCCATCGTAGATTATGGGCACACCAACGGTCCTTTCCAGTCGCTAGAAGAGATCATGAACGTCTTAAGAATCGGACCGGTAACATTTGAGAAAATCCGGGTCAAAGTAACGGTCAACCCGACCCGGTAACCGGCGTTGGGGCGAGTGATGGCCCAGGCCGGTGGCCACTCGGCCGGCCCAGTAACACCTGAGTTTGTGGTATCCAGCTACCACAAACCTGCGGTTCTTTCTTTTTGAGAAGGAGCATATGTGGACGACTGGTCTAACCACGGGATAAACATACGGCCCGCATCTTCGCGCCCAAGATGCTTATCTATAGTGAGAGGCACTAGGACAGGAGGCCACAGTGCAAAGCGTCGACACTCATGCCCACCTAACTCCTCAGAGCTTCATCCGCGCAACCCAAGCAGGTCAAACTTGGCACGGGCTGAGACATGGTGAGCACTGGTTTAGCCCCGCCAGCGGCCTCTGCGAGGCAGACCAACCCGGGTGCAGTTCGAATCTGCCTACCACAGGCCGGATTGCAACCGGCTACGGCTCTAGCGGTTCCCAAGGGCCCGAAGAAGCGGCCATTGCGGCAACCTCTAAAGGGACCACCACGGTTAGCCGATAGAATATTGGGTTCCTCCAAGCGACAACCTCGCCTTGCGTCTGCCCTGGCGCAATTCCCGTTGGCGCCCAAACCCGCCTAGTATGCCGGCGATTCCACGCATTTGAATCTGTTACAAGCCACGGCCTAAATCGCCCTGCCGTATTTCCAGCTAGGGGGTCACACCCTAGAACCCATCAACGCAAGTATTAGTATGAAATCAAACTCTAGGTGAGAGGGGTGTTATGAAACTCTGTAAGACTTTCGGGTGCATAAATTTGGGGTTAAAGATCTACTACCCTGAACCTACCGCCGCCGTCTGGTTATGCGCCAGTTGTCTCCAGGCGGTGACCAACGCGAAATCTACCTAAGTTTTTCTTTTCAGCATCCACAGAAAAAGCCCCCGGCCCGAACCGGGGGCTTTTGGTGTCCGGGGATGAGGCTCGAGTTACCTTTTGGGTCCACCGGTAATGGGCGATACCGGGCGGGCAATGCCTGTTTGTTCATCCCTGCCTGCCGCATAGATAGACCTCGACATCGATGCCCGAAACCAGGCGGGGTTGCCGGAAAGAGACCGGGTTGCCACCATATACATTTAAATCAGGGCAGGCTGATATAGTGTTCCTACAGTGTTATCACAACGGAAAGGACCTCCGGGGGCGGAGGTCCTTCCTTCATTTACTGGGCCAAGGTCAAAGTTTATTGTCTCGTAAGCGGTGTTCCAGCCACGACCAAGGAGTTCAGGTCCGAAGCAACAGTACCCGAAAAGGCTACTGGCCCTGCCCCCAAATCCACCATAACATCGATGGTCAGCGCCGATGAGCCAAAGATTAGTGCAATGTCTAATCCTGACCCATGGATTTTAACATCCCTACCGAAAAATTGCCTGGCGGCGGCGGCGCTGGGTAGGATCACATCCCCTGAGATGAACCCATCTCCCGTCTCTTTTAAATTCAGGACTATGCCGCCGGAGACGAACGACCCGGAAAGGGTAGTAGCCTCAAAGAACCGTGGCACGTCAAACTCATAGACCTCGTCGGTGGTGTTGTCCACCATAAATACCCTCTTGGCCGCGTTATCGACGGCTATCCCTTCTGGGAGGGTGGCCGGCAAACCGCCAGTGTCGAAGTGCAACAAGGGCAAGCACATGGTGTTGAAGACAACGATTTCGTCATCGTTGCTATCCACTACGACGAAATTACCGGCGGAAGAAATGTGGTCTATGTCCAAAATATTGAACAATCCATCAATGGGCCCTCCGCCAAGCCCCCCGTCGAATCCTAATCCCGCCCCAGGACAGAGGGATTTCAAGGTCCCCGCAGTATCGGCGAAACGGATGGCCTCATCGGAGTTGTCTGTCAACGTCAGATCCCCGAATAACTGGTCCACCCCAAGGCCGGACGGAGTTTCTGATTCCAAGTTAGAGGTGTCAAATTGGCTTGACAGGACACAGGTGGCGCTGGTGATGAAGACTTCGTTAGCGTCGTTGTCTATAAGGGCGAACTGGTCGGTAGAGGGGAGATAAGCGATCCCCTGGACGTTGGTCGCTCCGATAAACGCCGCGCTGCAAGAGGTCACAAAGGCGCCCGCGGTAGTCACGGTGGTTACGAAATCTGTCGAGTCATCGGTGATCAGAAGGTTCCCAGTGGTGGTGTTAAGGGAAAGGTCAGAAGGGTTGAAGATCCCGAGTGCGGCGGTATCGAAAGTGCTGACCAGGGTACCCCTGTGATCAACCGGGAATATCTGGTCCCAGCCCGAGTCAACTATGGCAGAGACGCGGTCATCCGGATTGAACGCAAGCCCTGCTGGAGTAGTGATAGAACTGGCGGCCGTGTCAAACTGGCTGATAAGGGTGCCCAGGCCACCGGCGCTGGCATCGAAGATCAAAAATTCATCAGCAGAGGACCCGACGACTTCATACCGATCGGTATCGGTCCTATAAGTGATCCCCAAAGGGTTAGTCACCCCGTGGATGGAGGTATCAAACTGGCCCTGAATGATGCAGGCGCCGTCGACGATGAAGACTTCATCTTGGCTACTGTCTGTTATTGCATAGAAACCATTCGCCGAGTTAAACGCGATCCCCGTCGGAGCTAGAATCCCTACACCAGCGGTATCGCACTGGCTTGACAGCAGCCCCGCAGTTCTCACAAAAAAGATCTCGTCGGCACTGCTATCTACGATCGCATATTCGTCGGCAGTGGAGTCACAGGCGATACCCGTTGGGTTAGTCGAGGGGTAGCCGGACGTGTTGAATTGAGACTGAAGTTCGCCTTTGTTGTTCACGATATAGACTTCATCGTCCGTGGAGTCGGTGATGGCGTATTCATCAGTTAAGGTATTGTAGGCGATTCCCGTGGGAACACTGGCCCCCCAGACTGCGGTGTCGAATTCGCCCACCGTGACGGGGATGGTTCCGCCAACGGCGACGACTTGGAGCTCGATAGCCCCTTCCTGCGCAACTATTTGGTTAGTTCCAGAGGCCAGGAAGCCACCTATCGTGATAACCGCCAAGAGGACGGCCACACTCCTCAGCGCATTTTCCCCTCTCAACAACGCGCCAAAATGCAGCTTTCCCTAAAGTAGGCTTTCTTGCCGAGTCTGGTTAGACATTTTTCTACCTCCTCAAGTTTGAAGCAGGTAAGCTCCCACTAGATGCCGCCTCCGTTCATTCTAGAGGCCGCCCAAGATGCCACGATATCCGCGCGCGTGATATGGCGCGCCCGGATTTATCGCTTGCTGGCAACTGGTGGCGGGTAGCGTACTTGCCAGCTGGGGTTATGTCAAATTGTGCCCATCTTTCTAAATTCCACCTGTCGGGGCTTACCGGGTACCGGTCACATCAGCCGAAGTCAGCCGCCGGCCCGGGATCGCGCATTTTTGGCTCTAACGAGGCTAACGCAGCGGCTGACCATCACATCCTTATGATAGATATCGGAGATCGGCCAGGATGTTGGCCATTGCATCGGCCCCGAAACGAACCCCCAAAGTCCGCAGTTTTAGCTCAAGGTCCTGGTACTTGATTGCACTAAATAGCGTACTTAAGTACGACCCAGCGGCGGTGGGAGAAGCGGCGTCGATCAAACTGACTGACCACGATCTCGGGGCCTTGGCAAGCGGGTGGCGCAACCGAGACCGGTGTCTTGGCCCCCGAGGCCGTGGGAAACGGTTCGGCATTTAACTTCCACTAGACCCCAACCTACCTTCCTGGCTCAGCCAGATCCCGTTGATTTCGTATCCTCATCTCTGCCCCACTCCAGAGCCCGAAAGACACCAACCCGCGGCAGGTCTGCCAGGCTATTGGCCGGTTTACGGCAGCCGAGCACACGCAGGCAGTACCGTTCGAGTGTACCAAGAGCCTTGTTCATCGCAAACGTTTCAAACACGGGTCCGCTGGTTGATGCCGGGGAGTACTAGAACCTTTTTGCCGCCTCCGCTTCCTATTTGTGTTTCCGTTGATAGTCCCGTGGGTCCAACAGGCACCGTTGCATCTGCCGTATAATGAACCAACCGGAAATCTGAGCCACTACTGGCGCTGGGAGGGAATCTGTCATGACACAAGATAATGACTCGCGTCGCAGGATCTACGTGGGAACCCACGACGGTGTTTGCGCCTTGAACACCTCCGATGGCGGACTCACCTGGGAACGGGGGAAGATGACCCCGCTGGCCAACGCCGCCGCCCGTCTGTCGGTGAGCCCGGTGGAACCGGCCCGCGCTTATCTAGCCGCCTACGAGGCGGGGGTCTTCAAAACCGAGGACGGCGGCGGCACCTGGCGTCATTTGTCATCGTATCCTACGGCTTATGCCCACAGCGTGCTGGCGCATCCTAAAGACCCTGGAGTACTGTTCGTAGGAAGCGAACCGGCGGCCGTTTTCCGTTCTGGTGACGGCGGCGAAACCTGGGAAGAATGCGCCAGCTTTCAAGAAGTGCCCGAGTCTACCCAGTGGAATTTCCATGGGGACCGGCTTTCCCACGTGCGTGAGTTGCGAACGGCGCCCGGCGACCCAGACACGATGTATGCCGGCATAGAGGTGGGCGGCATTGTAAAGTCCCGCGACGGGGGCAACAGTTGGACCCAGATGCAAGGATTGCACGACGACATCCACTTGGTTGACATCAGCCAAGCCAATCCTAACCGGATTTTCGTGGCTACCGCCCAGGCTCCTTACCGTAGCGATGACGGCGGCGGTCACTGGGAGGTCATCAACAACGGGCTCGAACGCCGGTACACCCTGCACATCAGCGCGGCGCCCCATAATGCCGACCTGGTACTGGTCGCCGTGTCCACCAGCGCCCGCCGTAACGATCCCCAATTCTACCGCTCAACCAACGGCGGGAGCCATTGGCAGTTGATAGATTCAGTTGGCAACGATGACGACATGGTAGTGGCCATCGACTGGGACCCCATCGTTGAAAACCGGGTATACGCAGGCACCGACGGCGGCAAGATCTTTAGCAGCGACGACGGCGGCCAGCAATGGAAGCCGGTGCAAGTGGACCTGCCCACGATCGCGATCGGCGCAATGGTAGTGGCCCCAGCTTCTTGATAACGGACCGCGGCCTTCGTCCATTTAGGTTTTTAAGCACGGCCCAGACGTCAAACTACGACAGCCGCTTGGATCGAGTAATGGCTGTCGTAGTTTAACGCATGGGATTTTCAACGTAGCTGGCCGTTGGGTCAGGCACCGAACGGGCGGACTATCCGGCCCATCGGGCGAACCTACCGGACCGGGGGCCACATGATCCAGCCCCGCCGGCCTGTGTCGCGCGTCCGCAAAAAGTGGCCTTGGCCGGTGGTGACGTAGAGTGTTGCCTGATCGGCGTCGCCAAAGGCGCAGTTGGTTGGACCTTCCACGCCCGCCGGCATCGGATACGTCTCTAAGACCCGGTCGGCCGGCGTCCACACGTAGATCATGGGGCCGGGACCGCTCACCCAATTGCCGGCGGTACCAACTATGTTTCCTTCGGAGTCCAGGCACATGCCGTCGATCCCCCGCTGGGGGCCCCGGTGATCTTGCCCAAACTGGTGCAGCACGATATATCTACCCAACGAGCCGTCTTCCAGGATCGGGTAGGATCGGAGCTCCCTTATTCCACCTGGCTCGTTGTCGCTCTGGATGATATAAAGGCTCCGCTGGTCGGGAGAGATCAGCAATCCGTTGGTGCCGGTTGTGTCGGTGGTCATGCGCCGGCAGGTCCAGCTGCCGTCGGGCTGAGGGTCTGCCCGCAGAATATCCTTATTGACCATCTCCTGTTGCTCGCTGGGGTCGATGTTGCCGGCGTTCCAAGGGTTGCTGAACCAGATGCGGCCCTGGCGGTCGATAGCTAGGTCGTTGGGGGTGTTAAGCCGCTGTCCGCCCAACCGGTCGACGATGGTCGTGGTACTGCCATCGGATTCAAAGCGCACGATAGAGCGCCCACCGGAGCAGCAGCCATAGAGCCTCCCGTCGGCGTCGTGAGCCAGCCCATTGGTGTGGTTGGTGTTTTCGCGATACACCGTGCACTCGCCGGTCCCGGGGTCGTAAGCCATGATGCGGCTGGCGGGTATGTAGGTGAACAAAAGCCTTTTCCCGTCCCAGACAGATCCCTCGGTCAACCGGCCGAAAGGACCAGCGACTTGCTCCCATTTCAATTCCATGGCGCCCTCCTGATGATGGTATATTTAGGTTCCTGTAAGTAATACGGCACACTACACCACAACGTGACCACTGCCGTCTAGAATCTTATGGTACCCCTACGTGGACCCGTCTGAGTGGTCATGGGTACTATATTGATGGGTCCTATCTAAAACGGCTGGAAAACGGTTCACTCAACCACGCCCAGCGCATCAGCCAGGTTGTTACGGGCAATCCCGACTCCACTGGATGGGTCAACCAATTGGGACGCATCAGCTAGCAACCTGCCGTGGTTGCCCCCGGACAACCACGCTATAATCAGGCAGGCAAGCGCGGGTAGGCGTTTATATCGGGTCCCCCACCCATCAGTCCCACTGGAGATTTTCGAATGACCTCTTACACCAACATCGGCCGGTCCATCCCCAGGCTGGATGCCCAAGAAAAGGTCACCGGCGCGGCAATTTACACGGCGGATATAGACCTTCCCGAGACCCTTTGGGGGGCCGCGCTGCGCAGCCCATTGCCCCATGCCCGAATCGTTAATATCGACGCATCCAGGGCATTGGCGGTGCCGGGGGTCCACGCCGTTCTCACCGGAGAAGACGTGCGGGGCATCCGTTACGGGCGGCGGTTGTACGACGTGCCGATCCTGGCCGAGGATAAAGTCCGTTTCATCGGCGAGCGGGTGGCGGCCGTGGCCGCTGTCGACCGGGATGCCGCCGAAGAGGCGCTGCTGTTGATCGACGTGGAATACGAAGAGTTGCCCGCCGTTTTCGAGCCGCTGGACGCCCTGGGCGACGACGCGCCCATTCTTCATCCCGACGTAAATAGCTACGTGGGCCTGCCCGCCCTATTGGACTCGCCCAGCAACGCGTTTGTCAGCGAGACCTGGGGAAGGGGCGACATCGAGTTGGGTTTCGGCCAGGCCGACCTGATAGTAGAGAGTACGTTCACCGTTCCCCGGCAACACCAAGCCTACCTGGAGACACATACGTGTTTGGTCTGGCTTGACGATCAGGGCCGGGTGCAGATCTGGGCTTCGTGCAAGGTGCCCTACGCCATCAAACAACAATTGTCGGCCGCCTTGGGCCTCCCCGAAGAGCGCATTCGGCTAAACCCGGTGACCATCGGCGGCGACTTCGGCGGCAAGGGCTCGCCCATGAACATTCCCCTGACCTATTTCCTGGCGGTGCGCACCCGGCGGCCGGTGAAGATGGTCATGGAATGGGTGGAGGAGTTCATCGCGGGCAATCCCCGCCACGCCGCGCTGATCCAGATGAAAACCGGCGTTAAAAGCGACGGGACGCTGGTGGCCCATCAGTCCAGGGTATTGTTCAACAGCGGCGCCTACGGAGGATTCAAACCCGCGCCCGGCGTCAACCTTGGCGGCGCGTCTAAAGCCGCGGGTCCATACAAGATCCCCCACGTCAAACTTGAGGGAATCCAGGTTTACACCAACACCGTTCCTGGGGGCTTCATGCGCGCACCCGGCGAACCCCAGGCAGTGTTTGCCGCCGAATCCCAGATGGACCTGGTCGCCCGGCGGCTGGGGATGGACCCGCTGGAATTCCGCCGGAAGAACCTGATCCAGGAAGGCGACGAAAATCCCATCGGCACCGTCTACACCAACGTCAAGGCCATCGAGACCCTGGAGGCGGCGGTCAACGCTTCGGACTACCACAAACCCAAAGGCCCCAACGTAGGGCGGGGCATAGCCATGGGTGAGCGCCCGGTGGCCGGCGGCGAGTCCCATGCGGAGGTCACCCTGAGCCCAGACGGCAGCGTAACGGTGCATACGTCTATCTTCGAGCCAGGCACCGGAACCAACACGCTATTGAGACAGATAGTCTCAGAAGAGTTGGGCATTCCCGCTCACGACATCAAGGTAGAAGTTTGGGACACCGACGCCGTGCCCTTCGATACCGGGGTGGGTGGCAGCAGGGTGACCCGGGTGGCGGGATTGGCGGCGTATCAGGCGGCCGCCGAGGCATCCAGGGAAATGATGAGCGTGGCGGCCGACCTGCTGGGCTGGCCCGAAGAGCAGATCCAGATCCGGGGCGCCAACCTAACCCGCCGGGACACGCCGGAAACCAGGCCTTGGGCTGAAGTGCTGGCCCAGCTGGGGCGGCCCGTGGTGGCCAGGGGCCACGTATTGGACCCCGACCGCTCTCCCACGTCATCTTTCACCGCTCAGGTGGCCGAGGTGTCCGTTGACCCGGAGACCGGCGAGGTGACCCTGCTGCGCTTCACCACGGCCCACGACGTCGGGAAGGTGATCAACCCGGTGGACCACCAGGGCCAGATCGACGGCGCGGTGATCCAGGGAATCGGTTACGCCCTGACTGAAGACTTAAACGTCGAGGAAGGCCGGGTCACCGGCCCCAACTTCGGCGAATACAAGATCCTCAACATCCGGGACATTCCGCAGTTGCAGACCGTCCTCTTGGAAACGGAGATCGGGCCCGGCCCCTACAACTCCCGTGGAATCGGCGAAAACCCCTGCGGTCCGGTAGCCCCGGCCATCGCCAACGCCGTGGAAGATGCCGTCGGCGCCAGAATCAAAGACCTGCCCATTTACGCCGAACGAGTGCGGCGGGCGCTGGCGGGTAAGCAGGGGTACTAGCTAACGTTCACCCTCGCCCAAAGGGGATGGTTGCCATGCCACTCGGCCTCCGAGCCACAGGGATCGTAATCAAAGGTGGGAAGGTATTGCTCGTGAGGGATAAGGGACATCGGCGCTTCTCCTTACCCGGTGGTGGAATTCATCGCGGCGAACCGCCAATCAGCGAAGTCGCTCGAGAGCTGTATGAAGAGCTTGGATTGAGTGCCGACAAAATCGAAAGGGTCCTAACCTATCAAAGCCGTACTCATCGACATTCGGTGTTTCTAATCGCGGCACACCACGGACGACTACGCCTTAAGAGCGAATTGGAGGCAATGTTGTGGTGGGACCAAGAAAAACCTTTACCGATTTTTCAGCACGTTTCGGGTATTCTAGGGCAACTCGGGGCATTACAAAAGAAATAGTGCTACAGCCATTAGGGCCGAATTTCTTTCGCCCCATGTTTCCGTTAGCAATATTTCTTAGGCACAGTTAATCAGTTCGTATGACCCTGCTTCTTGGGTTGACTAACGTATAAAACATAGATTATGGGTAGCGAATACGGTTTCTTGTTCGATATCGTAGTAAATACCAACACCACTGTGCGTGTATTGCCTACCTCTCATATTGGCCTCGTGCCCAGGGCTATCAATCCATTGCCCAACTAACACTTCAGCTAACTCAACGACTTGCATATCATGAATGTCCTCCTGCCGATGGACAACTACGCCGTGTATCAGAGTTTCGCTAATAGAACGAGGCCTAGCCAGCACATTTTCACCGCACCCGAAACCCGTGCCGATAAATGTCGATTTTGCTGAATGGAACAATTCACTTGTTACGGGGTATAGCGGAGCCATCCTTGTCGAATGATGTCGGGCCTTGTCTGATACTGCAACATCGGAGATCAAAGCAGGAAGGCCAAACGAGTCGCGATATTCATTTACGCCTCGGTGGACGGCATTCTCCAATATCCCAATATCATCCAGCCAACCGAATTTTTGTGTCTGCGCTGTTGGAGTCCCTAAGTTTTTGGGGTTGAACGGAGAAACTTCGGCCGTTGGCGATCCGTGACAAACCTGTCTTCATCCATCTTTACCATCGCGAATGGGCCATTCTGGGAGTCCACTCCACCCCATACCAACTGGAAGCCCGGCGGAGTGACGGCAACGATCGTGACGCTGGCGTTCCGAAGGTAGGTGCCATCGGACCGGGGCGCTGGACTCAAAT
>DAOUHE010000285.1:0-34688 GCA_034428715.1 Dehalococcoidia bacterium | reverse complement strand
TGGGTTCAGCGGGTGACGTTGGCGTAAGAGCAGGGGGCTGGGTGGATGGCTCCGGTGAATTCCCGTGGGAACTACCTTGGCCTCGTTCCGCGGCGGCCAGGAATGCCAGGCCATCTGGGTTATGCGGGTCGAAGGCCAGCACGGCCTCAGCGCGGTCGTGGACGATTCTCCAGTCCAACCGGGAAACGGCGTCTTCGGCTTCATCCAGTAGACGATCGATCTGTCTTTGGGCACGTTCGCTGGCCATGGTGGGATGTTAGCGCAGGGTGGCTGCCTTGTCTATCGAGCGATATCTAATTGATCCGCAGCGCTTTGCCTCCTGTCCGAGGCGTAGGAAGGCACCACTGGAACAGTAGATGGCGGGTGGATTGAGTCTCGGGTTACGAGACGATCAAAACTCGGCGTTTTTGGGCGTTCTGGGGAATGGGATGACGTCGCGAATGTTGGGAACGCCGGTGACGAATTGTACTGTGCGTTCGAAGCCCAGTCCAAATCCGGAATGGGGGACGGTCCCATATTTTCTCAGATCCAGGTACCACCAGTAGGCTTCTTCGGGGAGTCCCGCCTTCCGCAGCCGATCAAGGAGAATGTCTCCACGCTCCTCCCGCTGGCTGCCGCCGATGATTTCGCCGATGCGGGGGACCAACACGTCTAAAGCCCGTACCGTTTTGCCGTCGTCGTTTTGGCGCATGTAAAACGCCTTTATCTCCAACGGATAGTCGGTGACGATGACCGGCCGGCCCACCCGCTTCTCGGTCAGGAAGCGCTCGTGCTCTGATTGAAGGTCTAACCCCCACTCAACGGGATATTCAAAGGTCTCGCCGGACTTGATCAAGATATCCACCGCTTCGGTGTAGGTGAGCCGTTCGAAGTTGGAATTTACGATGGCCTCCAGGGTGGATATGGCCTTGTCGTCATACCAG
The DNA here is from genome assembly GCA_034428715.1 of Dehalococcoidia bacterium. Taxonomy (GTDB): domain Bacteria; phylum Chloroflexota; class Dehalococcoidia; order Lucifugimonadales; family UBA3495; genus Io17-Chloro-G2. The sequence continues at coordinate 33,765 of DAOUHE010000285.1, read as the reverse complement.
CGGTTGAAGAACGCCATATCCTCACCGCAGTTTTCCAGCACCTGGGAAAAGATATACTTCAAGAAATCCTCGGAAAGTTCGGCCAGGCCGTCTAGATCGCAGAACGCGACCTCTGGTTCCACCATCCAGAATTCAGCCAAATGCCGGGATGTGTTGGAATTTTCCGCCCGGAAGGTAGGGCCAAAGGTATAAACGTCGGACATGGCCAGGGCGAATATCTCCGCCTCCAACTGGCCGCTGACCGTTAGGAACGCCGGCTTGCCGAAGAAATCCTCCTCGTCGTTCACGGCGCCGTCTTTCAGGGGGAGGTTATTCAGGTCCATGGTGGTGACCCGGAACATCTCGCCGGCCCCCTCCGCGTCGCTGGCGGTGATCATGGGGGTCTGGATGAACAAAAACCCCCGGCTCTGGAAGAATCCGTGGATCGACTGGGACATTTGATTGCGAATCCTGGCCATGGCGCCGAAGGTGTTGGTGCGAGGCCTGAGGTGGGCGATCTCCCGCAGGAATTCCGGCGTGTGGCGCTTTTTCTGCAAGGGGTAAGTCTCGGGGTCGGCTTGCCCCAGCACTTCTATGCTTGTTGCCTGTACCTCATATTTCTGGCCCTTTCCCAGAGATTCCGCCAACGTCCCCAAAACGCTGACGCTACAACCGGTGTTCAAGGAGTCCACGATTTGATAGGCGGGAAGGGACTCCTCCACCACCACTTGAAGGTCGGTCAACGTCGAGCCGTCGCTGATCTGGATGAACGCGACGTTTTTTGAGGAACGTCTGGTCTTCACCCAACCCTGCACCAGCACCTCACCCCCAGCCTGTTGTCCGCTCAAAAGGTCCTTTATCTTGCTGCGCCGCATGGTGTCCCTCCTGTCCGGATATTCTAGCACCGGAGGGTTTTGCAGGAAAAGAGTGGGGTGACCAAACCGCCGTTGTATTATAGATTCGATATCGCCTGCCAATAATAGCGCGGTGTGAAACTATAGGACGGGATGATTGTCAGCTTCCGTGACGATGATTCGCGCCGAGTTTTTCATCGAGAGCGATGTGGGAAGTTGCCGGCGGATATATAAAAAATCGCCCTGCGTAAGTCGGTAATGTTGGATGCCGCTGTTTCTTTAGCTGATTTGCGGGTCCCTCCAGGCAATCGCTTGGAGGCTCTACCCGGCAACCGCCGGGACCAACACAGCAACTGCGTTATCCGCCAGTGGAGGGCGTGCTTTAATAGCATCCCCGGACTGTGCTGGTGCGATTACAGATCAAGGACAGGCAGGAGGCACCCGAGGGCTAGGATGGTCCACCGATAGGGTGGTCAAGAAGTCGCCCGCAGATTTTTGTTGGTTGTACTGGACGCCGACGCCACGGCCATACGGAGTTTAGTCAGCAGGTGCTGGGAAGACAGTACAACTGGCCTAGACCGGCTCACAGATGTCGTATGGCTTAGGATTTCCAGCGCCGGGCGTTAAGGCAGTACCGCCGGTCAATTGGCCGAAAACCGGGCTCACGCAGCGGCGCCGACGCGTCCAAGGCCCGAGGTTTTTGAGTTGTTAGCCTGACATGGTAGCCCGTGCTAGAGTCGGCACATAGACCACGGGATTCCGAGGGTCGTATGTATTGGGGGAGACCAGTTTCATCTTAGAAATCCTGGCGTTAAGAGGTAAGCTAGAATGAACATCAAATTATTGGCAGCAATTGTGGTCTTGGTAGTCTCTGCAGTGGCGGGATGGGGTGTTGTTTTCTCTATGGGGTCAATCCCGGCCACCGACGGCACCATCCACGGATGCTTCCGGAATCACAAGAATGACAACGAGGTACAAGGATGGCTGCGCGTAGTCAGCGAACTTGCCAGGTGTAAGAAAAACGAGACTCAACTCTCGTGGAACCAACCCGTAGCAGCGGGCGGAGGAGCGATCTTGCACACGGCGGCGGTTGGATTGCCGTCGGGCCCCAATTCTACGTCGTTTTCTATCGGGGCTTCCCTCTGTGTTTTCGAAGTCGACTGTCGCACGGCAGCACCCCGTAGTGGAACTCTGTCGAACCTCTTTGTTGTACCATCCCAAGCACCCGCGGCGGGCGCGGTCATGATTGTTACTGTGCGTGTCAATGGTGTGGATTTTTCTTTAGGTATTACGCACACAGCCGCTGACTGGGACAGTGTCAAAAGCAACATAACAGACTCTGTTAGTGTGAGTCCGGGCGATTTAATATCTGTCAGATTTACTGAGACTGGTGGTCTTCCTACCGCTAGGCATCGGTCGAGCTTTGAGTTCAGGTAATCCTTGTGGAGGCTAGGTGTAATTAGCCGGTGCTCACTGCCGCATCCCCGTTGGCTGATACGGCAATGGGCTGGGGGAAAGGGCTTCACCCCACCATGGATGTAGGGGCTTCGCGAGCGGCAGGCAACGGCTTGTTTGATCCGTTTCCTCGCCTATCACCGCTTATAGGGCCACGTTGGACCTGAATGTTGGGCTGGGCTTTCTGAGTTCTTTTGAAACGTTCCACTCCTCCTTCCCAGCAACAGCTGCGCGTATTGTAGGCGCAGGAACCCTCGGATAGCTGCCTGTCTGAATTTCCGGGCCCCCTCATTATGCTCGTTTTGGTAGAATCAGTTTATACGGGAATTAAATATAGGCGATATAATTTTATATGGGAGAACGGCGGCGCTAATCAGGTTGAGGTAACCATCTATCATTAGAGGGCGATTTGGCTAAAGCAAAGCTGATGCCGGTCCATCCAGGCGAGATTCTGTTTGAAGAATTTATGAAACCACTGGGTATCAGCCAGTATATGGTTTCAAAGGATATTGGGGTTCAGGCTCGCCGTATCAACGAGATCGTACACTGCAAGCGGACGGTGACCGCCGATACCGCCCTGCGCCTTGCGCGTTACTTCGGGACAACCGAGGGCTTTTGGATGAATCTTCAGGCCCATTACGACCTGGAGAGGGCCAAGGACTGGCTGGGCGACCGAAGGTGCTGGCTCGGTCCTAAACGGCCCAACAAATATCTTTAAGTTTTAGAGCTATTGCAATCTTTGGTGGAGCTGCCAACGGCTTACAACACCGCCCTCGCTTCGTGCCATTCCGTCGCTTGCTCGTAGGCGTGAGCTATGCGCAACAGCGTTTGTTCCGACAGGTGGGGTCCGATGAGCTGCATGCCCACGGGGAGGCCCTGGGAAAAGCCGCAGGGTAATGAGATTGAAGGAAGGCCTGCTATGTTTATGGGCAGGGTGCAAACGTCGATGAGATACATTTGTACCGGGTCATCGGTTTTGTCACCCAGGGGGAAGGCGGCCACCGGCGACGTTGGGGTGACCAGCGCGTCTACCTGTTGGAACACCCGGTCGAAGTCCTCGCGGATCAAGGTGCGGACCTGCTGGGCCTTCAAATAATAGGCGTCGTAATAGCCGCTGGACAGGGCGTACGTCCCCAGCATGATCCGGCGCTTCACTTCCGGGCCAAACCCGAACTGCCGCGTCTTTTCCATGGCTTCCATCATGTCACTGGTTTCCTGGAAGGAATAACCGAACTTTACGCCGTCATACCGGGAAAGGTTGGCCGAACATTCGGAGGGAGCGATGATGTAGTAGCAGGCCAGCGCATATTTGGTGGTGGGTAGGGAAACGGGTTCCACGCTTGCTCCCAGACCTTCCAGTGCCCTGATCCCGGCCTGGACCGCATCACGGACACCGGGCTCCATACCATCGACAAAATACTCTTCAGGCACGCCGATACGCAGACCTTTTACGCCCCCCGTCAGGGCCGCGGTGTAATCTGTGGTCTGCTGGGGCAACGAAGTGGAGTCCTTGGGGTCGTGGCCGGTGATGGCGTTGAGAACCAGCGCGCAATCGGTGACATCTCGCGTTATGGGCCCGACCTGGTCCAGGGATGACGCGAAGGCGATTAAACCGTACCGGCTGACCAGTCCATAGGTGGGTTTCATGCCGACTACTCCGCACAGCGACGCGGGTTGGCGAACGCTGCCGCCGGTGTCGGAGCCCAGGGCATAGGTAGCCTCTTGCGCGGCCACGCAGGCCGCGCCGCCGCCGCTGCTGCCGCCGGGTACCCGCCGCAAGTCCCAGGGATTATGGGTGGGATGAAAGGCCGAATTCTCAGTGGAAGACCCCATGGCGAACTCGTCCATGTTGCCCTTACCCAACATGACAGCACCCTGCTGGTAAAGCTTATCCACCACGGTGGCGTTGTATACCGGCACGAAGTTTTGGAGCATCCGCGACCCGCAGGTGGTGTTTACCCCCTGGGTGCAAATGACGTCTTTGATTTGGACCGGTATCCCCGTCAATGGTCCGCACTCTCCATCGGCGATTCTTTTATCGGCTTGCCTGGCCTGTTCCATCGCTGGGTCTTCGGTGATGGTCAGGAAAGATTTGACCCGGTCTTCCACCTGGTGAATGCGCTCCAGGCAGTCTTGGGTAAGCTCGACGGAGCTTATCTCCCTACCGGCCAGCCGCCGGTGGGCTTCATGGATGGTTAACTGGTAAAGGCCGGCCAAATCTACTCCTCCAACACGACTTTGACGCGGAAGAACTCTCCTTCCTGTCGAGGGGCATTGCTCAACACATCTTCGAAGGACGATGATTCTTGGGGTATATCGTCCCGCATGACCCCTGCACTGCCAGAATCCCCGGCGGCATGACCGGTGGGACTGACACCCGAAGTGTCCAACTCCTCCAGGATCTTGAACTGTTCCAAGATATGGGAAAGCTGGTCCTGAAAGCTATCCAACTCCTGTTCGGTGAGCCCGATACGGGCGAGGGTTGCCATGTGCTGGACTTCCTGCCGGTCCAGGGCCATGATTTGGCCTCCTGCTAGCTTGGTGTTCCGCCTCTATCCTTGAGGGAATGAATCGTTCTCGGTGATCTGTCCGGGTTTACTCGATTTGGTGGGCGCCGGGCCGGGGATGGTGACCCTCTCCAGAAGTTTCACTCGGGTCCACGTGTATGGTGGCATTGGAAAGGTAGGGTAGTTGGTGCAGCAATTGGTGGTGCACATCCTGGGCGATCCGATGTCCTTCCTCCACCGTGATGATGGAAATAACGGCGATGTTGACCTCCGCCAACATGCGATGCCCCAGCCATCGGACCCTGACCTCCGAGACATCCCCTACTCCAATAGTCCCTCCTGCGGCCTCACGCACTTCATCCACCACCCCGGGTTCCACGCCGTCTAACAGCCTGGCCAAAACCGGCTTGGCGGAAGATACCACGATCTTCAGGATCGCCACACTGATCACCAGGCCCACGATGGGGTCGGCCAGGGGGTAACCCAGCCAGACCCCCAGTGCGCCCAGCAAGACCGCCAGGCTGGTGAGGCCATCGACCCGGGCGTGGTAACCGTCGGCGATCAAGGCGGTGCTTCCTATTTCCCTGCCGATCTTGATGCGAAATAGTGCCACCGCTTCGTTCCCCAGAAACCCGATCAACGCCGCCGCCGCCACCGCCCAAAGGTAAGCCAACGCCGGCGGATCCGAAAGGTGAATTATAGACGCATATGCCGCGTAAATCCCGCTGGCAAGGATCACCATGACGATGAAGAGGCCCGCCAGGTCCTCGGCCCTGCCGTAACCGTAGCTGAACCGTTTGGTCGGCTGACGCCGGGCCAGGCTGAAGGCGATCCATAGTGGGATCGCAGTCGCGGCGTCGCCAAAATTGTGTACTGTATCCGCCAGCAACGCCACGCTGCCGGTGACGGCCACCACCCCGATTTGTACCACCGCCGTGGCTAGGAGGGCAATCAGCGACAACTTGGTGGCCCAAATGCCCCTGGCGCTGGCAAAGATCGCCGGGTCCACGGTACCGTGAGTGTGTCCGTGGCCCGCAGCGTGCCCACCGGTGTAACCGGTATCTTGCGCCTGATGGTTATGCTGGCTAGACATGCCCGTTTTCCTTCCCTCCCAATCTAACACCAGACAATCGGGCGGGGAAGGAGGTTGATTGACCGATTAACCTTAGGATAAGGCGTTACCCGCCATCGTCAAACAGCAGAGAAGCGGCATAAAGGAGTTTGCTAAAAAGCGATGCCGAATGTTGGTGAATCATAGGACGTGGTCATTTGGATACCGGCGGTGAAATGCGGTATCATGATTCAAGCCAAGGGTCAATATTCAGTTTCGAGATATTGTCAGTTCATTACCGTCGTTGGATGTCACGGAAAATGGAGTTTCGGAATATTTAAGAGTGGTTTCGTAATTTTCAATGGTATCTAGGCTTCGCACCAGTTTAAACTGGCGGATCAAAACCCCCTTCTATTACGGTTGGCTGATACTCGTGATGGCATTCGTTTCCGCCTTTGCCGCCACCGGCGTGACCCAGGTGGTAATCGGTGGGATCCAGATATTCATCACCGAAGACACCGGTTGGGAGGCCACCACCATCTCTCTGGCGGTGACCGGCGGGACCTGGCTTTCGGGCCTGTTTGCTCCTTTCCTGGGACGGCTGGCCGATCGTCATGGCCCCCGGTGGTTGATGGCGGCGGGTCTGGTCGCGGCGGCCACCTCTTTTTTGTGGCTGGGAGGAGTAAATATAATCTGGCAGTTTTTCGCGGCCTACATACTGGGCCGCGCCGTCAGTAATCCGGCCCTCATCGGCGTGGTGCCCCGCACCGCGGCGGTGAACTTTTTCCGGCGCCGGCGCAACATGGTCTTGGCATTGATGTCCACCTACCGGCCCGTCGGTGGGGCCATCAACATCCAGATCATCTCATTCATCGCGATCCATCAGGGATGGAGGGCCGCTTACCGTTACTGGGGAATACTCAGCTTCATCTTAGTGGTCCCGCTGGTTTTGATAATGCGCCGGCGACCCGAAGATATCGGCATGTTGCCTGACGGAGACACTCCGGTCGAGATGGCCCGCACCGGCGCCTTGGCCAGGGGTTCGAGAGTCGCCGGGGGATCGAGATCGGGCCGGGGGTCTGGTGTGGAGTTCAGTTGGACCGCCAAGGAGGCCTGGCGCACCAGCTCATATTGGTTGATTGGCGCGACCGCGGTCATGGGGACCATTGCGGCCGGCACCACCGGCTACAGCCTGGTGCCCTATCTCTACGAAGAGGCCGGCTTATCCAAAACCCAGGCCGTTGGGGTCCTTAGCTTTGGCACCTTTCTCGCCATAACCAATCTTGGTTGGGGCTACCTGGCGGATCTAATCACACCGCGGCGGTGCTTGGTCATCTGTCTGACGGGGACCGCCGCTATGCTGGTGTTCTTGATGTGGGTCGATTCTTTAGCCATGGCTCTGGCGTTCGCCCTGATTTGGGGAGTATTCTCCGGACCTGTGGGCTCATTGGAACAGATGGTGCTGGCCCAATATTACGGCCGGGCGTCCTACGGCACCATTGTGGGCGTGCTGAACCCTTTTCAAACCTTTGGGTTGGGAGTTGGACCGGTCCTGGCCACCGTATTCCAGCAGACGGTGGGCAATTACTTTATCTTCTACTCCATCCTCCTTGTGGTGCACCTGGTCGGAGCCTTATTCATTTTCCTGGCCCGGCAACCCGCCCGGCTCCCTCGTCCCCCGCTGGAAACACCGGCTTAAACCGGCAGAGTCAGATCCGCCTAGGAATTGGATCAAAAGGTGGTTCAACTAGCTCACCACCAACGGAGAAGGCTTTTCCCACCCTTTCGTCCTGAGCCTGTCGAAGGATCGTCCAGGGCGGGTACAAGGTTTAAGTAACACCAGCAAGCAGGACCGTCAGTGCATCTGGGAGCCGCCGGAGACGCTGATGGATAAACCGGTCATGTAATCAGATTCGCTGGACGAGAGGAACGCCGCCATGCGGGCAATGTCGCCGGCTTCGGCGATGCGGCCCAAGGGGACCGCTTCCGCCCGGGACCGGACCATCAATGCCCGGTGCTCCTCCGCCGATTCTCCCTCCGCCGCCAGGGCGGCCGCAATGAAGTCGACCCGTTCGGTGTTGACCAAGCCAGGGCAGATGGCGTTGACGTTGATATTGTGGGGCGCCAGTTCGTGGGCTAGAGCCTGGGTGAAACCGATCAAGGCGAACTTAGAAGCGCAGTAGGCGGCGTACCTGGCGATCCCCTGTTTGCCGGCGCCGGAAGAGATGACGATCATCTTTCCGCCGCCGCCGCGCTCTATCATGTGGATAGCCACGGCCTTGGAGCACAGGTAGGTGCCCCGAACGTTTACCCGCATGACTTCATCAAAGGCTTCTTCGCCCAACTCGACCACCAGCACCCGGTCGGGCCCCGGCTGCGAGCCCGCGTTGTTAACCAGAATGTCGATTTTGCCGAACCGGTTCACGGTCTGCTGCACCATGTCGGCCACTTGAGCGCTGTCAGTGACATCGGAGAACAGGCCGATGGACTGGCGGCCCAGGTCCTCGATCTCCTCAACCACGCTGGGCAATCCACGCCATCCAGCCTGCCGGTCCTCTTCGCGCATCCGGTCGGTGCTCCGCTGAATATCGGTGACCACCACATCGGCCCCTTCTTCGGCCAGACGCAGGGCAATGGCCCGGCCGATGCCGTGACGCCCCCCAGCGCCAGTGACCACCGCGACTTTCCCGTTCAGGTCGTACATTGTGATTCCTGACCTCCTCGGTTTCTTGCAACCAAGATAGTTTTCGTCGCGCATTCTAACACTGAAGTGGTTGCCGTATTTTCAACGACGCTTGATTATGTTGTGGGCGGAAGTTTGTCATGCGTAGATCATTCCATGGATTAAGTTTGATTTCCCAACGACAACAGGTAAATACGCGGCGTGTATACTTGAAGTAATCCATGCAGGTAGGCAACCAATGGCTACTACGGACGCCAAAACTCCAAGAATATCGAAAATCTGGGCCAAGAATTTTCGACGCATCGAAAACCTTGAATTAAGACTTGGGCCGTTGACTGTTCTGGTTGGACCGAATGCGTCAGGGAAAAGCAATATTGTTGATGTGTTTCGATTCGTGTCGGACGCGGTTAAAGATGGTTTGGACACCACTCTTACGTCTCGAAGAGGCGATCATGCGGCTAGGCGTTATTAACCCCGTCCCCGGTTTACCGACGTAACCGTTGGTCTGGCCTTCGACTATGAACCGGCGTCGGTGGTCTATGAATTTATCGTTCGTATCTATAGTAATGGCCTGCATAAAGTCATACTCGAGAGGGCCACAGGTACAAATTCCCTAATAAGTTCGGGGTCGATTGATTTCGAAATCAAGCATGGTAGATTGACTAGACCAAGGGCGGCATCTAGAGCATACCGCGAAGAAACCGATCTCAGGGCAATGGTAGCGTCCGAAACCAAAGACGGGTCAGATTTAGCTTTCCCATTTTCATATATCACTGCCGGACTTGCGATGCGATTCTCCTGGAGTTCCGTCGCCTTGCGCGATTTTTCTCTCGGGAGTCGCCTGACCTTGGAACGTAGTGTTGAATATTTGAAGTGGACGCGTTTTTATCATATTTTCCCTGATGCACTTAGGGAACCGCAGTCAATGGCGAGTAAATACCCGTTACAAGAACACGGGGAAAATTTAGCGTCGTTATTGGACGATATGAAACGGAAACGAAGCCCGTACTTCACAGAGCCTTTGAGCACTCTAGGCCAGGTCGTTCCTGGCGTGGAGGATATTTCCGTGACTCGGGCAGGCGGCCACTTAGTGGTTCGACTATTGCATAATGATCGAGACGCACCCGGTAAAGGAATTTGGTTAGACGCCTCTGAGGAATCGGACGGAACACTTCGCACGCTTGGATTATTGGTCGCTTTATACCAGGACCCTACACCACCATTTATCGCGATTAAAGAACCTGAACTTACGATACATCCTGGCGCTCTGTCCGTTTTGCCCTAAGTGATCTTAGAAACTTCCCGCCGAACGTCGGTGCTTGTTACAACCCATAGCCCGGAGCTTCTCGATAGCCTGCCCATCGAGTGCATCCGAAGCGTCGACGCCGAAAGCGGTTCGACAAGGGTAGGCTCTGTCGCCGAACATCAGAAAGCTGACGTCGTTAAAGGCTTGTTTTCTCCGGGTGAACTGCATCGCATGGAAGGTCTGCAACTCGCTGCCAAAGATGAGTCGTAGATTTGAGTGACATCGTACCAATTGTAGAGGGACCAGGGGACGTTCAAGCTGCGCCGATATTGATCAGAAAAATTCTCTACGAATATTTTACTTTTTTCGACATAGGGGTAGCCAAGCCCAAGAAAGCTGGTGGCAGAAGCACCCTCGACCGGCCCGGCGGAATTGAGAGGTTCATTGAATACGCCCTACTACGCCAAATTGCGGAGCAATCATCGTTCTAGTTGATGTGGATGACGATTGTGCTACCGAGTTGGCGAAGCAGATTTGCGGCCGGTGCCAGACAGTCGGCGTTTCGGTCCCGATCGCCGTAGTGTGCGCGGTGCGTGAATATGAGGCGTGGTTTTTAGCTAATCTAGATACCATTCGAGGCGCATCGGCGTCAGATAAAGTTGTTGTTTATGAAGGGGACCCTGAGGTTTTGGCCGATGTCAAAGAGTGGATTACCCAGCAAATGCCGCAGGGCCGGGCTTACAAGCCAACTATAGACCAGGTCAAGATGTCATCGCTGGTTGACACACCAACAGCCCATGCAAACTCGCGTTCGTTTAGGCGGTTGTGTCACGCTGTGGAGGAGTTGCGGGCGGCGATGTTGGCTGGCTCTCCGTCAATTACCCCGTTTTAACGCCATCCAGCGACAATCCCGCCCCTGCCTAACCGCCGTTCTCGTCCACCACCGCCAACCGCTCCCGCCGCCCGCGCCACAGCAGACCCTTGCTGGGAGAGAATAGCAGGGCCAGCAAAAAGAAACCCGTGGCCACAACCACGATGCTGGGGCCGGATGGAAGACCGGCATAGAAGGACAGGTAAAGCCCGGCGACGGTGGCCGCCAACGCCACCGCGATGCTGTAGGCCATGATTCCCGGCAGGCGCCTGGCCAGCAGAGTGGCCGTGGCGGCCGGGGTGACCAGCAACGCCAGCACTAATACGATGCCCACTGCTTTGAGGGACGCGACGGTGGTCACACCCACCAGCAGGGGCAAAAGGTATTCGACCAGGCGGACGGGTATCCCAGATGCGGCCGACATGGTGGCGTCGTAGGAGGTGAACAGCAGTTCTTTGTACAGTGCGGCGACTATCACCAAAACAGCCCCAGCAATGACCGAGATGAGGATCACATCTGACCAGGAAACGCCAAGGAGATTGCCAAATAGCAGGCCAAAGAGATCGGCGGTGTAGTTGGAAACTCGGCTCATGAGTATGATCCCGACGGCGAAACCGCTGGCGAAAATGATCCCAATGGCGGTGTCCAGCCTCAAGTTTGCCCGGCGGCTGATGAGCGTGATGGCAAGAGAAGCCGGCACGGCCCAGGCCAGGGCCCCCCAGAAGACGTTGCCGCCAAAGAAATAGGCGACTGACATTCCCGCCAGGGAAGAATGGGCGACCGCGTCACCCATGAATGCCATTCCCTTCAGGACGACGAAAATGCCGACCACGGCGCAAACCAAACCCGCCAGCCCGGCGGCCAGAAGCGCCCGCTGCATGAATGCATACTCTAGGGGTGCGGTGACGGCGTCAATCATCTGCTGCTAAAACTGGGCAACTTGTGCCCAGAAAAATTTCGCTTCCAGTGTTTAAATACCTGTCTCAAATTATGGTTCGACAAGCTCACCACGAACGGAAACGGCCCTTTTTGCCCGTTCGTCCTGAGCCCGTCGAAGGATGGTCCACGTTGGATAAACGGTTTTTATGTTCCAGATAGTTCTAATGAGGCACGTCTTCTGGGATCTCGGCTGGGCCATCGTCGTGGCTGTGGTGCTGGTAGGCGTAGGCCTGGCCGTCCAGATGCACCATCAGCAGGTGGCTGCCGAAGGTCTGGCTAAGGACTTCTTCGTTAAGGACCTGTGATGGCGGCCCGAATGCTATTAATCTCTGGTTCAGGCAGGCGGCGTAGCTACAGTAGGCCGATACGCAAGACAGGTCGTGGGTGCTGAGAACGATGGTGGTGCGCTGGGACCGCAGATCGTCCAACAAGTCCAACAATTGGTGCTGAGCGGTGGCGTCCAGTCCGGCCATTGGCTCATCCATCAACAAAAGTTGAGGCTCGTTGGCCAAGGCCCGGGCCAACAGCACCCGCCGCCTTTGGCCGCCCGAAAGTTCGCCGATCAGATTGTCGCGCAACTCATACATGTCGGCCTGCCGCAAGGCCTGGCCGGCGGCATCCCGGTCTTCTCTGGTGGTGCGCCGGAAGGGACCCCGGCGGGCGTACCGGCCCATCAGGGCGACGTCGCCGACGGTTACTGGAAAATCCCAGTCGACCTGCTCGGCCTGGGGCATATACCCCATCAGCTTTTTTTGCTCTACCGCGGGCTTTCCCAGGACCGACACTTCTCCCTGCCACGGCGTCACCAGGCCCAAAATGGTCTTCAAAAGGGTGGTTTTGCCCGAACCGTTGGGCCCAATGATTCCCAGAACTTCCCCGGCATCGACCTGGAAAGTGACGTCTTCCAGGACTGGCCGCCGGCCGTAACCGGTCCACAGCCCCTGGATGTCTAATGCGTGACTGGCGGGAGCCTTATTGGAAGTCCCAGCTTTGTCATGTATAACTTTGCTTGAGGCAGGCGTGCTTGCGTTAACCACGGACAGAATTACTCTCCATCATCGAAGGTTATCGGCCAGACTGTGGGCGTTAAAACGCATCATTTCCACGTAGGTATTTGCCTCGGTACCCAGGCCGGCGTATATAGGCGACACCCTGCTTCCAGCGTCCCGGGCCACCTGTTCTAATGCCGATGAACGAAACCTTGGCTCGACAAAAACCGATGGCAGACCGGCGTTTTTAACTATTTCGGAAACAAGGAGGATTGCTTCGGGGGTTACGGAGCCGGCGTCTCCCGGGGCCAGGGCCATGGTCTCCCATCCGTACCGCCCGCCCAAGTGAGAGAAGGCTTGATGATGGGTGACCAAGATGCGGCGGCTGGAAGGCACCTGGTCTAATAGTCCGGCGATCTCATGGTCCAGTTTTTGCAGGTGGGCTATGTAATCCAGGGCTTGTGACCGATACCGCGCGGCGTTGCCGGGGTCCACCTGGACGAGTCCATCGCGTATCTGCTGCACGTAGTGGATGGCCAACATGGGGTCTTGCCAAAAGTGAGGATCGGCTTCTAATCCGCCAAAAATTTGGTTGTTCTGAGATTCGTTGTCCACCCCATCGGATGCCACTACGTGGGTGGCGCCGCTGGGACGCGCGCTTTGCAATATGGGGATCAGGGAATCGTCGAAGCCCGCACCGTTGGATATCGTCATGCTGGCCCGGCTGATGGTCACGCTATCACGGGGGGTCGTCTGGTAGGAATGGGCATCCGCCCCTGGTGGAACCACAGAGTGGACCTCCACCAGGCTGCCGCCAACGTTCCGAGCCATGTCGGCCAACACCGGCACCGTGGCCACCACGATGACTATGTCCGGATTTTTGTTTCCGGCTACATTGGCAGCATGGGCGCCCGAGCATCCCGCCAGCAGCACCGCGGCTGCCAGGTAGATGAAGGTCGGCGCCGCCGGGGTTGATCCAAGACACCGGCCAAGAAATCGTGTTGAAGCTTGATTTGAAGGGATGGCCGTCATTCCTGGTATCAGTAAATTCAGTATATGAGACAACGTATCAATAGGAGTCAAAAAAAGAGACCGGCCTATAGAAATATTAAATTTGGATGGCTGCACGGTCCATACACTCGCGGCACTTGCCGTAGACTTCCAGCCAATGGCCGCTGAGTTGAAATTCGTGGGCGGCGGAAACCGTTTGAAGCAGGTCTTCTATGTCGCAGCCCAAAAGGTCTTGAGACGATCCGCATTCCACGCACAGAAGGTGGTGATGATGGCCTCGATGGCTAAGTTGATAGTGCAGGTCGCCCTCTTCCAGCAACACCCGGCACAGGACGCCGGAATCAACCAACAACCTCAACGCCCGGTAGATAGTGGCCCGGCCCACGCCCGGCAGCTGCCCCCGCAACTCCTCGGCGGTGAAATGCTTGCTTTGACCGGCTATGGCGTTGACCACGGCACGCCGGGGAGACGTCGAGCGGTGCCCCCGCTCTTCCAGGGTCTCCAATAATTGGGTTGCCAGGGAACTACTTCTTTTGGCCATTGAATTGATACCAAGTCTCTTTAGTTGAACAACTTTAGCATGACACGGTTTTAGGGTCAATTATAGATAGCGGGCCGGTTCGCACTCGGGCAGAAAGGTCCGGCTACTTGTACCAACTGTCGCCGGCGGGCGGCCAGGGATTTACCGGGTCCAGTACCTGGGAGAGTTGGGTGAACGCGCCTTTCATGTAGGCGGGGTGAATCCAAATGCTGTTGAAACCCAAGTTGGTATAGTTGGCAGTTTGGCGAGAGGAGGTGTAACGGGCGCCCTGTTCCTCCAAGTGCGCGTCAAGGGCCAGCGAGTCGTTGATCTGGTAGATGGTCAGGTATATCCCCTCTCCATACCGGTTCAGGAATCGGGCAGAGGATGTGTCCTCGCTGGTTGGTTGGGCCAGTTCGATGAATGTATTACCGTCTCCCAAAGGGAGGACCGCGATCTCCAGATCGGTGAAGCTGATCTGGAACCTCTTGGTGGGTTCAATCCCAAATAATTCTGCCCACCGTTGGGTGGCCTGATCCAGATCTTTTACCAAGATCGCCGTTTGTTTCAACTGGCTTGTCAGTGGTTTGGCCTGGCTGGTCTGCCAATCGGGGCCGGCCGCGGGCCAAGGGTTGGCGGGGTCTTTGACCTGGACGATCTCCAGGAAAGCGCCGTTGGTGGCCGAGGGATGGATGAAGGCCGACCGGGATTGGGGCCGGTCGCTCTCGCCGGTAATGCGGACGTCAAGGCCTTTCAGGTGGTCGAGGAGCTTGGTGTAATCTTTGGTCTCGAATATCAGAAGATAAGGCGCCTCACCACGGCGGGCCAAGAAGCGGGCTCCTGCCGACTCGGGCGAGGTTGGTTGGAGTAGCTCCACAAACGTGCCGTTTCCCGCCGGTAAAACGGAATTCACCAGGCCGAAATTGGTCAATTCCTCGGAGCGGCAAGACTCCATTCCTAAAGTTTGGCGGTAGAGGTCTTCGGCCTCTTTCAGGTCGTTGACCATGAAAGCCGCTTGGCGCAGCCGCTCTAACATTTAAGCCCTCGATTGCGTTCTTTTGGGCATCTAACAGGGTTGGCGGCCGTTTCAGGGATTAAATCCAATTTCCGAAATGGACCACTCTTCTCATGCGGCCAGTAAGCGCTACCGATTCGCATGGTCTTTGCTCTTATTCACAGGTAAGACGGTAACAATGATGGGGTCTTGATTAATACTGTAGATTATCCTGTAATCGCCGACCCTTACGACATGTAGATTCGTTCCATGATCGGTGGCACGCAAGAAATGTGATCCTGATACCGGATCCTTGGCGAGTCTCCCAATCGCCTTAGCCATACGGTGAAATACTCTGTCTGGTAACTTAGAAAGCTCTTCTTCCGCCGGCTCGGCAAGTAGTAATTTAGTCACTGGCGTCTTCTCCGAAACTCGTCCCACTCTGGAGCCCTTGGAAGATTTCCCTCCCGGATTTCTTGTCGGATTCTGCCATCGAGTGCTTCGTCTTCCGCAATTCCCCTTTCTAATTGCTTGAGGGCGATCTGGCGAAGAAGAAACAACTCTTTTTCAGCTTCAGAACGAAGGCGACGAGTACTTGAAGAACCAAGAATAGACCTGACGCTGCTCCTATTATAACCAGATTGACGTTGCCTATAACGATCGCCGAGGAGGTATCACCCCCTGCTATAGTCAGCATCACAGAGAGTATTAGCATTAAAATATGTTTTGCGTCCAGTGACAAGGGCGTCTACTTTTACATCTCCTTGTACAGATGCCGCAAGTCAAATAAGCAATATCCTAAGTGCGGCTGGGCAGGGATATTAGGGCATTTCCGCCCACGTACCGCTGGCCTTCTGGCCCGGTCATCAACACGTCGCATTCCAGAATATTCTCCCCGTCTTCTTGGCGGGTGTCGGTGATGGTGGCGGAGATGCTCAAGGGCGAGTTGTGGGGAACGGGCTGGCGGAAAACCAAGTCCAGGTCTTTTAGCGCCTCAGGTCCGGCCCAATTTGTGAACAGGCGGGCCATCAACGCCATGCTCATGATGCCGGGGATGATGGGACCGGAAAACCGGTCTTTTTTGGCGATTTCGGCATCGGTGAAGCGGCTTGGAGCATCGTTTCCCCAGACCCTGCAAAAGGCCAAGACTCCCTCATCGGATGCTTCTATCACCAGCGGGCCGACTTCATCGCCCAAATCTATATCCTCGAAAT
Source organism: Dehalococcoidia bacterium (assembly GCA_034428715.1). GTDB lineage: Bacteria > Chloroflexota > Dehalococcoidia > Lucifugimonadales > UBA3495 > Io17-Chloro-G2. The sequence goes on along the minus strand of DAOUHE010000285.1, from coordinate 17,452 downwards.
AAGGCAAGTCTTCCACCTCTTGGCCGAAGTTTGGTTGGGTTTGTGATTGGGGTCGATGATTCGGGCCCGATTTTTAGGCTTGCGGCGGGCATCCCCCTAAGGGCGGCTGGGGGCGTCACTCCCGCCGGGCGAACGATTCTTGCACTTCGGCCACCACCTGGCCGTTCTGGTTGCTGAAGGTGGTCTCCCATACGACGAAAACCATGGTGCCGGTGCGGCCAGTCTTGGCGTAGACGTCTTTCAAATGGGATGAGGCGGTGATCTCGTCTCCCACCACGATGGGCGCCAACGCCTGGACCTTTTGGCCCGCGTGCATCCCAGACTTTCCGAAATTGAGTTTGACGTCGGGCAATTTCACCTGGCGCACGAATATGGTGCACAGCGTGGGCGGAGCTACCAGGCCGGAATAACCCGCCGCCCGGGCCGCATCCTCGTCGGTGAAGATGGGATTGGTTTCTCCGGTTCCCAGGGTGAACGATTTGATCACATCCTGCGTCACGGGAAACGGTCCCGCTTTGTGTTCCACTCCGTATAGCGACCGGTCGTATTCTAGTTCTAGTGCCATGCCCCGTCTCCTGAGCCGGTTGGTTTGGCCTTTAGCCAGTACCGGTTTCGACTATATTTCCCGAGCTTACCAGCCGGTGCTCACCCGATGATTTGATCCAATCTACTCTAAGCGGCTCAAACTTTGGTGTCTTCCAGCCAGGCTGACTGGAACTCTCCTGAAAGAAGCGCTTCCACCAACTCGCCCTCGCTGGAAATATTCCGGGAGAAGTTGGTGAGGCAGACGCCGATGTGACTGGTGAGATGGGCGTCGCTCCCGCCTATGCCCAGGTAGTTTTTGGAATCGCAAAGCTCCCAAGCCCGTTCATTTTCCCCGGTGCGGCTGCCGCCGTTCAACCGCTCAACGATCTTCACGTCTCGAAACTCCTCGCCCTGCTCCATGTAGTCCACTAGGCCGATGCCAAACCGGCCGGGGTGGGCGGGAACGGCCAAAGCGCCGTGTTTACGGGCAATCTCCATCAGCACCCGGGCGTCCATCCTCACGTCGCTGAAATCTATATCTCTGGTCATCGCCTCGGTGACTCCGTAAACCAGGAAGTGCCCGTAGCGGGTATCCAGTTCAGACCCCTTTAAAACGGTGACCCCGTATTGTTCCGCCAGGGTGGAGTAGTACAAATGGCTGTCAAACTTGCGATGCTCGGTAAGCACAAAGCCGTCAACCGTGTAATCTCGCTTACGTAGCACCTGAATCCATTTCAGGTATTGCTCTACCGTGGCCCTAGAATCGTCAGACGACACGGAATGGCTGTGCAGATCCAGGAACATTTTTGGGCTGAGGACTCCTCAAACGGGTAAACCGGGGAAGAATGTCTGTGTGAGCCACCGGCCGTTGGTTGGTTCGATGCTCACTTGTTCCAGCCAACATGATAATCGCTGGTGATGGAATCATCAACCATTAGAACGTAATTCGACGCAGCCGGTCGGGTGGTCCATGGTTTGGCGGAGACCGCCGGTGGCCGGTCAATGAGACGCGGTTGGCCCTACGGTGCCAGCACGAGCAGCCAGGTTATTCGGCCATAACGGTGGATAGCCACCTGGTAAACCGGTCGCCCAAGGTCACCGGATCGTCCAGCAGCAGGGGGACCGAAGCGTTGCCTGGAGCGATCTTCATCAGGATAAATCCCGGACCTGCTGGGGTCTCCGGCGCCGTAGCTTCGGTGATTGCGTTGTCCAATCCTTCCAGATCATCCACCTTCCAGGTGCGGAAGCCGCACTGCCCGGCGAAGGCTGCCAGGTCTAGCCTGGTGGTGAAAGTGGCCTGCCCCCCGGTGGAGGCATAGCTTTCGTTGTCCAGCACGATGAGCAGAAGATTCGATGGCTGAAGATAGCCTATGGTGGCCAGAGAGTTCAGGTTGGCCAACATGCCCCCGTCGCCCTCGACGCCCACAACTCGCTTTGGCGAGCCATCTTCCAAACCCAGGCTTATACCCAGGACGATGGAGCTGACCAGACCCATGGAATCGACCACGCAGAGGTGGTTTTCCCTCCGTTCCAGCGCGGCAATTTCCCGGCTGGTTGCCCCGCAGGTAAAAACCACCGGGTCGGCTGGGAACCGTTGGGAGATCAAGCCCAGAGCTTCTATGCGTTCATTTGGCATGGAGTTCAGGGGCCGCGGCGTTCATTGTTCACCAGAATCTGCAGGCACGGTCTTGTGTCTTAATCCTTTAGGTTTAGAAATACAATGATCGGGCGGTGGGTCATATGGGCGTAGTCGTAGGCCTGTTTGATTGCGTTGGGCCATTGATCCAGGGGGACCTTATAATCCAAATTGAAGGCCTTGATCCGCATGGTATTCACCATGTCCATCGCCGTCTCGCTGAACAAGAAATTGGCGGCATTGAACTCGCCGAATCCTCCCCGGCGGATGGCCAGAAGCAGGATAGGCGCGTGATAGGCGGCGGCATAGGTGGTCAGGGCGCCGATGGAATTCCCCAACCCTGTGTCCTGGTAGAATAGGACTCCTTTTTTCCCGGTCATGGCCAAACCCGCCGCTATCCCGATGCCCTCTTCCTCCTTGGCGACGGGAAAAGACCGGACCTGCTCATTGGCTTCGAAGTGGGCGATAACCGGAGCGCCGAAGCTGTCTGGAACGTGAATAAAGAACTGAATCCCCACGGCTTCCAATCCCTGAACCACCGCCGCGCAAGAATCTTCCCTGTATCCCACGTTTAACCTCTGAATTTACTGTTACCACTAAAACAGCCCTTGGATCTGAAAACCTTTGCCCTTGCCTGGCAGATTTGGAGGCCCTCAAGTCCTCGAATTGTTGTATGCGGTACTTTACTCGTAGGAGATTGTATGTAAATGGAGGGAGGGCCGTGTAAACCTGTAAGCCGGGTTCTGTGTCCGCCGAAGCGGATGGTGGCCATCTATCTAGCCCGCCCCTTGGCCCCTAGGGCCAGGGAGCTCCCGCGCTAACGCGAAACGGCGTTACCGCCGGGGTCGAGCAGCCAACCCGGGGACGGGCCGGACACCCATAGTCCCCCTATTTGGCCTTGCTCCAGGTGGGGTTTGGCCGCCGCTGCGTCACCGCAGACGGCCGGACGCTCTTACCGTCCGATTTCACCCTTATCCCGGCAAGCCGGGACGGTATGTTTCTGTGCCACTTTCCGTCCCCAGCTACGAGAAAACCGCAGCTAGGGCCTGGGAGTTACCCAGCACCCTGTCCTGGTGGAGCCCGGACTTTCCTCCCCCCCGATAAATCGAAGCGGCGGCCACCCAGTCCACACGGCCGCTCCCAGAAAACTCTAGCATCCAGCTATGGTGGGGTCAAGTTGAAGTCGCATTGAGCGCAAATCCGTAACCGGCGATTAATAAAGGAGAGTAAACGGCGGGAAAGCGGATATACCGAATCCTTGATTCGCCCGCCGTTGAGTATTCGGAAGCCTATTGGCAGAGAAGCCGGCCACAGCTGCTGCAATGGACCTTCTGGCGGCCGCTCTTGACCTGTTGATGGTGCTGGCTGGGCAGGGCCATGCGGCAGGCCTGGCACAGGCCACGCTCAACCTTGGCCACCGCGGTGCCTCCCTTGGCTTTACGCAGCATCTCGTATTCCAATATCGCCTGTGGTTCCAGAGCCTGGGCGAGCTCCCCTCTTTGCGGCCCCAGATCCCCTCGTCTAGCTTCTAGCCCCTTTATTATTTCGTTGAGTTCCGAGCTACGGGTTTCCCAGGCGGTCCGGATGTCAGTGATGCGATTCTCCAACGCCGCGCACCGGTTCCGGGATTCTTCGGCTTTCAGAGATAGCTCCATCAGTTTGGTATCCCTATCCTGCAGAAGTTTACGCACGTTGTCGGCTTCTTGCTGCAAACTTTCGAGGACCTGTGGATTGGTGACGTCGCCACTGTACAACTGCCGGTCCAAGTCGCTGGACCTTTGCCGCTGGCCTTCGGCATCGGCCTGCTGCTCGCGGTGCGTAGACCTCACATCTTCAAGGGTCTGTCGTTCAGATTCGAGGGCTGACTCCACCCTTGATGATCCTCCGCCGTTACCCAACTCATTTTCGGCCTCTGCCTTTTCGCTGTCTATTCGGTCCAACGCCAGGTCGAACTCTTGGAGTGAGAACAGTTGTCTGGAAGTGGTCATGAGTCGATTACCTTATTCGTGAGGATTTTGCAGGCCATGCCAGCCGCCGCGCCGTGCCGGTGATGGACCGAAAAGCAGTCTATTACAGATTTTAGGAACGGCAGACCCTGTTGTCAATAATGAGAGGCCCTAGCCGGACTGGGAATTCTACCTTTGGTCAACAAATTGAGGTGTATAGTGATTGTGTTTTGGAGGGGCGGTTTTGAGGGTACTACATTTTTCCGACCTGCATATCGGGGTGGAGAATTATGGCCGGATAGATCTCCAGACCGGTTTATCCACGCGGCTCGTAGACTTCTTGTCTTCATTAGATCAGGTAGTCGAATATGCCCTGACGGAAGACGTGGACCTGGTCCTGCTGGCGGGCGATGCCTACAAGGGCCGTGACCCCAGCCAGACCCATCAACGAGAGTTTGCCATCCGATTGGCCCGTTTATCTCACGCGGGGATCCCGGTCTTTCTGCTTGTGGGAAACCACGATCTGCCCAGCGCGGCCAGCCGGGCCACGGCGGTGGAGATATTCTCAACCCTGGAATTACCCCACGTGACCGTTGGCGATAATCTGCGAAACTACGCCATTCAAACCAAGGGAGGGCCGATGCAGATATTGGCCGTGCCCTGGCCCAGGCGCAGCGGGATCTTAAGCCGGGAAGAATCACGGGGGATGACCATCATGGAAGTACGGGACGAGATCCAAGACCGGATGACCTCCGCCATTGGCAAGCGGGCCGCGGAATTGGACCCGGAGGTTCCCGCCATGTTGGCCGGCCACGTGACGGTCAACGGCGCTACGGTGGGCAGCGAACGCTCCATGATGTTGGGACAAGACCACGTGCTGCTGGCGGGGGCGCTGGGAAGGCCCCAACTGGATTATGTTGCCCTGGGTCACATACACAAACATCAGGTTCTGAGGTGGGACAGTCCGATGGCCGTATATTCCGGTAGCCTGCAAAGGGTGGACTTCAGCGAGGAGAATGACGACAAGGGTTTTTGCGTGATTGATTTTGACCCAGCCGCGCCCCAGGGCCGGAGGCTGACAGATTTTTCCTTCCACCGTTTGAACGCCCGCCCGTTTGTGACCGTGGATGTGACGGTGGCCCCGGGCGAACAGGACCCTACCGATGTGGTGCTGAGGGCCATTGGCCGGAAAGAGGTGGCCGATGCCGTGGTGCGGGTGCGGGTGGCCTTGCCCCCGGAAGCGGAACCCCACCTGAGGGAGGCGGACCTGCGTGATGCTTTGCGCTCCGCTCATTACGTGGCGGCGATCAACCGGGAGACCACCGGCGAAAACCGGCGGACCCGTCTGTCTGCCGAGGCTGCCCAGGGGTTGGAGCCCATGCAGGCGCTGAAATTGTACCTTGACGGGCGGGATATGGAACAAGAACGCCGGGAAAAGATACTGCGCCGGGCAGAGGAGTTGCTGGAAGATCAAAGGATTGACGCCTTGTGACCCGCTTGAATACTTCCTTCTGACGGTTTTAGGCTGACGGTTTTTGGTTGGTGCCCGCCTTACGGCTCCATACGCCCGAACCAAAGGCATCCAGCAGGACCGGGCCTAAGTGGGAAGCATCGCCCGGAGCGATTCGGCCACTGGGCCTGGATCGCTGATGTCCTCGATCTTGATGACCTGGCGTTCGCCGATACCGCTGGCCACCACCACGCTGCCCCGGCCGGTGACGATCTCAAAAAAACTGCGGGCTTCTGAGATGGATATGATCCTTGAAACCGGGATCTTCTTGGTATTTAGCCAAAGAAACCGGTACATATGAACCACCCGGCGGTCGGTGACGGCGTAGGTGATGTGCAGGTTTCGCAGGTACCGCATGGCCCCTTTGAAGAAGAAAAACAGGCCTACTATGAACAGCACGAAGGGGTAAACGTAAGGCGATTCAGAATATTGCCACACGTAGAACGCTGAGCCCAGAAAGGGGAGACTGAACAACAATCTTGCATAGGATGGCTTCATGGTGGGGTGGCGTAATTCCAATTGGTTTTCACCGGGCAGCAACGGAGGCGAAGGAACGATTCCCGTGAAGCTCATGTACAGGCCGGCTATCATGAGCAGCGTCCCCACGCCCAACACCACCAAAGATCCCCATTGGGGAAACCCGCCTACGAAAAAGCCGTAACCGCCGCCCAACAAGAATGGTCCGGCGATGATCGTGCTTACTAGCAACCGCCGCAACAGGGCGAGCCAGGTGTTGTGGTATAGCCGGTGCCCCAGGCTTCGTTTGGGTGCAATAGCCATTGCTAATTCCCCTTGACCAGGGATAGTGATGTGGCCAGCAGGGTCAATATTATTCCCAGCACCGCCAGGGATGTGGGGTCAAAGAGTTCATCGAGATCGTTGAACTCACCCGAGGCAGAGTTGGTGAAGAATCCTCGGGTACGCAAATTCAAACGGGTAGGCGGGGTTGGATCCAATAGATTGGGATTCGGGCCCACCTGGCCGGCCTGGACCTGGATTCCCCGGTCGAGCCGGTCCTGATTAAAGCACCGCTCCTGGGCCATCCTCTCCCGGTCCATTTGCTCTTGCTGCCGGAACCGCTCTTCCTCAAGTTGGCGTTCTCGCTACATCCTCTCCTCGCTGAAAATCCTTTCTTGCTCGATTCGATGGCGTTCTTGATTGATACGCTGCCGTTCGAGTTCCTCTTGCTGTTGAAACCGCTGTTCATCCATCTGACGCTCGCGCGCTAACCGCCGCCGTTCCTCGGCTTCGTGCTGCCGTTGCTCGGCGGCGAATCGTTCCCGCTCCAGGGCATCTTGCAATTCGAAGCGGCGTTGTTCCAGGCGGTTGATCTCCTGTTGCTTGTCATCCCACATGGTCCGTTCGGTGATTTCCCGGTCTCTGTACAGGCGGCCTACTTGCTGATCCACCTGTAACTGAGTCGCCCTCTCGGTTTCAAACCGCTCCCTTTCCAAATTATCCAGTATGCCCCGGTATTTGAACTCTATCTGAGCATGCCGGCGGAAGTCTGATGACCGCAGTTCTTGTTGCCACTGGCGTTCGATTTCGAACCTCTGCTGGTCTAACCGGTCTAACTCTAACTGGAGCGTGTCCCACAGGCCCCTTTCCAGGTTAGCGATTTCCTGGTCCAGCCGGTTCATTTCCTGTTGAATTTGTAACGGAGTTTCCCTTTCCACCCGGGCGATCTCCTGCTCAACCTGCCGCAGTTCGCTCTGCACCGGGCTCAACTGGGGAATTCGCGGAATATCCGCGGATGGCCCGCTTGCCATTAGCATTCCCATATTGTTTCTGACCCCGGGACAAGCCTGGAATAGCTTGATTCCTTCCTGGGGGGATACGTCGTGCGGGCCCATAGGCAATCGCCCAAGAACTCTTGCCATACATTCAAAGTCCCCTTGTGGCGCCCCGGTTCGGCCCGCTGCATCGCTGCCGGCGTGAAGATCTAGCTCATGGGCGCCGCCTTGTTCCCAAGGATGGCTTTCGCCGGCTTGCCGGTCGCCTATCGTGAACTGCACGAATTTTCCAGCAAACGATTGTCCCAACGGTTGTTCCACCAACAGCTTGTAGGAGCCACCATCGATTGCCGCCTTGCTAACCCCGGCGCCGTTAACGCAGGCGACGATCACCGTTCCATCGGACACGGGGTGGTTGTCGATCGACGCGCTGCCAATGAAAACGTGGGGAGGCACCTGTTGGGCTTGGGCGGGCAGGGGGACGGCCCATAACATCTCGGCGGCAATGATCGCTCCGGCAATCGCTCCAATCATCGCTGGCGGGGCCAAATGCGGGCGGCGCCCACTGGAAAAGAGGCATTTACGAGGTTTGCTCAAGCGCGGCATCACCAGCCATTACGATATAAAATATCAGATATTTTGAGTGTAGTGGAGGCTGAGGAAAGAGGCAACGGCGTGTGCACGCATATACATGTGGGTGCTAGCCCCATAGCCCGGCCAAAGCCCGGCCAAAGCCCGAACGTGATCCAACACGGGTTCGGCGTTTGACATGCCTGCCGCCGCCGGAACGCCAAAAGCCGGGACCGAATCGATTGAGACTCGGCCCCGGCTTTTAACTGATCTAACCCGCCTGGGTTGGGTTGCTGGAAAGGCTATGGAAGCGCTATTCAACGCCCGAGAACACTCCGGTCACGAGTTGGTGCCCCGCATTCTCCTCATAAGCCTCCTCTTTGAAGAGGGACAGCGCCTTCATCACGGGGTTGTCCTGGATGGAAAACAGGATGGCTTCCTGTTCCGACTCATTCCCGTGCTCGTGCCAAGACCAGGATGGCACCACGAAAAAGTCGCCCCGGCTCCAGTTGAAACGCTGGCCGTCGATGATGGTATATCCTTCGCCCTCAAACACCTGATACACCTTGCTGGTGGTGTGGCGGTGGGCTTTGCCTTTCACGCCCGGCCTTAAAAGTTGAATCCAACAAGCCAGGGTCCGCAGCACCGAGCCGCCGGTGGCCGGGTCGGAAAACTCCAGCGCCACGTCGTCGAAGGGGCTGGCGTCGATCTGGGCCAACCGCCAAAGGGCGTCGTAGGTGCGGTCCCACTTATAATGCCACAGGGGAGAATAGGGAGTGTTGGGTGATTCCCAAGCCGGCCGCAACGAGCCCGCGGCGTATTTCTTCTCAGATTCACCAACGCCGGTAACCGGCTGCTGATCCTCGGGGAACGCTTCGTAGAAGTTGGCGTCCAGACTCTGGATCAACGGCACGTCCAAGCCGTCCAGCCAGATCATCGGGCCGTCGCCTTCACTGTTGTGGTCGTGCCAGGTCCACGATGGAGTCAGGACCAGGTCTCCCCGCTCCATATAGCACTTGTCGCCCTCAACCGTGGTGGAGACCCCTTCCCCTTCCAACACCCACCGGATGGCGGTGGGGGTGTGGCGATGGGCGGGAGCGCACTCTCCAGGGAGCAGCAGTTGCAGGGCGGCGGTTATGGTATGGGTGGTGCCGTAATCAAGGCCGGGGTTGGACAGCCGCATGGTTCGCCTTTCTACGTCCCGGTCTGGGGTGACTACCTCTCCGCTAAGGTGAACCAGCGGCCGGATCTCAGACCACCGCCAGAGGAACGGCTGGGTCTTGGGGGGGGGCCTGGCTGCCCCTGCCCAACCAGCCTGGCTTCACGCCGGCGAGCTTGGAACTTTCGTAAAATCTCTCCAACTCTTCAGGGCTGATTTTGCCTTTCGTAGTCATCACTTTTCCTCCTGCATTGGTTGGGTGCCGTCGCCCTTGGACCCCAAGAGCAAGGGCTGTCTTCGTTCCGCGATGCCCCCTACGGGGAGGGATTATCCACTAAATCCGGGGCAACCAAGACTGATTGTCACCGGTCTATCAACGCTGTAGATTGTAGTTATCGCGGAAATGGGCGTCAAGGCCGCTTTACAGGTGACCTGGCCAAACAGGTCAACCTCTGATGTAAGTTGACTGGCGGATTGGAACGGTTTAGGCTGCCAGAACCTATCCGAATTCCGGAGAATCCTGGAAACAGGGCAGTTCAGGAGGAAGACTAGATGAAGGCAGCGGTTTTGTATGAAAAGTTCCAGCCTCTGCGGGTTGAGGAGCTTACGCTGGACGCCCCCGGCCCGCGGGAGGCCCTGGTCAAACTGGCGGCCAGCGGGGTATGCCACAGCGACCTTCATTACATCAAGGGAGACCGGGAACATCCGATGCCGGTGGTTTTGGGACACGAAGGAGCGGGCATCGTGGAAGAGGTGGGACCCGGCGTCACTTACGCCAAGCCCGGAGACCACGTGGTGCTCTCCTTCGTTCCCTCCTGCGGCCAGTGCGATTACTGCATCAAGGGCAGACAGAACCTTTGCCAGGCACGGTACGGCATGGGTGGTTCCTTGCTTGACGGCACGAAACGTTTGCGCAATGGCCAGCAGGAGATCAGCCACTTCAACGGTCTTTCAACTTTCGGAGAATATGCCGTCGTCCCCGAAGACAGCCTGGTGCTGGTCAGGGAAGACGCCCCTTTGGAAAAGGTGGCCTTGATCGGCTGCGGCGTGCCCACTGGTGTGGGGGCTGTCATCCACACGGCGAAGGTCAGACCCGGAAGCAAAGTGGTGGTCATCGGCGCCGGAGGAGTGGGCCTAAACGTTTTGCAGGGCGCCGAGTTGGCCGGGGCCGAGACGATCATCGCGGTGGATATCCACGGTTCCAAACTGGAGCATTCATTGCAGTTCGGCGCCACCCATCTGGTCAACGCCGCCACTGAGGACGTGGTTGAGGCAGTCAGAGAAGTGACCAACGGGGAGATGGCCGATTATGCTTTTGAGGTCATCGGCTCCACCATGGCGATAAACCAGGCGCTGGCTACCACCAAAAGGGGAGGGGTCACCGTGGTGGTGGGAGTTGCTCCCACCGGTTCCGAACTGACTATCGACCCGGATTTTCTACACCAGGACCGGGTGTTGATGGGGTGCACCTACGGTTCCTGCTATCCCAGGGCCGACATGCCCATGCTGGTTGACCTGTACATGTCACGAAAGCTGAAGTTAGATGAGTTGATCAGCCGCACCTTCAAGCTGGAGGAGATCAACACCGCCTTTGAACTGCTTGACCAGGGCGCGGTGGCCCGCAGCATCATCCGGTATGGCTAGGGCAGAGAGCCGTCAGCTATCCGCGTTCAGCCCTGAGCTTTTCTTAAACCCGCGGTCAGGTCACGACGAGTTGGCTAGTTCCCGCCATTAGTGTGCCAGGAGGGCGTTTCTGATTGGCTGGTTGCTGACCGCTGTCCGCTGAAAGCTTTACTTTGGCGGCAGAATGATGGGTAACGGCTCCACCTCGTCCAGCCCGGGCGGGTTGATACCGTCCAGGGCTTCAAGTAGAGCGTTTAGGCTGTGGGCTACCTCGGTCAGGTCCGGCTCCGTTATTTCCAAGCCGACAGCATGGCCCAGGGCCTTGATCTCTTCGTTAGTCAAATCCGGCACAGCTGCCTCCTGTTGGGCGATGCTTTGAGAGCCTATTATCGCCGCTTATCCAAAATGGGCAATCCTTCGACAAACTCAGGACGAACGGAAGGAAAGCGCCATTTCCGTTGACGGAGAATACCTACCGGCGTTGGAGAGCACCCACTCCGGCGTTGGAGGGCACCCACTCCGTTCGTGGTGAGCTTGTCGAACCATTTTTGAGATTTACCTGGTAAAATCTCGACTAATAGGTCTTTATTTCTAGAACGTGGCCGCTGGGGTCTTTGAAATAGACCGCTTTCCCTTGCCCCAAAGCGCCGGCGGTCATCCCGGGGCCCTTCATGTTTTCTTGGTCTCTTGGGCTGTCGCCGTAGGGTATACCCGACTCTTTGATCCTGGTGAATGCCGTTTCAAATTCGCCGGCGTCCATGGCGAAGGCGTAATGGATGCTTCGGAAATCGTCGGAGTTGCGAAAATCAAGATTGAATGTTTCGTTGACCCGGACGGCCAAGAAGGGTCCCACTTCTCCCAGATTCTCAAAGCCAAAGATGCGGGTGTAAAATTCAACCGATTTCTCCCGGTCCACGGCGGGAACTATGGTGTGGTCTAAAACAGTGGCCATATCAGCACCTCAAGACTACACGATTTGCGGCTGCCCAGACCCAGCGGTTTCCCGTGTCTCAGTCCCGCTATTGTAGTACTCTAGTATTCGGGCAGAGGGATGTCAACGGGTCGTCGCGCCGCGATGGTTAAGGCTGGGCGACCCAAGCTAAGGAGTTGAAGCGATGCAAGAGATGGGCCTTTTCGAGGCGATGTATACCCAGCGCCAGATCACGCGGTTCAAGCCGGATCCAGTTCCCCGGGAAGCCATCGACAAGGTGATCGAAGCCGCCACCAAAGCGCCCAGCGGCGGGAATAACCAGCCGTGGCATTTTTTCGCCATCACCGACAAGGAATTGGTTTCCAAGATCGGCAAAATCTACGGAGAGCTTTGGCTGGCTGCCAGGGGTACGCAACCCCAGCCTGGGGAATCGATGGCATATCAGACGGCCCGGTACCTTGCCAACCATTTCCACGAAGTCCCGGCCATGATCCTCATCTGTGTTGACCACTCCAGGGTCCCTGGCTATACCGCCGGAGAGCCCATCGTAAGGGACCGGTACGGCTCCTCTATTTGGCTGGCGGCGCAGAACCTCTTCCTGGCCGCCCGCGCGTTGGGTTTGGGGACGCGGCTGACCACCACCCATATCCGGCGGGAGCAGGAGATCAAAGACCTGCTGGGAATTCCGGATCACGTGGAGACCGTGTGCCTTACCCCACTGGGATACCTCAGGGGAAGGTTCGGCCCCACCGACCGGCGTCCCCTATCAGAGGTGTCCTCGTACAACCGCTGGGGCAGCCGGGATTAAGTCTTGACGACGTCTACTAAATCCGTTCAGGCGATTCACATTGCGCCGGTCAAGTCCCTGGGGTTGGTGCAGCCCGCCACCGTGCATGTCGGCCCGGCGGGGATTGAAGAAGACCGCAGGTTTTTTCTCGTGGACCAAAGGGGCGCGGTGCTGACCCAGCGCCAGGTGGGGGCGCTGACGCTGGTCGTACCTGATTACCAGCCAGAAAGGGAATTCTTGCGTTTGAGCTTTCCCGACGGAACAGCGGTGGAAGGTGTGGTGGAGGTCCGAGAGCCGGTGGAGACCATATTATGGGGCCGGCCGGTGCGAGGAAACATGGTCGCCGGCGATTGGAGTAAAGTCCTGTCGCGGTTTTGCGGCGGGACGGTTAACCTGGTCCAGGCTCGGCAATCTGGGGAATGTTTCGACGAATATCCCATCTCTTTGTTGTCCAGCGCCTCGGTCGATGGGTTGGAACAGCGTCCCGGGGTCGGCGGGCCTGTGGACGAACGGCGGTTTCGTCCAAATTTTCTTTTGGCCGGCTGTCGGGCCCACGAGGAAGACATGTGGCTGGGAGGGCAGGTACAGTTGGGCGATGGACCTATTGTAAGTGTGGTAGCCCAGGACCCTCGATGCGCTATCACCACCGTGAACCCTGACACGGGCCAGCCGGACCTGGACACTCCATCGGTGATCAAAGAATACCGGCCTAGCCCTGGTCCCGCCTTCTTTGGTGTTTACGCCGTGGTAGAACGCCCCGGCCAGGTTTCGGTGGGCGACCAGGTTACCCTGCCACATTGATTGATCGCTGGGATGGCCAGCCGGCTCCTTAAGCAAACTGGGTCCTGGCCCAACCTTCGTCGAAGGGCGTCCAGAAGTGGGATGTCAACTTCAGATGCTGGAATTTCCATTCTCCATCGATTCGGACGTACTCTTCGTCATAACGGCCCGAACCCCAAACCGCCCGGTTGCCATCGGCGTAGGTGCAAGCCTGGAATAGGTACCAGATTCCCGTGGCATGGTCGCCGTCCACCTGGATTAAAGGGTTCATCACCATGTGGATGGCGAAGGGCAGGCGCTGGGAGGCCTGGACGAAGAAATCCCGTATGGCTTGTTGTCCGTCGGCCCGGCCCCGGATACCGCCGTCCCAAACGGCATCTTCGGTAAACAGGCTGGCGATGCCGTCGGCGTCGTAGTTGTCGTCGCAGTAGGCGCAATACCTTGCTTTGAGACCTTTGATCTCTTCCATGTCCTCCAGTTTTTTGATCCGCCGCTCCAGATCCTCCATGCTCATCTGGGGCCTCCTAAATCAACTAAATTCAATCAACTAAATTCGAATCAGACCGCCGTCCATCCGCCATCCACTATCAACAGATGGCCCGTGGTTGCGCTGGCGGAAGGGCTGGCCAAGTACACCGCCGCGCCCACCAATTCTTCGGGTTGCATCCGCCGGCCCAGGGGCATGTGGGCCGCCAGGTCGCGCTGTAACTCGTCGTCCGTTTGGGTATCGGCGTCCAGCAGTCCCGGGGTCTCCGTGGGGCCCGGCCCGATGGCGTTGACGGTTATGCCGTAACGTGCCCATTCCAGCGCCAATGCCCGGGTCATGTTGGCGACTCCGGCTTTGCTGGCGCAGTAGGCAACCCGGTTTTCGCGGGCCACCAAGGCCAATTGGGATGAGATGTTGATGATGCGGCCGCCTCCCTGCTCGATCATGACCCTGGCGGCGGCCTGGGCGCAGAAAAAGACTCCCTTGAGGTTGGTGTCGATGACCTCGTCCCAGTCTTCTTCGGTGACTTCCAGGGCGGGGCGCCGTACCCGTACCCCTGCGTTGCTGACCAAGATGTCCAACCGCCCGAAGTCCGAGACGGCCTGGTCCGTGGCGGCGCTGATGCTTTTGAGGTCCAGCACATCCAAGGAATACGTCGCGCTGGACTGTCCTATAGCCTCTATCTGAGCCTGGGTGCTTCGAGCCAAGTCCAGGCGGCTGGGCATGTCAGACACGGCCACGGTGGCGCCGGCCTGGGCCAGACCCACCGCCAACGCCTGGCCGATGCCCCTGGCAGACCCGGTGACCAACGCCACCTTTCCTTCTAAACTCAGGCCCGGGTATGGCATGGCGACACCCTCCATGAAATGGCTAATGAAGCTGGAACGCGTTGATTATAGCAAGCTAGGAGTGGAGGTCGTGGGGATTTTAGCCATCTTGGGGAACTCGCCGAAACCAGCTATGAATTCGGTTAATGTTCCTATTCAGTTGTTATGCGTCAATAGATAGTGGGGCTCGCTTGGGTTAGAATTGGCGTAGGAGGAAAACGATGGGCACTTTTCATCACCAGGTTGAGGTGAGTGGTATGGATGGCCAACGCTTCGAAACACTAGAAGCATTGGTCGATACCGGCTCGACCTACACCGTGATTCCGGCCAGCCTGCTCCGTGGTCTTGGAATTGCTCCTCAGGAGCGCATAGAGTTCGAGTTGGCTGACGGCCGGATTATAGAAAGGGATATCGGCGAGGCGCGGATTCGGGTTGATGGCAGGAACGCTACCACCCTGGTCGTGTTCGGCGACGAAGGGGTTTCATCCCTTCTGGGTGCTTATACTTTGGAAGGAGTCAGGCTTGCCGTTGATCCGGTGAACCAGCGCCTGATTCCCACGCGCGCCTTGTTAATGCGCGCAAATAACTTGGCGACCGTTCTACGCAAATCCAGAGCCCAGAGACTCCTACCGCAAGAGAGACTTCAAACGGGTCTGCAACAAGTCGCTATTTCAGAAGGGCATGTCATCCACCTCCCCGGTCGGCGGCTCCACTGGCGGGTAGACGGCAACCCTGTGTCCCCAATCGTCGAACCTACCGATCTGAACTCCGACGCCGTTGACAATTAACACTTCCACATTCACACCGAGCCATTCATCAAGGAATTCGATAGTTAATGGAAACAGAGGAGTCACCTCTTCTGGCGGCTCATTCTTCCCATCACTGATCACAAGTTTGCTTTCATTAAGCGCTACAAATTGCCCCGATACCTTGTAGGCATCTTGCAGCGATTGATTTACGCCCTCAGCAGTCTCTCTCACGGTTTTCGCGAATCTTGGTAGCCAATCACTTTCAGGTTTGTTGAATTGCTCAGTGTTTATAGCCTTCAAGAATAGTTGCTCTGTATCAGCCCACCTAGGCATCCAGCTATACACCTCGCCCCCATGGTCCATAAACTTGACTGTCAGTAGCGCCTTCGCCCCCTGTGGACCTGGCTCAGTCTGAAAGTTGACATACCTCAACCTCTTCATCGTACCCACCTTATCAAGACTTGATGTTCCTCCAACTTTAACGCGTGGTGATTTATCTTTGTCAAGGTGCCTTTGTCAGTTTTTATTTTTGGCAATTTCATGCTCCAGCTGTTGGCGTACACGGTGCGGAACATCAGAAAACCCGGCAGCCCCGTCGCCGGCCAGGAGATGGGCGATCCGCCCCAGGCTGTCAACCTCTTCCAGGCGGTCCAGCAAGCCCAATAATTCCTGAGACGATGAATTGGAAAGGGCGGCTGCTGCGCAATCCCGGAATTTGTCCCGTATTTCATCCATGGTCGTTCCCCTCAGGGCGCCGGTGTCTATACGGTGCGCCCGCTCTTTCAGCACCCGGCCGTCTTTCAGGTGGACCTCGACTTCGTTGTAGGCTTCGACCCAACTGGGACGGCCTTCGTTGCCGGCGATGCGGCGCATGTTCACCTTGGGGATGAATTCCTGGGCTTCCTTTCGCAGCACCTGACTGTCGGTGAAACTGCTGAGGCCGACTCCGCCATCCAGCAGCGAAGCGGCCAGGCAGTATTGCATGCTGAATTTTCCTTCCAAGGCGTTTTCCGGCCGGTAATGGATCAATGACCGGGGCGGGTCAAAGTCCACCAGCACCTCGACCTTATCTACCTGCCCTGCCTCGACCCGTTCCTTTGCCAGCAACTGGGATATGGCGTCCAAGGCAAGGTGGGCGCTGCCGCAGCAAGGGTATTTCTTGATCTCGATGCCAGACTCCACCAGGTAGCATTTCTCTCCCAGGTTTTGCATTACCTGATCCGGGTCGTAATCCTGCCCTCCAGAGAACGCTCGCATGAATCCAAACCGCGCTTCGATGGCATCGTCGCCGGCGGTGAATCCAGATTTGATCAGCTTGGCTGAGATCACGCCGGTGCGGCAGGCAGCCCCGGCGTGGAAGGGCTTAGTCATCGTGCCGAAATTCGACCTCAACCCCGCGGCCTGAGAGGCGGCCAAAGAGACTGCCATCGCTGTGTGTTGGGCGTCCAGCTTCAGAATCTTGGCTGCCGCCGCCGCCGCTCCGATCGCCCCTAGCGGGCCGGTGGGGTGCCAGCCCAGGTCGTCGGCGTAGGCCACGCTCATGGCCTCCCCCACGCTGCAGGCAACCTCGAAGCCCAACATGTAGGCCAAAAGCACGTCGGGGCCCGATGCGCCTTGCTCTTCGGCCAGGGCCAGCGTGCCAGGCAACAGGACGGCCGTGGGGTGGCCTTTGATCGCCCGGGTGATGTCGTCGTAGTCCAGCGCGTGGGACATTGCGCCGTTGATCAACGCGGCGTCGGGTGATGAGGTCTGAAACCCCCGGCCGATGACGGTGGCGGCGGGAATGCCTCCATTGGCGTTGACGAAATCGGATAGGACCTGCGCCAATGGTTCGACCGAGCCTGCCAGGGCGCAAGCCAGGCAATCGATGATGGCGCCTTTGACGGCTTCCACCGCGTCTGGCTGGAAGCTTTCCAGCCCCGTGCCGCTAACGTATTCGCCGATTCTCTGTGTGATCTCCATGACCTACCTCCGTTGGCTGCCTGTTGCCCTCATTCTAGCAGGCCGGTGGTTGAGTTGATTTGGCGGTTGGAACCATCCGGACAAATTAAGCGCGCCCCTTTTGTAGACCGTCAGCGATAATGGGACACATATAAGGGTAGGAAAACCCGAGAGTCGGAGGGTGGTGTGAGCTCCTGAAATGAGGGTAGAGCTACCCACAGAAAGGAGCAGATGTGTCCCAATTAGAA
>DAOUHE010000284.1:0-2071 GCA_034428715.1 Dehalococcoidia bacterium | reverse complement strand
ACCGTATCGGACGACGAACTCGAAGCCATCTATTTGCGTAGAGACTCTTTCCATGGTGAATGGAATTATTCGCTGCTACCCCGCGTTGCGCTGCTCAATTGAACTAATTATTTCGTGACAATCCCTAAGGGGATACCGCCCGGTGCAGGACGATCATGGCGCGATGGGCGTCGATCAGGAAGCAAGGGATTCCATCAGCAGGGAAGAACGCCAACGGTTATTCGACCTGGCAGACCAGTTCGATCTGCTTTTGGGCGGTCCCCAAAAGGAAGAGAACTTTCAATTCTGGCGGGGTTATCTTAGAGACAAATTACGGCTGCACCGCGGGCATCCTGGATATCTCCAGTCCCAGGATATCCCTACGGCGGCCGATCTGGCCAGCGCCATGGATTTCCTGGGCATGTTGGAAGGGCTGACAGCCGAACAACAAGCCACTATCCTGGAAACCCAATTGGGCGAACAGCCATTCTTGGTGAATTTTTTGCCCGCGTTGGACAACAAGATACTCCTGAGTTTATTCGCCAAGAAACCAGCACTTCCTTCCGGCGCCACCCTCCAGGCCACCGCCAGTTTTGTGGAACGGCTACGAAAGTTTGGCGCCGACGTACAGTTGGTATTAGCCAGCGGCGCATCTGATCCAGCGGCCGGCGGCAGAGAGTTAACGGAATTTCTTCAACGTACGGCATCGGCGCCGGAAGAAGACGTGAAACTTTTCATGGAGCTTCTGCGCGACGCCGATCACCCTTTGGCATCCGGGGTGGTTCAGACATTATCTCCGGATACGATAGCGGACCTGATAAAAGTAGCGCCTTTCCATCTGCGGACGCTATTGGCCCCGCCCCAACTCCTGAGCAAGCTGAATATTGTTGCGACGGCGCCAGCCGGGGATATGGCACGGGGCGTCACCCTTCTTTTGGAACACCCATCGGGAAATTTCCGCGTCGAAGAGCCCTTCCTGACACAGATGCACCAGACGGTGGCCGAATTGGCTGAAACACGCCCAAAATCCGCCCTTAGCGTAATCCAGGAACCATCTTACCCACTGGATGGCTTCATTCGAGAGCAACCCCAAGCTGCTGTGGCGATCCTCGGCAGCGACATTCACACCGCGTCTCAGATTGTTAGGAACAGCGACCCGGTGCTTTCACCTCCGGCCAAGATCGTTTACAGTCTGATCTCCGCCGATCCGGTCTTCGCCGCCAAAATTACAGTGGCGATGTACGATTCCCGGGACGAACCTCCGGACGGCTCCGGAAACTTGGGAACAGCGTTTGAATCGCTGGCATATTTCGCCTACGACAAAATCAGGCGGGACCGGTGGCCGGACCTGGGGATTTCTTTAGAGCAGGACGGCCGGTACCTGCAAGCCTTGTGGCAGCTTGAGGGCGGAGACTGGTTGGGAGAGAGATTGGCCACGGTTCTAGAGATCTATAACCAGAGAACCGCAGCCGGAGAGGTATCGCCAGATTTCATATCTGAATACCGGGCCACCTGGGATGCCGCCGTATCCACGTTGCCACGAGGCCAGGGGAGGGAAGAACTAAGCGAAATGTTCGGCCGGGTTGCCAAAGACCACGGCAGCGGTCCTTGATGGGATTCTGTAGTCACCAAATTAGGAGAAGGCCTGCCCACCCGTCACCACTCACGCCCAGCTAATCAACGGACCGGTTGTCATGGGAGGCGGTAGATTAAAAGAGGCTTCCCCCAGCCTAAGTTCCACGATCTGGCTGGACTTGAATAATTGGGCCTTGTTCATAAATTGGGGATGCTAAGTCAGCGGCACCGTCCTCCAGTTCAGTTTAGAGTCATATAACGTTCCGACGAGCCGGTCTAAATGAGGCCGACGAACGTTAAAGTACACTCGTAGGTAAACAGGGGACCTTGATCCAGCGACCAATTCGTACACTTGTTCGACCACCAGGCTGAGTAATTGGAGCTCTTGGCCCACATTTCCCATATGGGTGAATATCCCTCTGAGTAAATCGTCGGCATTCTTTAAACCATTGTCCATTTGTGAGACGTTGGCCGTCGGTATGGCTATAATTACCCCATAGCTTGGCGAGTTTTATAT
>DAOUHE010000283.1:0-1802 GCA_034428715.1 Dehalococcoidia bacterium | reverse complement strand
CCGAGTTGCTGCGGTGGCTTAAGGATACGCAGGACAGTAACGAACGGGCCAAACGCTCCCATGCCAAGCGCCGCGCCGCCATGCGGGCATCACCCCACATCCCTCCCTGAACTGACGTTGTAATACTAGAGGCACGGGCCCAAGGTGATTACCTCGAGGCTGTGCGAAAGGTGATAAACGAGACTCGGTTGCTGCCGGGCGAACGAGTCTTGGATGTGGGTTGTGGTTCGGGGAGTCTCGACCGTTGGTTAGCCCAACGCACAAGAAAGGCCAACCCCATCATGGCAGTGGATCACAGCGCTTATCTGTTGCGTGAGGCGGCGACCTTGGCCAGGAGTGAAGGTTTAGAGGAAGCCATCGAGTTTCGTGAGGCGAGGGCGGAAGCCTTACCTTTTCCTGACAGCAGTTTTGATGTGTCCATGTCCTTCACGGTCATATCATTTGGCGACGCCGACTTGATGTTGAGCGAGATGGTGCGGGTGACAAGACCAGGTGGACGGATCGCCGTGCTGACCGGGGGTTACGACCGGCCCACAATCATCAATCTCCCGTTGCGTGCTGAACTGAAAACCAAGGCCGAGGCTCCGCGTGGTGGCGCCTCTGATGGACCGGGGTGTGCCGACGCCAGCCTATACCGGCGGTTTTACCAAGCGGGGCTGACTCAAGTGAGAATGTTGCCCCAACTGGCGAATAATACCGACAAGCTTCGTTTGCGATTTATGGAAGCCGAGATCTTTACCAACCTAACTCCGGAGGAAATGGAGGAGTGGCAGGCCGCCGTATCTGAAGCCGAAGCGGAGGGAACGTTCTTTATCGCGGAACTGTACCACTGCGCAGTCGGGACAATTCCCGGATGAAGCTTGAACTCAAAACAGGGTTGCCCAGCACTTTTTAGGGACCTTCTCAGGCGCTGCGGTTGGCCACCCGCATCTTCTGTAGCACCGGAATTTGGGCGATTTTGGCCTCGTCGAGGTCCTCCCAATATATCCCGGTCGGATGGGGCATCTCTCCCGAGCAGCGGATCAACTCTTCGGGAGTGGCCACGTAATCTATGGGATGAGTGTAGGGGAGTTCTTCCTCCAGCACCTGCATAGCGTGGACCGTGGTGACCACTGGCGTGGTGAGTTTGACGATGCCCGCTGCCGCCGCAAGTCCGTATTCCAGGTCGGCGTAACCTCCGCCTTTGCCCACCCGCGTGCCGAACCGGTTCACCGCCACCGACCCGGACACAACCAGGTCGACGGCCCGCATCTCTTCGACTGTGACCAGCTTTCCACACCGGAATGCTCCCGATATAGTGGCCGCCCTGGCCGGCGTAGTATCGATGACCGATGGGTCCAGTTCCACGAAGCACTGCTCCTGGCGTAACCGGGGCACCGCTATATAGACCGTTTTGCCCTCTTCCAGCGCCCTCTGTCGCAAGGGGCGTTGAGGCTGGTCAGGATTGCTCTTGATCACCCGGGCTGCCTGCCAGATGTCCAACTCAAACACCCGTTGGGCGGCTTCTTCAGCGCCGTAGAACGCGGGTATCTTGTCGTGTACCGAGCGGCCACGCACCACCGCTGCCTTCTCCAGCGCAGTCCACATGGCTTCCCTAATCGCGTGTTTGTCGCGCATCATCCTGCCTCCCCGGGTGTGTTGGGTATAATAGCACCGCGGAACGCCACTCCCGCCTTGTAATATTCGGCCATGAGCCCTAGTATTACAACGACGGTTCCTCAATTTGCCCAGTTCTTGGTCGGAAATCGCTCCGCGGGAGGAAAGGCCACAAGGCTGGCAAGCGCGTGAGCAGGTAGCCATGG
>DAOUHE010000282.1:0-13034 GCA_034428715.1 Dehalococcoidia bacterium | reverse complement strand
GCCGCCGCACCCGCTCGTCCACAACGGGGGCAATCGCTTGGTAACGAGCTTGAATCGCTCCTTCAACTATCACCCATTAAGTATAGCTGAGCATGTAGTAAAGAATAAGTTATTTCGTGACAGTTCCTTAGGTCTAAATGCTCAAACCCCACCCATTTGCTGGCCGCCGCCCGGGCCGTATCGTCCAACGATTGAAACCAGGCTACGGCCTGGGGCCAGGATTCCCATTTCCCCGGCAATAGGAACTGGCTCCAGTATTTCCGCAAAATGGGAGGCGTTAATGCCAAACTGCCTCCGGTGCCGTACACCAGGTCGGCTTCCAGGTTGTGAAACAGGGGCTCCAGGTTGTTTTGAGACAATTTGGGAAGGTTGCGCATCCGCTGTCGGAATACCTCGTGGCCATCAGGAGGCTGGGCCATGAAGGTTAGGATGTCGGAGTGGTATCGCATCATGGCCGGAGAGATTTCTTCGCCCGAGAGAACCTCCCACTCCAATCGTGGGAACCCCTCCACCGGAAATCCGCCCCAATAGGCGTGGCCAAGTTCGTGCATCACACCGATGGGCCGGGCTTCACCCACGCCGGTCCACTTTTTGAATCCGTAGCTGCCAAAAAATCCTGGTTCACCCCGCATTTGCCTAAGATCCAGGCTTCGGAGTAAGGTGTCTCCAGGGCCGCTGATGTTGTAAAGAAGGACTACCGCGTCCATCCTCTGGTTGACCCAAGCGGTGTTGCCGGGGTGGGGCGTAGGCAGCGGGAGTACTGGAATCGATTGGGGCGGAGTCGATCCGGGGATGGATGTCGGGGTGGGAACTCCGGCCGATGCCGATGCCGGTCCCGGTCCCGGTCCCGGTCCCGGTCCCGAAGAAGGCTGGGCAGGGGTCTCAGGGTCGAGACAAGCGAAAAGCAAGATTGATAGCGGCAGAATTACAGCTAGGGCCGGGGCGAGGAGGATGAGCTTTGGCCGGTAAAACAACTTCAGATCGCCGGCCCCTTCGCCTGGCCCTAAACCACTTCCAGGGGCTCTTCAGAGATATCACCGTGGTTGATGCTAAACAGCCGGACGCTGGGATTCTCCGGCTCCATCAGTGACACCAGGATATAGCGCACCTCCGGCCATAACCAATGGGTGTCGTTGGCGAGCCGCACGTCGGTATCGGAAGGATAGGCTTCGCTGTGGGTATGGGAGTGATAAATCACAGCCAACTCCCAGCCCATCTCTCCGGCTTCTTGATCCACCTTGTTGATTTCCAAGGGGTCCATGGAAAACCGGACAGCACTGGCTGCCACGTTGGTCATGCGGTACACCTTGCTTACGCTGCCTCCGGCGCCGGCCAGAATGCCACAGCACTCGTTGGGCATAGCCTCCCGGGAGTGGGCTATCATCTCGTCCACAAATTGGCGTTCGATCTGCAGCAAGTGCACGGCTCCTTGTAACGGCCCGGCCAACCAAAGCCCAAGAACCCGGGAGGCCGTGATCTTTAAATATCATCCATGGCTTTACGCCGGCGTTCCAATTGCTGCGCTTTCAACAGCTCGGCGTATTCGTAAACGGCGGCTTGTTGCGCGGCGGTCTCAATGGCGCCAGGCCGCAACTTCCGGATGAAATCTATGGCGGTTTGGGGCTGGTAGCCGACGTAGACCATATACGCGGCCAAGGCGGTGCCGGTGCGTCCCAGGCCTGCATAACAGGTGACCACCACGGGCCGTTCCCAGGTTTCGATCTGCTCTTCAATGAACCGGGCCATCCGGTCTAGCTGCTCCAATGATGGGGGCTGGCCGTTGGTCACCGGTTCAAACATGTCAACCAACTCCAGGGCCTCTCCAGAGATGGTGTCGGTCTCCATGCGAATTATCGCCGTAATGTCGTTAAGTTTGAGAAAGGTCAGGTCACGGCGGTTGGTGGGACCCCGGGAAGCGGCCAGAGACCCTTCCAAGATCCAGCTAAAGTCCAAGTAGGCCACGGTTCAGACTCCCTTGATAGCTCTATCTAGACCGGGACCCAGATTCAGACTGGAGACCGGTTATCATCGAAACTGAGGCTCATTATACTGTCGGAGAGCCCTGGGGGCTATAGCCCAAGACGGCGCGGGTCAGCCCGGCGGGGCCAGGCGTTGCCGGACTTCTTGTTCGTCCAAAGACGAAACCCGGATGACCTTGTTTCTGGAGGAACGGCCGTGGACCACCTCCAGTTGGCTCTGCGACACTCCCAGTGTTTTGGCCAGTAGGCGTACCACCGCAGCGTTGGCCTTCCCGTCTTCCGGAGCAGCCGTGACCCGTAGGCGCAAGACGTCGTCCCGAAAACCCAATATCTGGTTTCCCGATGCTTTGGGTTGTACCCTGACGCGTATTGTGGTTTGCGGCGACGAGACCACAGCAGCCACGCTTCACAATCCCGAGGTATTAAAGCTGGTATATTAACGACACCGGCGGGCTAGCCCACAGGTTAGCGCGTTGGAAGCTTAGGAGGGACCAGGTGGAGTATACCAACATCAAGATGGCCAGGGAAAACGGTGTCGCGACCATTCGCCTTAACCGGCCGGATGCGATGAACGCTTTGAACCCTGAATTGATTGCCGAGTTGTCCCATGCGCTGGCGGTGGTGGCTGAAGATCAAGAGATCAAGGCTTTGGTGATCCGGGGAGAAGGCAGGGCGTTTTGCGCTGGCGCCGACCTGATCTACTTCGAAACCGTATTTGCCCAGCCGGTCTTGATCCCGCCGTTCCTTCAAAAAATGAACGATTGCGTGGCGCAGATAGAGTCGTTGCCGGTGCCTGTGATTGCCGTGGTTCACGGTTTTGCATTGGCCGGCGGGCTGGAATTGATGATGGCTTGTGATATGGCCCTGGTGTCCGATGATGCACGCATAGGGGACCAGCACGTCAACGTCGGCTTGATTCCCGGAGGCGGTTCCACCCAGCGGTTGCCCAGACGGGTAGGGATGCAGCGCGCCATGGAATTGTTGACCACCGGAAGATGGTTATCTGGGCCAGAAGCCGTGGAGTGGGGATTGGCGTTGCGCTCCGTGGCCACCGATGATCTAGACCAGGAATTGGAGACGCTGTTGGGGCCTTTGCGCACCAAAAGCCGGCCCGGGTTAGGTTGGATCAAGTCGGTGGCCCTGCGAGGGCAGGACTTGTCCCTGCGGGATGGGATAGCCTTGGAGACCATGGCCTTCGCGCAGTACGTGGCCACCTCTTCCCATCCATCCGAAGGGATACAAGCTTTCAAGGAGAAGCGCCGGCCCGAGTTTTAACCCGGCATGTTGATTCGACACTGGTTGGACACCGGTGCTAAGATTGGAACTCCCCCAAGGCTGCCCAACGCACGGTTTCATTGCGATTTTCTGTATGGCCGGGGAAAATCTAAGCCCACTTTCTTAGTGGAGCGCCCAGAGAAAAACCGATTGAAGATTAAAGAGATATTGAGGACCACCAGGACTATCTCCTGCGAATTCTTTCCGCCGCGGACGTCTGATGGGATTCCGGCGGTGTTTGAAGCCGTGGAACGTCTAAAAACGTTCGCGCCCGACTTCGTTTCCGTCACCTACGGAGCGGGCGGTTCGACCAGGGCATTCACCGAGGAGATCACGGCGGGGCTCAAAGAACAACATCAATTAGAGGTGATGGCCCACCTGACGTGTGTCGGCCAGACCAAAGAAGAGCTAGACGACGTGTTGACGCGGTTAGACCGGTCGGGCATAGACAACGTCATAGCGCTGCGAGGCGACGCCCCTCAAGGCCAAGATGGATTCGTGCCGGTGGCGGGCGGCTTTCAACACGCGGTTGAGTTGGTCAAACACATTCGGGAGAATTTCGGCTTTGGTGTGGCCGCGGCCTGCTACCCGGAAGGCCATACCGAATCGGTGGACTTGGATACGGACCTGAAGCACACGCGGCTAAAGGTTGACGAGGGCGCCGATTTTCTGATCACCCAGCTATTTTACGATAACACCGATTTCTTCAAATTCATGGAACGGGCCGGAAAGGCAGGCATAGACGTGCCGATCATTCCCGGCGTCTTGCCCATTTTGAGCACGGGTCAGATTCGCCGGTTCACCGCTATGTGCGGCGCAAAGTTGCCACCCAAGTTGGATCAGCAGCTGGAGAAATATTCCGGCGATGACGGCGCGGTCAGGGAACTGGGCGTGGAATACGCCAGCCGGCAGGTGCAGGAATTGTGGGACCACGGCGTGCCCGGAGTCCATTTTTACGTTCTCAACCGTAGTTACTCAGTCTCCAAGATCCTCAAGAATTTGGCCATTCCGGGGCACTAGGCGCGCTTTGGCGTCACGTTGCCAGCGCAGCCTCGGGCCCAAGGGAGACCGATTGGGAATCTCAAGAGCATTCCAGACCTTCCAATTTGCCGTAGGGCTGAAACCGCCCGTAATAGTACGATGCTAAGCACCGGCGTTGACATAATCGAGATCCCGCGCATCCGGCAGGTCTTGGAGCGGTATGGACAGCGCTTCTTGAACCGGATATTCACCGTTGACGAAATTGCCTATTGCCGGGGACGGGCCCCCAATCTGGCGGCGCGTTTCGCGGCTAAAGAAGCCGCCATGAAGGCCTTGGGGACCGGGGTTCGGGGCGTCGGTTGGAAGGACATAGAGGTCGTCCGCCAAAATAGCGGCGCTCCCGGCATCAAGCTCCACGGCCGGGCCAAGAGCAGGGCCCAACGGCTGGGGATCCAAGAAATGGCCCTGAGCCTATCCCACTCCCGGGAATACGCCGTCGCTTCGGTGGTGGCTCAAAGCGGCGTTGACCCATTAAACGGGCTGTTAACCAACCCATGAACCGGGCTGTCAAGATCGTCACCGCAGCCCAGATGATGGCGCTGGAGCAGGCTTCCGAGGCTCGCGGAGTCAGCACGGACCGATTGATGGAGAACGCCGGCCTGGCCGTCGCGAAGTTAGCGCGGGAAGTGATGGGTTCCGTGGCAGGGGCTCGTGTGGTGGTTCTGGTGGGCCCTGGCAACAACGGAGCCGATGGGTTGGTAGCCGCGCGGCATCTTCGCCGCTGGGGGGCTGAAGTCACGGCTTGCCTGTTGACTCGCCGCCCAGCGGCTGACCCCAAGCTGGAAACAGCGCGGGAATTCGGCGTAACGGTTGCCGATTTTGCTGGCGGCGCCGGTTTGCCGGAGTTGGAACGCCTCCTCAAGGGCAGCAAGTTGGTCCTTGACGCTGTCTTGGGAACAGGCCGTGCCCGGCTCCTGGATGGAGTGGTAAAAGAAGCATCCCGTATTCTGGCGGAATGTCGTGACGCGGGTGCCGGACCCGCGGTTTTAGCCCTTGACCTGCCCACCGGTGTCAATGCGGATACCGGGTCGGTTGATCCAGCCTGTTTCACCGCGGACTTCACGGCGGCATTGGCGTATCCCAAGGCAGGTCTGCTTACCCTGCCGGGCGCTGCCCAGACCGGGAGCCTACGTGTGGTTGAAATAGGACTGCCCGCGGGTGTGGAAAAGGGTGTGGACCTGGACCTGGAATTGCTCACCCAAGATTGGGCGTCCTCGCGGTTGCCGTCCCGGCCGCCCGATTCCCATAAAGGCACTTTTGGTCATGCTTTGGTGGTGGCGGGATCACGAAACTACGTGGGCGCCGCCTTCCTGGCCGCCCAGGCGGCCGTGCGGGTAGGCGCCGGCCTGGTGACCCTGGCCACACCTGAGAGTGTGTATCCCTTGGCCGCGACAAAGCTCACAGAGGTTATCCATCTGCCGCTGCCCGAGGACCGAGAAGGACGGGTTCACTCCGATGGCGTTAAAACGCTCCGTGAAGCCGGCAGGCGATATTCCGCCATGCTAGTGGGCTGCGGTCTGGGGATTTCTGATCAAACGTCCCGTTTCGTGGGAAAACTGCTCTTGGATGAGCCCGACTCGGCACAACCCGTAATCATCGACGCCGACGGATTGAACAACCTGGCGCGGCACGACGATTGGTGGAGGCTATTGCGCCGCCCAGCGGTGGTTACGCCTCATCCCGGCGAGATGGCGACATTGACCGGCGGCGCTACTTCGGCGGTGCAGGGGGACCGGCTAGCTACGGCCCGGCATTGGGCCGCCCGCTGGGACGTCGCGGTGGCGTTGAAGGGAGCCTACACGGTCATAAGCGATCCCAATGGGTTGGCGCGGATAGCTCCATTCTCCAATCCTGGTCTGGCGTCCGGCGGCACCGGCGACGTTTTGAGCGGGATCATCGCTGGGTTGTTGGCCCAAGGTTTGGAGCCAATGGATGCCGCCTGCTGCGGCGTTTACCTGCATGGCCGGGCCGGAGAAGCCGTGAGGCGGCGAATGGGTGACACCGGGTCCATAGCCTCCGACCTGATTCAGGTATTACCGGAAACCATCCATCAGATCCGCCATGCCACCGGGCCAAAAAAGATGGGAGGATTGGATTATTATTCTTAATAATTTGATATTTTAACCAATGGATGAGCCTGGACGTTATGTTATACTGGCTCTAATCAATCAATATAGTAAGTATAATTTAATACCGGGTGGTTTCAAATCTTGCCGTTATTGGTGAAAGCATTGGCAGGGGACGCCACACGGCCTAACGATGGCTAGCGTGGAACTAGGAGGTTCCTCGGATAAGGGGAAGGGACGATGTCACTGGATTTGTTTCTTGAAACTCTAGCAGACGCTTCCGGAGAAGGGGAAGTAGGGGACTTCGTCGAGCTATCCGACCTTTCACCCGAAGAGTTGGGGTCTTTCGCCAGGGTTTGGTTTGGCCTCACCATTGAGCGCCAACGCTGGGTGGTCTCCAAGTTGGTTGAGGAGGGGGAAGATAACGCGGAATTGGATTTCGCCGTCATTTTCAAAATGTTCCTGAAAGACCAAGACGAAGAGGTCTTGGAAAAAGCAATGGAAGGCCTGTGGGAATATGAGGACCGTTTCATAATCCCAGCCCTCATTGAGATACTCAAATCTGACAAAAGTCCGTCGGTAAGGGCCGCGGCTGCCATGGGCCTGGGTAAATTCCCGGTCCTGGTCCAGGAGGGCAAGCTGCTGGCCAGAGACGGCGACCGTATTCAACAGTCGCTCATGGAAATACTGAATGACCCAGAACAGCACATGGATGTCCGGCGCCGCAGTCTGGAGGCAGTGGCCCCGTTCAACACCTCTGATATCAATGAACTCGTTTCCTGGGCGTACGAAAGCCCCGATCTAAAGCTCAAGTCCAGCTCCATCTATGCCATGGGCAGAACCGGCGAACCCAATTGGCTGCCCGTTCTTATCAAAGAACTCGATAACCGGGAGCCAACGATACGCTATGAGACGGCCCACGCCTGCGGGGAACTGGGCGAAGAGGATGCGGTTCCCCACCTGATCCAATTGCTTCAAGACGACGATTACCAGGTCCAGCTGGCGGGAATAAAAGCTCTGGGTAAAATAGGCGGCCCATTGGCTAAGAAGATCTTGCTCCACTGTGTGAAAGAGGGCGATGCCGTGCTGGAAGACGCCGCCAGGGACGAATTGCAAAACATCGAGTTCCTGGAAGACCCAATGGCCTTTAAATCTGAGGGGTAACCGCGCTGGAATCTCAGGCCGGTCATCATTAGAGGGCCTCGTTAGCCGGCCTTTCCCCATCCCGTTTCTCCCTCCGTCTCCTCCCGCCGCTGGCCCAAGGACCCGCTCCTTCGGAGGCGATCTCTGACGCAACTGACTCCATCCCAGATCCGCCTTTTGGCTACGGCCCGGATTGGCCACCTGGCCACCGCCGATGAGACCGGAGCCCCCCATGTGATCCCCGTTTGCTTCGCGCTGGAAGGCGAGGTCATCTATTCGGTGCTGGACCAAAAACCCAAGCGCATCTCCCTAACCCGGCTACGCAGGGTAAGGAACATCTTGGCCAATCCCCAGGTTGCCCTGGTGGTAGATCACTATGAAGAAGCCTGGGACCGCCTCTGGTACATCCTGATAAGGGGCCGCGCCGAACTGCTGTTAGAAGGAGAAGAACTGGTCGAAGCCATCGCCCTGCTCCGGCAGAAGTACGGCCAGTACCAGGCCATGGATATAGAAGACAACCCGGTGATAAAGATCGTAATCGAAGGAACCGTGGCCTGGGGGCTGGACGACGGCTGCTGAAGAGGGGGGTGGGCGTTATCCTGTTGACGAAAACAAATTTGTGGTGCAATCGGAATCAAGTGCTGATTCGAGCCGAGGAAAAAGGGGATAGTGCTGCCGTACATGCGTTGAACGTGTCCGAATTTGAAACGGCAGCAGAGGCCAACCTTATCGATGCATTGCGAGAACGAGCGCAGCAGTGTGTATCGTTTGTCGCCGAAGATGTTGGGAATATTGTGGGTCACATTATGTTTTCGCCGGTTTCGCTATCTGGTCATTCTGGCCTTAATATCATGGGTCTCGGACCAATGGCCGTCGCACCCGGACATCAGCGGAAAGGCATCGGCTCCGCCTTGGTGCGTGCTGGACTCGAGCGGTGCAAGCAATCAAGGTTTGGAGCCGTAGTCGTTTTAGGGCATCCAGAGTACTATCCCCGTTTTGGTTTCCGGCCTCCATCACTATTTGAAATCGAGTGCGAATATGATGTGCCGGAGGAAGTATTCACGGTCGTGGAGCTTCAACCCGGCTGTCTCCGGGGCAAATCAGGCACCATCAAATATCACGAAGCGTTCAGCGACACATTAACTTAGCCTAACGGCGTACCGTGATCACGACAGTTACTTCCGCCAGTGTGGCTAGGGGCTTGTCGCTCGCGGGATCCATACCCTAAACCGTGTTGACACCCTTCCCACGCCCAAACTAAACTTGCCTCGCCAAGCCCCACTCCTACGTGGGCGGCGGGAAGTTATCCTCGCTATTTAATTAAGCATCCGGGAGGCAGCCATGAACGGTGTTACTGCTATAGCCAACATTCTTAAGATGGAGGGGGTGGATTTCGTTGCCGTGATGCCCACCAATCCCCTCATCGAGGCAGTTGCCGTCGCCGGCATACGGCCCATCGTGTGCCGTCAGGAACGGACGGGCATCCACATGGCCGACGGCTTTTCCAGGATCAATAATGGGAAACGGACCGGCGTTTTTCTGGCGCAGAACGGCCCCGGCGCCGAGAACGCTTTCACTGGTATTGCCGTTGCCTATGCCGACTCGGTTCCCATTTTGTTCCTGCCGGCCGGCGCCGCGAGGGACCGCCAGGGAGTCCACCCTTATTTCAGCCCAACCAAGAGCTACGAGACGGTCACCAAATGGTCGGAAACGATAAACGCGGCCAACAGAGTGCCCGAACTGATGCGGCGGGCGTTCACCAAGCTGAGGGGAGGCCGGCCCGGACCCGTTCTTTTGGAGATACCGGCGGACGTGGCGGTTGAGGAATTGGACGAGGTCGATTTTGACTACGAGGTTCCGGTTCGGGTCCGGTCCGCGGCCGACCCCGAGGCCGTGTCCCGCGCCGCCACCGCGCTACTGAATGCCGACCGGCCCATAATCCAGGCCGGGCAGGGTGTTTTGTATGCCGAGGCTTCTCAAGAATTGCAGGAGGTGGCGGAATTCCTCCAGGCGCCGGTCATGACGACTTTGCTGGGCAAAAGCGCCTTTCCGGAAACCCATCCGTTGTCGGTAGGCTCCGGCGGCACCAGCACCACCGGGGGCGTGCATAAATACATGATGGCGGCCGATACCGTTTTTGGGGTGGGTTGCAGCTTCACCCGGGCCAATACCGCCGTGCCCATCCCGCCGGGCAAAACCATCATCCACTCCACCAACGACCACGAAGACATAAACAAGGACATCAAGTGCCAGTATCCGATGGTGGGCGACGCCAAGCTGGTTTTGACCCAGCTATTGGAGGAACTAAAGCGCCAGTCTGGCTCCCAGGGACGCGAGGTGGACGTTGAACTTCAAGAGGATATCAAGGCCACCAAGGAGAAGTGGCTAGAGCTGTGGATGCCCAAGCTGACCTCCGATGAAGTGCCCCTGAACCCTTATCGGGTCCTTTGGGACCTGATGCACACCGTGGACTTGGACAACACCATACTGACCCACGAGTCGGGCAGCCCGCGAGAGTATGCTGGACCGTTTTGGGAGGCTCGGAACCCCCGTAGCTTTATCGGTTGGGGCAAGTCCACCCAGTTGGGTTACAGCCTGGGCCTGGCTATGGGCGCCAAGATGGCGGCGCCCGAAAAGCAGGTGATCAACGTCATGGGCGATGCCGCCTTCGGCATGGTGGGCATGGACATGGAGACTGTGGCTAGGGCTGAGATTCCGATATTGACCATCGTGTTGAACAATTTCACCATGGCTATCTATCCCGACGGCCGCTTCCCCGAGGCGGTGCGCCGCTACAACATCAAGGGCCTGACGGGCAACTTCGCCGACGTGGCCCAAGCGCTGGGGGTCTTCAGCGAGAGGATCACCGAGCCAGGCGAGATCGTGCCGGCCCTCCAACGTGCCCTTGAGATGAACCGGTCTGGAAAGCCGGTTTTGCTGGAATTCATCACCAAGGAGGAAGGCGAGTATTCCAAGTTCCAGTGGAGCTAGGCCATTGTTCTGATTTCATCCTGCCGGACTCCAGGCCAGCTTGCGAGTAGCGCGGCCAGGGATTAGTATTGGCACCAAAGTAACCTGTCAATCAAACTACTCAGATGGAGGTAACGATGGGACACGAGTATAGGCTAATGTCCAGCGACGGTCACCTGGAGGTTCCCCCGGAGCGTTGGATCCATCGGATGCCAGAAAAATACCGTGACCGGGCGCCAAGATCCATAACCCTTCCCGACGGCGGCGACGCCTTGCTGATTGAGGGACAGCCCCTGAGGGAGGCCAATTTCCTGGACTTGCGCGCCGGAAGGGCTGAGGGCCAGTGGCAGCCTTTTGGATTGAAAGTCGAAGGCGCGGCGGGTATCGGGCCTCCGGAACAGCGCCTCAAAGAGCAGGACGAGGACGGCATCGACGCCGAAGTGCTATTTCCGGCCCAGGTGGCGGGACCCAGTTTGTGGCGTAACATCAGCCACGATGAACCATACAAAGCCGTCATCCGGGCATATAACGACTGGCTGGGCGAGGAATATTGCCCCGTCAGCCCGGATCGGCTTCTTGGTATGGGAGTGATGCCCTGGACCAGTGTGGATGACTCCATCGCCGAGATGGAGCATTGCGCCAAAATGGGATTGAAGGGGATCGTAATGGGATCCTTCCCCAACGGCAGGTCGTATCCCTTGCCCGAGGACGACAAGTTCTGGGCGGCCGCGGTGGAGATGGGGATGCCGGTGACCGTTCATGTTACCTTTGACCGAGGCGGTTCCCGGGCCAATGAGCCCACCTTCCGGTACCCCAAAGAGGACCCGGAGGTCATGAAGGCCATTCGCCGGCCACTTTTGGAGTGGGTTTGCAACTTCGGTCTGCGCCCGGCGGTGGGTATCACCCAAATGATATTCTCTGGTGTGTTCGACCGGTTCCCATCGTTAAAGGTGTTCTTCGCCGAGACCCGCCTGGGCTGGGTCCCATTCTGGATGGAGCACGCCGACCTGTGGTACCAGCGGCACCTGGGCTGGGCCCAAGAGCAACTGGGGTTTGTGCCCTTGAAACGGTTGCCCAGCGAATACGTCAAAGAGCATATCCTCTTCACCGTCCAGTATGAAAAGGTCGCGGTGGAATTGCGTCATCACATCGGCGTCGACCATATCCTGTTTGCCACCGACTTCCCCCACATAGAATGCGAGTGGCCAAACACCAAACCAATCGTGGAAGAAATATATGCCAATGTACCCGCCGATGAGAAGTATAAGATGTGGGCCGGGAACGCGGTGGATTTCTTTAAATTGGAGCAGACCGCCGAGATCAAAGAACCGGCCCCCGTGGGTGACTGAGTAACTATCGCAAAAGATGGTTCGACAGGCTCACCACGAACGGAGGACGCTCTTTCCGCCCGTTCGTGGTGAGCCTGTCGAAGGATTTCCATTGGGGAAAGAAGGTTTTGCACTAGTTTCTAAAGCCTAAAGATAATCCGTGGCAAAGGCAGTGGGCCGTTTCCGGTGGGACAAACCGCTGGGGACGGCCCTGATTTTCGCGCTAGATTGTTAAGCCGGAACAAGGACGTATCTCATGCGTATCGACGTTCATACCCACGTGTGGCCGGAAAAGATCGCGGAAGTCACCTTGGAGGCCATGACCAGGGACACCGGATTCGAGGCCGTCTCCGGCAACACCGTGCCGGACCTCAAGGCCCATATGGCAAAATCCGGTGTGGACAAGTCGGTGGTCCTGGGTGTCGTGGAACGCCCGGACCAGGTGAGCCGGGCCAACGATTGGCTCATCAGCATCCAGGACCATATGCTGGTCCCCTTGGGCGCTATTCATCCCGGCCTGGAGAACAAGGCCGATGAGGTTAGACGTCTCAGACAGGCGAGTATAAAGGGCATCAAACTTCATCCCGTGATGAACCGGTTTTATCCAGACGACCCCCAGATGTTCCCGGTGTACGAGGAGCTGGGTGAAGACATGGTGCTGGAGATACACACCGGCAGGCTGCCAACCAGCAAACAGGGGGACCCGGTATACGCCGCGCCGGAACGGATCATGAACGTGGTGCGGCAGTTTCCCCGGCTAAAGGTCATCGCCCTGCACCTGG
Source organism: Dehalococcoidia bacterium (assembly GCA_034428715.1). GTDB lineage: Bacteria > Chloroflexota > Dehalococcoidia > Lucifugimonadales > UBA3495 > Io17-Chloro-G2. Next base: position 450 of record DAOUHE010000282.1, on the reverse strand, counting down.
GCGGCTTCTACATGCTGGATGAGGCGGAACGGGACCTGCTGGGCCGGGAAAACGTGTTCATCGATACCACCTGGCCGCCCTCGCTCAGGGAAGTTGCTGGAAAGACGCTGGCCTCCATCGTCGACAAGCACGGTTCCCACCGAGTGTCCTTCGGCACCGACTACCCCCTGGCCAGCCAGTCGGCCGACTCGGAATATATCGAGAGCTTGGTGCAGAGCGTGGGCATATCCGACGGGGCTGTGGAGGGCATCCTGGGGGAGAACGCCCGGAAATTCATCGGCCTATAACTGACCCTGCGAACCAAAACCGATCCGCAGGGCCGCTAGAAGCCCGGCTGAAAAGCCCTGCTGTGACGAGATGAGGTGGAGGATAACCAGTGGACTGGGCCAAGTCTGAGACTAAGGGCGACCCATCTGGCCGCGGCCAATATGAATTGGGCAGTAACGATGG
>DAOUHE010000281.1:0-4561 GCA_034428715.1 Dehalococcoidia bacterium | reverse complement strand
CATCGGCCGTTTTCCCCCGCGCCAGGACCAGTTTGTCACCGACAGCGGTCTGGAGATAGACGCCCTATATAGCCCGGAGAACCTGGCGGATGCCGGGCTGGACTACCGGCGGGATGTGGGATTTCCCGGTGAATACCCCTACACCCGGGGCGTTCAGCCCAACACTTACCGTGGCCGTATCTGGACCATGCGCCAGTACTCGGGCTACGCCACGGCCGCCGACACCAACCAGAGGTACCGGTACCTACTAGACCAGGGGCAGACGGGTCTTTCGGTGGCCTTTGACCTGCCCACCCAGATCGGTTACGACTCGGATCACGTTTTGGCCAAGGGAGAGGTTGGCAAGGTGGGCGTGCCCATCTGCAGTTTGGCCGATATGGAGGCGCTGCTGGAGGGGATCCCCCTGGATAAAGTCAGCACCTCCATGACCATCAACTCCACCGCATCCATCTTATTGTGTCTGTACATAGCCGTGGCCAAACGCCAGGGCGTCTCCCCCGATAAGCTTACCGGCACCATCCAGAACGACATTTTGAAGGAATATATCGCCCGGGGCACCTACGCCTATCCTCCCCGGCCCTCAATGCGGTTGGTGGTGGATGTCTTCAAGTACTGCGCCGAGAACGTCCCCCGCTGGAACACCATCAGTGTGAGCGGTTACCACATGCGGGAGGCCGGGGCAACGGCGGTGCAAGAGTTGGCCTTCACCTTCGCCGACGCCATTGCCTACGTGCAGGCGGCGGTGGATGCCGGTCTGGCGGTGGACGATTTTGGTCCCAGGCTGTCATTCTTTTTCGTCGCCCAGAACAACCTTTTCGAAGAGGTGGCCAAATTCAGGGCGGCGCGGCGCATGTGGGCTAGGATCATGAAGGAACGCTTTGGCGCAAAAGATCCGCGGTCCATGATGCTGCGGTTCCACACCCAGACCGCCGGCGTATCCCTGACCGCCCAGCAGCCCGACAACAACCTGATACGGTGTACCGTCCAAGCGCTGGCGGCCGTGTTGGGAGGGTCCCAATCGTTGCACGTCAATTCCAGAGACGAGGCGTTGGCATTGCCTACCGAGCAGTCGGTCCAGCTCTCGTTGCGTACCCAGCAGATACTGGCCTTCGAAAGCGGCGCCGCCGACGTGGTGGACCCGCTGGGCGGTTCGTATTTCGTGGAAAGCCTTACCAACCAGTTGGAAGAAGAGGCGTTGATCTATCTGAAACGCATCGATGACATGGGAGGGGCGGTCACCGCCATCGAGCAGGGATTCCAGGTACGCGAGATCGGAGATGCCGCCTACCAACACCGCCGGGAAGTTGAATCGGGGTCGCGGACCATCGTCGGGGTCAACCAATTCGTGACCGAATCGGAACCCATGCAAGACCTATTACGGGTGGATGAGCAGGCGGCCCAAGGTCAGATCAGCCGGTTGGCTCGGGTGCGGCGGGAACGGGATTCGGCGGCTGTCCAGGCTGCATTGGCCAGGCTGGAGGAGGTGGCCCGCTCCGACGACAATACGGTGCCGGTCATCCTGGAATGTGTGGAGGCCAACTGCACGCTAGGTGAGATCTGCCAGGTCTTCCGAGGTGTATTCGGCGAACAGCAGGAGATCGCCGGACTTTGATGGCCCCGGTTAACGGAGTTATCACTGTCCACCCAATGCTCCAACCAACGGTCAGAAGAAGAAGTCTGGGCGTGGAGGCAAACGAGTTCGTCAAACCGAATACTTTGATACTCTAAAAGGAAGGCCATGTTGCTCCAGGTTCTCATTAGCCATAGGCATTGGCGTTTTTGGATTGACTGCCTATAGGACATCAAGATCGCAAAAGTACTGGGTGAAGTAATGAAAATTACTTATGACCCTGAAACCGACACGCTTACCATTAGATTCAATGACTCGCCCATTACCGAGAGCGACGAGATCCAAGAGGGGATAATCGCGGACATGGATGTCAAAGGCCGTATCATATGGCTAGAGATTCTGGCTGCATCTGAACTTGTCACCGAACCGCAGAATCTGATCTTCGAATCCGGAGGCCATGCTGTTGCCGGTGGAGCCTCCGGCGCTTAAAACAGTTATGGCCGCCGTTCGAAGACTTTCCCTACATCCATCGGGACCGATCGTTTTACCTTGCTATTAACCAGGAGGAAAACCAATGCCGGACCTAACGTTGACCGAGGAAGAACGGATGCTGCAGAGCACGGTCCGCGATTTCGCTGACCGGGAACTCGCCCCCAGGGCCAGAGAAGTGGACCAGAAGGAGGAGTTTTCCTGGGAAAACTGGCACGGGATGGCCCGGTTGGGGTTGATGGGCATCGGTATCGATTCCGCCTACGGTGGCAATGGCTCGGGGGGATACCGGCACGTTGCGATCGTCGCCGAGGAAGTCGCCCGGGGAGACGCCTCGGCCAGCGTCAGCCTGCTGGCCCACCTTTCCTTAGGGACTACCACGATAGCCTGGTTTGGCGACGAGGAACAGAAAAAGCGGCTGGTCCCGCCGCTGGCCACGGGAAAGGGTGTCGCCGCCTGGGCGCTTACCGAGCCCGGAAGCGGGTCTGATGCCGCCGCTCTGCGCACCACCGCCACCGAGCGGGACGGCACCTACTTCTTGAACGGCAGTAAAACGTTTATCACCAACGCCGGCGTCGCCGAATCCATCGTGGTTTTCGCCACTCAGGACGCTTCCAAAGGACACCGGGGCATCAGCGCCTTCGTGGTGGAAAAGGACTCTCCGGGCCTTCAGATCAACGCGCTCCATGGCAAGCTGGGCATTCGTGGCTCCGACACCTGCGAGGTGGTCTTTCAAGACACCCCAGTGCCGGCGCGTAATCTATTGGGAGAAGAAGGCCGGGGATTCAATTACGCCATGGAGATACTGGATTCCAGCCGGATCATCGTCGCGGCCCAGTGCGTTGGCATCGGCCAGGCGGCCCTAGAGACTGCGGTGCGTTACTCTCAGCAACGGGAGACCTTCGGCAAGACCATCGCCCAGCATCAAGCCATCCAGTTCATGCTGGCCGACATGGCCACGGAAGTTCATGCCGCCAGGGTTGCCACGATGCATTCGGCAACGCTGAAAGACCAAGGATCGCCCTTCCTAATGGAGGCGTCCATGGCCAAACTTATGGCATCTGAGATGTGTTCAAACGTATCAAACAAGGCGATTCAGGTTCACGGTGGGATTGGCTATTTTCAAGAGGCGGGCGTAGAGCGTATATTCCGAGACGCCCGGGTCACCACCATCTACGAGGGCACTTCCGAAGTGCAGCGGCTGGTAATCGCCCGGCAGTTGATGAACCAATACCCCATTTGACGATAACGGCTCCGGCAAACAAGCAAATACACACATATAGCAAATACACAAGTATAAGGAAAGGATAGAGGTTAGCGCATGGCGAGGGAGACCTGCACTGTCAATCATATAGACCACGTCGGCATCGCTGTCAAAGACATAGATGCAGCCTTGGAATTCTTCGGCCAGGTGTTTGGTACTCCTCCGGCGCAGGTTGAAGTGTTGGCCGATCAAGGCGTGCGCGCCACCCTGATCCAGGTAGGACAGACCCGTTTGGAACTGCTGGAACCATTGACCCCGGCGAGCGCCGTGGGGCGTTTCATAGAGCGCCGGGGAGAAGGCCTCCATCACCTGGCGTTGAACGTGTCGGACATCGGTGGTAAGCTAAGGACGCTTGAAAATAGGGGCATTCGTCTGGTGGACAAGGAGCCCAGGGAAGGCCTGTCGGGCACCATAGCATTCATACACCCGGCATCGGTTTTCGGAGTCTTGACCGAGCTGGTGGAAAGCATCGACTCTTGACCACCTGGACCATAACGGCAAATGGCTGGTGTCCGTCCCAGCCGGAATCACGCTATCGGGATCGATTTTAGATACGATGTCAGACAGGATCTATGGAAGGGAACGATGACTCAGAGTAAACGACCCACCCGGGTCTTGGTGGCGAAACCGGGACTCGATGGACACGACCGAGGCGCCAAGATAATCGCCAGGGCGTTGCGGGACGCCGGTATGGAGGTGATTTACACCGGTATCCGCCAAACTCCGCAAATGATAGCTCAGGCCGCGATCCAGGAAGATGTCGACGTCTTGGGACTTAGCATCCTTTCCGGCGCTCATATGGAGATACTGCCCGAATTGATGGAGCTGTTGGAGGGGGCCGGCATGGACGATATCATGGTGGTGGTGGGCGGCATCATCCCGGAAACCGACCGGCAGCCACTGATGGATATAGGGATCAAAGGCGTGTTTGGGCCCGGCGCCTCGACGATAGAAATCGTCCAGTTCATTGAATCTGGGGTGTGAACTACGTCAGCGCGTAGACCGGCGGGCGATACTCCGGTACGCCGGCGCCGTGATGGCCGGGGTCTTAACAACAGGGGTACCGCGATGGATCAGTTGTGGATAGCGCAAGCGGCCGGTACCAGGATGCAGGGCAATCGCGTCTTAACCAAGGAGCACCTCGAGGAGGTAGTCCTCGACCCAACCGGCTTTAAGCCGTTTACCCTGGATACCCCGTTTGAGAGTGGTTTCTTGCTTCAGCATATTGAGGGCAATCT
>DAOUHE010000280.1:0-1691 GCA_034428715.1 Dehalococcoidia bacterium | reverse complement strand
CCGACACCCATTCCCAAGACCAAAGTTATAGTCGAACTGCCCTCCGGCGACGGCGACTAAATCTTTCCGCAGGACCACACGCCACATTGGCACCCCCTCCTGAGTTATCCACAAAATGGGCGGGAAAACCCAACTTATCAACGATGCATTAGCACCACCTAACTGCGATGCATTAGCACCACCCTTTAAACGTAAGCTGCGATGCATTAGCACCACCGGACTGCGATGCATTAGCACCACAACCTATAGTTAATACCTATAGTTATATTACCCATAGATATTTACCTATAATAAGCTACGCTTTACTGTGTACAAATCTATCTTCATTTCCTCTTTTAATGACATTCCCTTAAACCAGAGAATAGACCGGACCGGCTCGCCGCCGGAGCCTGCCCTGAGTTCGGCGAAGGGTCGCCCATCGCTACTGCCCAATTCATATTGGTCGCTGCCAGCTGGGTCACTCGTAGTCTCAGACTTGGCCCAGTCCACTGGTTATCCTCCACCTCATCTCGTCACAGCAGGGCTTTTCAGCCGGGCTTCTAGTATTACAACGACGCTTCCTAAATTTGGTCAGTTTTCGGCCGGAAATCGCTCCGCGGGAGGAAAGGCCACAAGGCTGGCAAGCGCGTGAGCAGGTAGCCATGGAGATGTGCTCAAGATCCGTTTATTGCGAACCGTCGTTGTAATACTAGGGTTTCGGCGTTGGTATCGTCTACACATAGGTGGACCAGGCTGGTATCCCCCCCGTGGGCGCTAACCGTAGCTGGGGTGTCCACACTCGCCACGGCCATCACCATCAGCAACCCCAGCACTAACAGGAAGCGAATTCCCAAAGATTTAGCTATGTCATTCATTGCGTTACCTCCTTCATTCGTTGGGGTCTCGGATTTTGCTCAACCGACAAAGAATCGCGTAAGTCTCGCACGCAACGCCGTCTTTGTCACCGTAGAACCGATAGAGGTTCGGCGGGATTAATCCGATAGGCCAAGTTCAAGAGGCTCGTTTTTCGTCAGAAGGTCCCGGTTCCGAAAGGCCCAAAACAGCTAAAGAGTGTGCCAAAAGGACATCATCGGATGAACGGTTCCAGAGGACCCACTATTTCACAGGATTTAGCCCAAAAGGTGAACCGTTCCACACGCACGAATTTTGTAAAAGGGCACACGACGACCGGGGTAAATAGGCTCCTCCGTTCGCGGTGAGCCCTTCGGCCTTGCTCAAGACAGGCTTGTCGAACCACCTTTTGAGATATTTTTTGGTTACCTACCTCAAGATATCGCTCCACAAGCTAAAAATAGCTCAGTAACCCGGCTCGCGCCACTCAAAGGCCAGGGTGGCGTAGCGTACGAAAACCGCGCCGCCGGGAGCGGCCAGAGGGCCGTTGGCAGACAAAAGGGCAATGGTATGTTGATCACCTGCTTTGGGCTCGGTGATGATCACTACCCGCTGGGGGACGTTGAATCCCTGTACCGCGCCCCTGTCCCTGTACCAACCCCAAACCCGCTGGGACTTCCAGCCTTATTATCTCTCTGGGCATGTGGTTACCCGCCGCTGTTTGCCAAATATCTAGTAGTCAGTCATGTTTGGAATCGAAGGGATAGAGGCGGTGAAGTTTGCCCCTGGCGTCCTGGGTGTTGAACCGCCAGTTAATGGTGGCTCGGGCGGCATTTCGCTCCGTGACCAGGGCCTGGACC
>DAOUHE010000279.1:0-12544 GCA_034428715.1 Dehalococcoidia bacterium | reverse complement strand
AGTCGATGCTCTGGTCAAGGAGCGCAACGCCGCCAGAGCCACCATCAACTGGCGGTTCAACACCCGGGACGCACGAACCAAACTTCGCCGCCTTTACCCTTCCGATTTTACGGTCGACTGAGTACTAGTGTATCACGCGCTCGTAGACCTGCGGTCGAGAAACGGTGTCCACCTCAAGAATACCTACCAGATCGTCAGCGGCGGCAACATGGACTTCTTCAACATGCAAGATGCCGAACGAGTCGAGAGTAAGAAGACATCGAAGATCCAAGGGTTCGGCGGAGCTGACCTGCCGGCGGAAAGCGTGCACTTCGGCGCGGAGTACGTTCCCTTTTTAAATGACCGCAAGATCGCCTTCATCAGGCTGGAGGGCGAGGCGTTCGGCGGAACCCAGTTCGAACTAGAATTGCGGATGTGCGTAGAGGATTCGCCAAGCGCTGCCGGGAACGTGCTCGATGCCGTTCGATACATGAAATTCCCGAAGGATAGAGGAATGGCCGGTGTGGTCGATCCGGTTTCGTCGTTGCTTATGAAGGCAACCCCTAGACCGATGAGCGAGCCTGAAGTGCAGGCCGAACTTCGAGCCATGCTCGATCAGTAACCAACACCAATAACGGAAACGGCGAAGCACAGACATCGATTCCGGCCCATCAAGCGTCGCATTTGCCATGTCGATGGGTCCGTCGAAGGGCGGCTGAGCCCTACTTGACGTCGGGGTGGTAGTCCATTCCGATGTGGCCATCTTCTTCCAGGATGGCATATTCCTCGGCGGTGTAGCCCAATAGCTCTTGATAAATGTACTGGTTGTCCTCGCCCAGTCTGACCGGTCCGCGGCGAATTTTGGCTGGGGTTTCAGACATCTTGTAGGGCGCACCTGGGTACAGATGGGTGCCCGTGTCTTCCTGGTAAGCCTCTTCGAAGGCGCCGCGGTGGTCCAGATGGGGGTCGGCGAAGGCGTCCCGTTGGTCCATCACCGGTCCCGCGGCCACACCGTTTTCTTGAAGAAGCAGCATTATCTGGCGGGGCTCCAGGGTTTGGGTCCAGAGGCTGATCTTCTCGTCGATCTCATCGTGGCGCCGGTATCGTTCCACCGGGTCGTTCAGCGCGTCTTCCTGGGTCCAGGCGGGATTCACCATCGCCTGACACAGGCCTCGCCAGCCATCATCGCCGCTGATGTTAATGCAAACCCATCGATCATCGCCAAGACAGGGATAGCAGCCTTGGAGAGCGAAAGGATGTCTGTTGCCCAAGGTTGACTGGCTGCGGCCGTTCATGGAATAGTCCATGAACGCCTCGCCCATGAACGGGATAAGATTCTCCGCCTGGGATAGCTCGACCAACTGGCCTTTACCGGTACGCCTTCTGTAATGCAAGGCCGACAACACGGCGAACGCGCCCTGGGTGCCCGAAGCCGCGTCCCCCATCAAAACGCTGGTGGTGGCTGAAGGGTCCATGTCGGCATACCCACGCGACAACGTATGGCCGACCACTCCTTCGATATGAAACCCGAAAGACCTGTGGTTCTGATATGGACCCTCATTGGCGTAGGCGGGCATGCGTAACATGATGATGGCGGGGTTTATCTCCTTCAACATCTCGTAGGAGATGCCCAGTTTTTCCATGGTTTGGGTGGGGTTGTTCTCCACGATGACATCTGAGACGGTTATCAACCGCCTCAGGGCTTCCTGTCCCTTAGGTTGCAGCAGATCAACCGTCATGCCAAGTTTGTTGCTGCCGTGGGCATTGAACAATGGCATCCGGTTCCAGGGCCGTTTCCCCGGCACTCTGCCTGGAGTGCCTCCGGCGGATGGAGGCAGCGCCCTCAAGACCTCCTCTGTGGGGCGAGGCGTCTGGCCCCTGGTGGAAGGAATGAAAACTTTCAGCGACTCTATCTTGATTACCTCAGCCCCCATTCCGGCCAGGAACGCCGCGCAATAGGGCCCCGCCCAAACGACGCCGAACTCCAACACCCTGATCCCATGTAACGGCAGTTTGGGCCCGGACGGTTTTAGCACTGGCAAGCTCCTAGATCACGCCCATTTGGCGCAGGCAGACGATGTCTTCGTTGGTATATCCCAAACCGGTCAACACTTCTTGATTATGCTGGCCCAACATAGGCGCGGGCCTTTTCAGCGCCCAGGGGGATTCCCCCAAAATAAAAGGCCGCCCCGGCTGCTTTAAAAAGCCCGCCTGAGGATGATCGACTTGGACGAAGGCTCCACGCTGGTTAAAAAATGGCTCGTTGGCCAGATCTTCCATGGTGTTCAATGGCGCGCTCAGGACACGCGCTTCCTGTGCCGCTTCCCAGGCCTGCCGTTTCGTTTTGGACAAGATCCACGGGTAAAAGGTTTCCTCGAATTCTTCTTTTAGATTCGGGTCCGATTGGGCTTGCGGCGTGTACCATTTGGGGTCTTGAAGGGATTCAGGAGAGCCCAACATCCGTATAGACCTTGGGAAATAGGCCCGGCTGCCGGCCAACGCGAAATAGCCGTCCTCACACGGGAATATCCCGTTGGGATAGCTACTCCCGCCATAATGCTCCCTGGTACTGGTCTCACCGGTGTATTGGTAGGCGATCAGCGCGCTCATTCGGCGGTCTATGGACCCCACTTGGGTTTCCATGATGGAAACATCGACGTGTTGACCGGCGCCCTCGCCATCCTCACTACCCAGCGAAAGGAAAAGCGCGCCCATTGTCGCCACAGACGCCGTGGCGCCCGCCTGATACAAGATGACGTTGGGCCCCAGCTTGATTGGCTCTCTATCGGCCAGCCCCGTTCCGGTCATCTCGCCGCCCATGGCGTAGAAGATGATGTCGGAACCCCGGTAATCCCGATAGGGACCTGTCTGCCCGAAGTTGGATATGGAGGTCATCACCAGGTTTGGGTTCGCGGTTCTCAAGGACTGGTAGTCTAGCCCAAAAGAAGCCATCGTCCCGGGGCGGAAGCTTTCCACCACCACGTCGGCCTCGGCCGCCAACTGCCAGGCGATCTTTCTACCCGCGTCGGTAACCAGGTCTAAGGTGATACTTCGCTTGTTGGTATTCAGGTGGAGAAAAAGGCCGCTCTTCTCGGGATGGGGAACGTCGCCGGGGTAGGGCCCCAACCGCCGGGCCAAGTCACCGGTTCCAGGCCGCTCCACCTTGATCACGTCGGCGCCCTGGCCGGCCATCAGCTTGGTGCAATACGGCCCAACGATGTGCTGGGTAAAGTCCAGGACCTTGATGTCGGAAAGGGCTTGGTCAGGCATAGACTATCCCATGGCTCTTTGAGGAATCAGAGCGTTCGTCTCCGGTGGCGATCAACGAGGTCTTGAAGTCCGTCCCGCCCAAGGCCTGTTTGCCTGACACCAAGAATAGCGCCGAGCGTGCCAGCAGGGAGAGAACGGCCCTTATCCGGGATGACTGTGGAGCGGGGCAATCGTTCCTCCGGAAATTGCTTTGAAAAGAACACTCCATGATTTGTCCTCCGTCCCCGAGTCCAGCCATCCAGCTCCAAAGCTGTATCAATTCGGGGCCAGAGATGGCCGGGACTGGCACCGTTTAGACCGAGGCGAGGTCAAATGGGGAATCGCCGGAGGCCGCCGCGCCGGTTAGCGGAATCACTGAAACCCGACTCTCTTCGAGGTAGGCGGCGATAAATCCCAACCGCTCCATTTCATTAAGCTGCAACGTAACCGCCTCTTGGAGTTCGTTCTTCGCCTCGTCTAGGGTGTCCCCAAACGTGGAAGTTCCGAGCTTCAAGCACGTGCCCGTCCACTGCTCTCCCTCTTTCTCCAAGTCGAACGTGAGAGAGAAGACGAAATCGGCAGACTCCACTCCTTTTTCGTGGTGTATCGCGATGATGGTGTCTCGCATGAATAGGCATGCTCCTTGAACTGTCGTCGTTACCCAACAGCATCGGTTAACAGATTATCGTCTGTTGTGCTTGCCTTACGATAGCACATTAATCTCATTCAGCCCTTTCGGCAAGGTCCCTAGGTTATCGTGCTACGGCGTCATTGGAGGATATGCCTGCGCCACGATGTCGAAAGGCCGCCGCCTGTACCCAGTGCTATAATCGCCACGTATCACCAAACCCTGAATCGGGAGAAATGACATGCGTTTGGAAGGCAAGGTAGCGTTGATATCAGGAGCGGCCAGTGGGGTTGAGGGCGAGTTGATGGGGTTCGGCGGGGCCGCCGCCCGTCTCTTCGCCAGGGAGGGCGCAAAGGTGGTGTTGACCGACATCAACGAAGAATCGGGGCGAAAAACGGCCGCCCAGATCAACGAGCTTGGCGGCCAGGCCATGTTCTTACGGCTGGACGTGACCAGCGAGCAGGATTGGATCGACGCGATCAGGGCCACCGTTTCCAGCTACGGCAGGTTGGACATCCTTATCAACAACGCCGGAACCGGCGCCCGGCACAAAGTAGAAGACACCACGGAAGAGGTGTGGGACACCCAGATGAACATCCACGCCAAGGGCGCCTTTTTGGGCACGAAGCACGCCATTGCGGAGATGCGCAAGATTGGCGGCGGCTCCATCATCAACGTGTCGTCCATCTACGGGTTGGTGGGGAGCGAAACGTCCACCGCATATCATGCCGCCAAGGGGGCCATCCGGCTCTTCACCAAGTCGGCGGCCATCCAATACGCCAAAGAGAACATCCGCGTAAACTCGGTGCATCCGGGATACGCCGCGACGCCGCTGACCCAACGGGGATACGCCGATCCTGAGTATTTCGAGAATATCAGGTCCAGGATACCTATAGGCCGGGTGGGCACCGCCGACGATATCGCCTACGGGATGCTTTACCTAGCGTCCGACGAGTCGTCGTTCGTCACCGGCTCCGAGTTGGTCATCGACGGCGGCACCACCGCCCAATGATGGATCAACACCCTGTGATTTTTAAAACAAAACGCCCCGGCCAGAAATGGCCGGGGCGTTGGTCTTACAGTTCTTGAAGTTCTCGTCAGGGGATCATTAGGAGCTGGGTGTCTCAAACGGCGGTCCTTGCTCTTTCCAACCGCTGAATCCCGGGTTCATGTAGGAAACGTTGGTGTATCCCATGGCTTTTAGTGTCTGCCCCGCCAGGGCAGATCGTGCGGTGCCCCCTCGATGGATCACGACAGCCGTGTTTTTATCGGGAATCTCCTCCTCCAGCCTGCCTTCGATGCTCCCGCGGGAGAGCAGCGTGGCGCTTCCGATGACGCCGTTGGCCCATTCATTGGGCTCCCGTACATCAAGGACTACCAGTGATTCCCCGGCGTTGATCCGGTCATGGACCTCTTTCGCCGGCGTGGAAGGTACGGTAGTTTGAGCAATCTCCACCATCTTGCGGCCTATGTCAGCCATTTACACACTCCGCCTCCTAGGAAATTCGGGACCCTTGCAATCAAGACTAACCGATTTCCGGTAATGACGTCCAATCCACACCTCAGTACCAATTGGATATTCGATCCTGTCATATACCTTGACGGCGGCTAGCGGGGAGCGCAGGCTCTTATGACCTCCATGGCGCCGTCTTTTGCGCCTGGCCCAGAAACCCTTGGCGAGACGATAGGCAGGGAGATTCCCGCCTCGCGATATCTTTCAAGCTTGGCCCGGCACTGTTCTGGGGTGCCTACCACACCGATCTTATCGATCAAGCCAATGGGCACCAACCGGCGGGCCTCGTCTTCGTTCCCCGATTGCCAGGCCCGGCGGACCGCGTCCACCTCGTCGGCGAAACCCGACTCGGCCATCAGGCGGCGATACCTGGGGAAACACCCGGCGTAGCTGGCGATCACCGGCCGGAACGAGTCTCGCGCCGTGTCCATGTTGTCTGAAACCGCGCATGAAATCAGGGAAGCAACCTCCACATCCTCGGGGTTCTTCCCTGCCCGACGAGCGCCCTCGGCCACGTGATGGGCGGCGGTGGCGGCGTGGTCCAGGGTGCACCAGGTCAGCAAAGCCCCTTGGGCGATCTCACCGGTGATTTCCAACATGCGGGGACGCACCGCGGCCACGTAGACCGGGATCTCAGGCCGCAGTGGCTGGAACCACAGGTCGAAGTCCTTGATTTTCACCACCTCGCCCTCATACGAGACCCGGCTGTCCTTCAGCAACCGGCGCACCACTTCCACGGTTTCCCTCAGGCGGGTCACCGGCTTGGTGAACTCCAAACCGTGCTCAGGCTCCACCTGCACCTTGTGGCTGGAGCCCACCCCCAGCACGAACCGTCCGTTGGAGTAATGGTCCACGCAGGCGGCGGCCATGGCGATTGTCGGCGCCGTGCGGACGTAAACGCTGGTGATGCTGGTACCCAGACGGATTCGCTGGGTGGACAGGGCGCAGGCGGTCAAAATGCTGAACTGGTCTCCGCCGTGGCCTTCGGCCATCCAGGCGGATTCGTAGCCCAACGCCTCGGCCAACTGTACACATTCCACCGCTTCCGCCGGACCCAATCCTCCGGAGATCGATATCCCTAGACGTTCCATTTCAACCTACACAAATCCGGCTACACGAACCAACCCATACCCTGATAATACCCCCGCAGGTAGGCTATCTGGCCGCCATGGGTAATATTGTCATACACCATGACTCCAAGCATGTCATAGACCGGCCGGGCTTCGTTGACCGGCGGAACGGTTATGCTTGCCGCCAATCCTTGGTCGTTGAGGCCGCTCAAGTAATCACGGGCAGCTGTCTTCACCGCTTCAAAATAGCCTACGAGAATGTCTTTTGATGGGGGGCTCCATTGGGCGACCTGGGCTTTAGTCATACCCTGGCCGGTGGTTTCCCCGTCGCCATCCATACCGAATCTGTTGTGCCAACCAGCTTCGATCCAGATCTGAGGTTTAGATTGCAACCGGTCGTTCACCAACCGGTCAACGACGCGGTTCATATGCCATAACAGCCAGGCTATGGAGTTGCTATCCTCGTTGGGCTGGCGAGCTAGTATCGCGTCGTCCAGCCCCTCAATCGCCCGGTCCACCATTCCCCAGTTACGTTCCAAGGACGTGGTAATAACGTCGGTTGCGGCCATTCTGGTCCTCCGTACCATGTATCTACGGTGGTTTGCGGCCCATTGTAACAGCTACCTGGACCGCATTTCGGAAATCCGTTGACACCGTTGCAAAGCCCGATTACACTCCGCCTCTGCATAGGATAGAGACTGGTTAAAATGCTAATGGGGGTTGGCTTCCATGACCACGGCCACGGAGAAATGGCATTTACAGGGCGAGTATTTTGAGAACTGCAACTGCCGTATCCTCTGCCCATGTGTGATACCAGGCCCGCCCGGCGAGCCCGCCGAGCCCACGGAAGGCCATTGCGATGTCGGATTCGCTTTTCGCGTCGATCATGGAGACTACAATGGCGTCTCGCTGGACGGCCTGAATTTCGCCATCGCTGCCTATACCCCTGGACTCATGGGGGACGGCAACTGGACCACCGCGTTTTACGTCGACCAGCGGGCCGATGCCCAGCAGCGCCAAGCCCTGGACAGGATCCTTTCTGGGGAGATCGGCGGCCCCATGGCGGCGTGGATGGTCTTGACATCAGACTTCCGCGGCACCAAATACGTGGAGATAGAATTCCGAGTCCAGGGACTGAAACGCGGCGCTGTCATTCCGGGGATCATGGAATTCCAGGTTGAAGGGATCAAGGCCGGACGGCGGCGGCGCTCGGCGCTACGGTTGGAGAACACCGGCCATCCAGTTAGCTCTACCCTATCCCTGGCCAGGGGCACGGCCAGCACATACACCGACCACGGCATGAGCTGGGACAATACCGGCAAGAACGCCCACTACGCCAAATTCCAGTGGAGTTGGCCGTAGGGGGATGTTGCCGTCTTCTGTGAACGGGGGCGCCCCTCCCCAGATGCTTCGCCGCTGGGGCTGGCTCACCATGACATATTTTTTGGTGTATACCACGTCTGGGCATACGTAAAAGGCGTGAACACAGAGCTTATTAATGGCCCTAATGACCTATTTGGCATTCCCTACTTAGACGGAAACCGGGCTGCCAGGATGTCTATTATCAGGCTGGCCGCCATCTGAACCGTTATTTCCGATGAGTCGTAGGGCGGGGCAACCTCCACTAGGTCGAAACCCACCAGATTGCACTTATCCACCAGGGCCACCAGGCATTCCCGCATCTCCTGGTAACCCAGACCTCCGGTTTCCGGCGTTCCCGTGCCGGGCGCCTGGCTGGGGTCCATAACGTCGATGTCCAGGGTGATGTAAAGGTTTTCCCCTTTGGGTATCAGATCGACCACGGCGCGGGGTCCCAATTGATGGAAACGCTTTGTGGTTATCACCAGGTTCCCGTCCTGCTGGGACTCTTCATAAGGCTTTCTGCGCGACGTGCGGATACCAACCGAGGTTATGTGATTCACGAAGGGCAGTTCATGGCAACGCCGAATGGGGCTGCCGTGGGTATGTAACACCCCCTGAACGTCGTGGGTGTAATCCATGTGGGCGTCAAAGTGGACCATATTCAATGGACCAAACTGTTTCATACCCCGCACCACCGGAAACGTGATGGCATGGTCCCCGCCTACGACGACGGGCAGGGACCCCTTCTCGACGGCCTTTTCCACAGCTTCGGTGAGCTTATCGAAGTTTCCCATTACATCGGACGGGACCACTGTAATGTTGCCGCAATCGGCCATGGTGACGCCTTGCAACAACTCGCCGCCGGTGTCGATGTCAAAGAAACCCTCGGCGTCTATCTGCCGGCCATAAGGGTCGGAATAGGAGTAGGCTCGGGGAGCATCCCGGATGGCGTCGGGGCCGAAACGCGCGCCCGGCCGCCCAAAGGTTCCCTGGTCGAAGGGCACGCCGATGAATGCCACATCGGCGTGCAAAGTCTCCATGTCAGTACACAAAGGCACTTTGAAAAAGCTCCTTGGCTGGGCCTTGATTATGGGCCATTCGTGTTCTTGTTGGGCGGTGTCCCGGTTTCCTAAAGATTCCAGCGACACCTGCCTTACATCTGACATACCATCCTCCGGGGTCCGGCTGTAGGAATCAAATCCTAGGACCTGGCCAGCGAAATCGCATTCGCCTCTTTATCGAATCATACCGCCGTCGTTTACTCGTGTCACGCCCCACCGTGTGGCGGTCCAAACGGGCGGTGGAAACCACCAGGCCTTGAATCCCACGTGTAGAGCTTGTATGCTGCCGTTAGCTTCACCGGCAAAGGCCAAAAGCCAATCGCCCCCGTTGGAGAATCACCTCTAACGGCCGAAGATTCCACAGGAGGAAGCCATGAAATTCGGGATATTTACCATCGTTCCCTGGCACGAAGATTTCACCCAGGAGGACGCCCTTAACCAGGCGTTGGAGCAGGTGGAACTGGCAGACAAGTTGGGCATCGACGAAGCGTGGCTGGGCGAGCACCGCTTCTCACGCCACGGCCTGCTTTCCGGAATATTCTCATTCCTGGGCGCGGTTGCCGCCCGCACCACTCGGATCCGCATCGGCACCGCGGTAATCGTCCTGCCACTGCATAATCCCATCCTGGTGGCCGAAGAGACCGCCATGCTGGATGTGATCAGCGGTGGAAGGTTCAACTTCGGCATCGGCGCTGGTTACCAGAGACAGGAGTTCGACGGTATCGGCGTGGATATGGAGGAGAGCCGTGAACGGTTCGCCGAAGCGGTGGACGTGATAATCAAAGCCTGGACGGAAGAGCGGCTGACCTACCATGGCAAGTTCACCAACGTGGACGATCTGTTGGTATTGCCCAAGCCGTTGCAGAAGCCCTATCCGCCAATATTCCAGGCGGTAAGCACCAGCCCGGCCAGCGTGGAATTTGCCGCCAGCCGTCAGATACAGGTCATCGCCGGCGGGCCCACCGACATCATGGGCCAGGCGCCCCAGGTCATCAAAATGTGGCGGGAGAAGATGGACGAATACGGCCACGCCCACGACCACCTGGACCCGCCCATGTCCAAAGGCATCTACGTGGCCCCAACCATGGAGGAGGCGGAGAACGACCCCATTGGCCTGGAAGATTTCTCCTCCAGGATTCTGCGGTCGGACGGTACGAACGGCGCCATCGGCATGCCCACCGACAAGAATGGCAACATACCCAAGGGTTATGAGCATTGGACCAACCGCCAAAATGACCGGGACCGGCGGGACGACCCGGGCCACGCTGGGCTGCCACCCCTGAGGGGTACGCCCGAGGTTGTCATTGAGCGCATCAAGCAGACCCAGGCGGCGGGCATCAACCACATATTTGGCAACTTCGGTTTCGCCGGACTACCCCACGAGAAGGTCATGCGGTCCATAGAGTTGTTCGCCACCCAGGTGATGCCCCATTTCCAAGAAACCACCGCGGGGACACGTTCCCGGTGATTTGGAGCCCAACCCCAAAACTGTCATTCTGAGGAGCGAAGCGACGAAGAATCTCAAAGGGCTTTGAACAGACCACGGTAACCTTTGCCGACGATTTTAGATTCTTCGCCGCTGAGGCTGGTTCAGAATGACATCTGGGCATGGGGTTGGTTCTCGTCGTTTTAAATTCAAAAGAACGGAGCTAGCCATTCATGCGCACCAACAATACCAAGGCCAAACTTTCCCAAGGCGAGGTGGTTTTCGGCGCCATCATCACCCGGTATGCGCCCGATCTGGTGGAGATCATGGGCGCCATCGGCTACGACTTCGTTATGATCGATTGCGAGCACGGCCCGTCGGACCTGGACCAGGTTGAGCACATGGTACGGGCGGCCGAAGCCTTTGACATCACGCCCATAGCACGCATCCCAAACCACGCCGACGATACCATCCTGCGTTTCCTGGACCGGGGGGTTCAGGGCATCATCGTGCCCCATATAAACACCAAGGAAGAAGCTGAATCGGTAGCCCGCGCCGCCCGGTATTACCCGGAAGGCCACCGGGGAGTGGGCGGAGGCCGGCCCCACGACTACGGTATCAACACCAATCGAGCCGAATCCACCAAATGGGTCAATTCCCAGGTTCTGGTGATCCCAATGTGTGAAGAGACCGACGCGGTGGAAAACCTGGATGGCATTCTAAGCGTGCCCGGGGTGGACGTTATCCACGTGGCGGCCGGCGACCTGGGCCAAAGCATGGGCAACCCGGCACCCGAAGAAGTGCGCAAGCAGATGCGTCAGGTTGTGCCTAAGATCAGGGCCGGTGGCAAGTCGGTGGGCGTGGGCGGAAACTCCCCAGCCGATGCGGCCGGGGTAGCCGAGTTCATCGGTTTGGGGGCCAACTTCGTGACCATTTCCGCCTGGGGATTGCTGCGCTTGGGCGCCGAGGATTTCCGCAAACGGGTTCAGGCAGAATTGGATAAAGCATCTTAAACGCAGCAACATCGATTTTCGATGGAGGATAACAATGTACATCATCGTCGCGCCGATACAGATCAAAGAAGGGCACAAGGACGAGTTCATTGAGGCGTTGTTGGAGGACGCCAAAGGCTCAGTGAACGACGAGCCCGGCTGCCTGCGGTTCGACATAGTTCAGGACGCCGGCGATTCCAACCGGGTTTGGCTTTATGAGGTTTACAAGGATGAAGCGGCGTTTCAAGCCCACACCCAGGCTCCCCACTTCATCAAATGGCGGGACACCACGGCGGAATGGCGGGAACAGGGGCTCCAAGGTGCCGGCCGCGGCAGCCACAATATCTGGCCTCCCGACGGGGAGTGGAAGTAATATCGCCCTTATAACCGTGGCGGAGTAGGGCCGGACTTATTCAACCAGGTTTTCTCAAACCCAGAGTAAATCACGGCAAGGAGGAGTTTTATGACCACCGCCAAACCCGTCGACGTCACCATGTGGTATGACTACACTTGACCCTTTTGCTACGTCGGCCTGGGCAGGCTCGACAAGATCGCCGCGGAGCTACCGGCGGATATTTCCATAGCCGTTGACCGCCGGCCCTACCTACTGAACCCTGACAAACCGCAGGAAGGGGAGCTTCGGCCCATCCGGGATGGAGAGACCGAGACGGAAGTGAATCAAGCCATGCAGGACCGGGCCAACGGAGTGGGCTTGGAGATCCACCGCCCTCATTGGTCTCCCGACACCAAGCTCGCCCATGAAGCCACCACCTTCGCAAAGGAACAGAGGCGGGACTCGGAATTTCACCACATCCTGGCCAAATCTTACTGGACCACCGGGGTCGATCTGGCCGACGCAGCCGTTTTGCGGGACGCCGCCCAACAGAGCGGCTTGGACTGGGATCAGCTATCCCCCAAACTGGAGTCCAGGCAATACCTGCCAGGAGTGAGGGAGGAATACGAGGCCGCCAAGGCCAGGGGAATCGGCGGAACTCCTACCTACCTCATCGGCGGAGAACTGCTGGGCGGCGACATCAGCCAAGAGGACTTGGCAGCGGCCATAAAGAAGGCCGCTCAGACCTAGAACTCCATATGGAGCCTTGCCTAAAAATTGTCACTCTGAGGAACGAAGTGACGAAGAGTCTGGGGGGCCACCGCTCTGCAAGAAGGCGATGACCCTCCCCAACCGCTCCAGATCTTTCGCTTCACTCAAGATGACAGATTACTGGTTGCTTTTGAGGTAAAGCTCCTGAAAGAAGCCTAG
>DAOUHE010000278.1:0-4811 GCA_034428715.1 Dehalococcoidia bacterium | reverse complement strand
GAGTGGTTGTGGGGTCAATTGACAGCAACGCTTATCTGCTGGACGGCGGAGGAAACCTCCTCTGGTCCTTCGAGACCGGAGACTTTGTTTGGAGCGTGGCATCTCGCCCGACGGGTCGCGAGTGGCGGTCGGGTCCCATCGGTCCTCTCGATCCACAGTGGGCTACGCCTATCTGTTAAACGGCGCGGGACAACTCCTCTGGTCCTTTGAGACTGGTGGTTCGGTCTTGGACGTGGCTATCACGCCCGGCGGGTCGCGGGTGGCTGTGGGGTCATTTGACAGCAACGTCTATCTGTTGGACGGAGGAGGAAACCTCCTCTGGTCCTTCGAGACCGACGGCAGGGTCAAGGAGGTGGCCGTGACGCCCGACGGGTCGCGGGTGGCGGTCGGGTCAGTTGACGGAAACGTCTATCTGTTGGACGGCGAGGGAAACCTCCTCTGGTCCTTCGAGACCGAAGACAGTGTTTGGAGCGTGGCCATCACGCCCGACGGGTCGCGGGTGGCGGTCGGGTCCGGTGACCACAACGTTTATCTGTTGAACGGTGCGGGGAACCTACTCTGGTCCTTCGAAACCGAATACAGGGTTCACAGCGTCGCCATTACGTCCAACGAGTCGCGGGTGGCAGTGGCGTCAATTGATGGAAACGTCTATCTGTTGGACGGTCGCGGGCGATGAGGGCCAACATCTTCAACGGAGCGGTATTGCGACCTTACCACGTGCTTTACCACCATCAACAGGACCTCCGTGGCTTGGACGCCAACCGGTTTATTGGTTAACCAGTCTAGACTTTATTCGCAGCTAAAATAAAAAGTTGAACGGGCCGGCGAAAAACCGCCAGACAAACTCCCATTTGCCCGTGGGAATGGCCGACTCGGTGGTGAAGAAATACATCAGGGTAAAGAATAGCCATAGAGTGGAACCGGGGATACCCAGGCAACCGCATCCCCGGCGTGGGGAGATGATTCGCCGGGTCGCTCTGGTAAATATAACCATCTATCCTGTCCTTATTAACCCTCGGGGGCTACTTTCACCGCCTGCATCAGGCATACCCAATTCCGAATGGCCAGTTGCGCCCGCCGGGCGCGCAACTGCCTGCTGGTCTCCCACAGTTGTGGGTCCATATTTTCCGGCATATCCCTGTTTTGCCGGGTTTCCTGCCAATGGGCCGGGCTGTGGTAACCGGTAAGCAGCACGATCTCTAATGGATCTGTGGCCGCCACGGTAGCCCATAGGCCCAAAATGCACGCACCTTGGGACTCGATCCTGGGCCAGACTCCATCTTGGGAGTCGTGGACCACCTCATCCAAGTCGCCAGGCCGGATGAAGAAACGCCGGTAGCCGTACACAGACCGGCGGTCTTCCGGGGGGACGACGGGTTTAGGACGCGACGAGATGGACCGCATCAGGCGGACCTCTTCCCTTTCGGCCAAACCCGTGATTTCGGCATTGACCTGGGCTTGCTGCCAGGCGCCGATTCCCGAATACCGGGTCATTCGGACGATCTCTTCAGGAGGATATCCGATAAGGCCAGACAAAACGCACACGGTTTTGCCACCTTCTGCCGGTGTGCGGACCTGTAGAAGATATTCATCCAGCGTCCCGGAACGCAACGTGGTGTGTCTTAGTTCGTAGATCTCCTGGTTTTCCAACGATATCTCCGATCCTGATTGACAGTTTTATCCTGGGGCTATGCCGCCACCGGTTGGACACATTCCGGCCCCGAATTCTTGTACGAGTTAACCAGGTTGGAGACTACAACTGTGGTCAACTCTTCCGCTGGTGAAGGTATCAGCAACGGAGTCAGGGTTTCGGCCTGCTCGGTCAAGAGGTCCAGCCAAAGTGCTTCGGTTTCCTCTGAGAGTATCACGGGCATCCGGTTGTGGATGGGCTTGATGAGTTCATTGGGGGTGGTGGTTAGGATCGTACACGACCGCACAGACTCCCCGTCGGGGGATTTCCAATTCTCCCACAAGCCGGCGAAGGCGAATGGTGTCTTGGACTTTTGGAAGATGTAGGTCGGGATCTTCTCTTTGCCGTCCTTGCGCCATTCGAAAAAACCGTCGGCTAAGATCAGGCAACGGCGCTTTTTGAAGGCCGCCCGGAACGCCGGTTTCGTTGCCGCCGTCTCGGACTGTGCGTTGATCATACGGGCGCCTATTTTTAGGTCCTTAGCCCAAAATGGGACTAGTCCCCACCGCATCAATTCCGCCTGCCGGTTTCCAAATTGGGAGTCAACGCTAACCACCATGACCTGCTGGGTGGGCGCGATGTTATACCTGGGCCGGTACTCCAGGTCCCGTGCCTCAAACCCAAAGCGGCCCTGTAGGTCGTCTAATTTTGAACTAAGGGTGTATCTGCCGCACATGGCTCAGCCTCAATCAATACTCCGGCAATATTCCGGAAAGGTAACGAAAATAAATCCGCCGTTACTTCTCCAAACCCCTCATAAACTCGTCAGCGTCACGTTGGCTGTTGAATTCAATGACCCGCAGCATGGAGAAATGGTGTTGTCCAAAAACCTTGGGGAACTCCCGGCGGCGGCGATGATAGGTGGTTATCACCCACAAAAGAATGGAATCCCTGCTTAGGAATGCCCGACGGAAGGATTCCCTGTTTCCCGAATAGACCCGCTGATCCGTGAACACTCTTTTGATAGTCCGGCGCAGCGCCCTATAGAAAACCACCCGGAAAGGGTAATTCAGCCATATCAGGCAGGTTGCCCTTTGCCACACGATGTCCCTCACCTGGGCGTAGTTGCCGTCGGCCACCCAGCGGTCTGGGAACACTGCCTCTTCCACTAGGGTCCGGAGTTCTCTGGGCTCCCGGGCAACCCAATCTGGAAGCCAATGCAACGCGTCCAACTCGATGTTGGGAACATCTAGAACATCAGACAATCGCCGGGCAAAACTGGTCTTGCCGGCGCAGCTACTGCCGATGACCACTACCCTTTCCAGGACTTTGGACTTCGGGTCGGATCGGCTATCAGCACCTAAATTTGAAGCCGGTGTTTTCAGCATCTCGGGCCATTTTTTCGGATTCCAGGCGTAACAGAACCAATTTTACCAGACCGTTCGGTGATGCGTAGTACAATCACGCGTATGATGGGCGCTATATCCTATTGATGTCATCCTGATCCAGCCCCAGCGGAGAAGAATGTCATATCGTGGGTCAAAAGTGCCGTGGATCCGGCCCAACCATTGTAGATTCTTCGTCGCTTCGCTCCTCAGAATGACATGTTTGAGGTTATTTTATAGGCTCTAATCGGCGGGTGGCCGCATCGCCGAGGAGGATCAACCGATGGGATCGTTTGAAGATTTTGGAGTGCTTTTGCCCACCCGGGGCGTGTTGGTGTACGCCGGCGGAGGCAGGCCCAAGGTGGAGCTGAACTGGCAGATGGCCGAGACGGCCGAACGGTTGGGCTACGACTCGGTTTGGGTGGGGGACAGCGTGACGTCAAAACCCCGGCTGGAACCCCTGACCATCATGGCCGCCCTGGCAGCCCGGACCAACCGGGTTAAGATCGGCACGGCGGTCATGCTTACCGCTTTACGCCATCCGGTGCATCTGGCCCACGCCATCGCCACCATCGACAACATTTCCAACGGCAGGGTGATCCTGGGAGCGGGAGCCGGACGGGGCGATCACCAGATGTTCATACAGGAGCACGACGCGGTGGGTGTGCCCATCAAAGAGAGGGCGCCCCGGATGGAAGAAGGAATCCGGTTGATGCGGGAATTGTGGACCGGAGAAGAGGTCACCAATCCGGAGGGTTTCTATCCTCTGGATCAGGTTGAACTGGAACCCAAGCCGGTGCAGGAAACGGTGCCCATCTGGCTGGCTAGTAGTTGGGTGCGGCGCGGTCTCAGAAGGGTGGCCGAACTGGGAGACGCCTGGATCACCAATGTACCAACGGTGGAGGTGTTCAACGACTGCTGGGAGAAGATCTCAGAGCATGCCCAAAGCATAGGCCGCGACCCCCAGCCCATCCGCCGCTGCCTTTATATATCGGTCAACCTCAACACCGATGAAGATGCCCTTGAGGAGGGCGACCTGTTCATGAGGGCCTATTACAGCAGGCCCTACGACGTCATCAACAAGACCTTGTTGTGCGTCTTCGGCCCGGCTGAAAAATGCGCGGATACGATCATGCGCTACCGGGAAGCGGGGGTTGATTATTTCATCGTCCGCTTCGCCTCGCCCAACCAGATGGAGCAGATGGCCAAGTTCACCGAGACGGTTTTGCCACGCGTGGTCTGAATCCTATAACCCTAAGAAACTATCACAAAAGGTGGTTCGACAAGCCAACCACGAACGGACAAGAATTCCCTACCCGTTCGTCCTGTGTTGAGCGCACGCCACCGACAAGCATTTTAACTTCTGGAATCAAGGTGCTGTCAATAAATGGCTGGATTGATCGTTTATCGAGAGCCACCTAATACATTTCATTTTGTGGTAGAGACGGGGGAGACTCCGGAGATAGGCCGCGGCTTCGGATAAAGGGTTTGGCGATCTCAGGAAGTAGGCGGCTGTCAACTTCTGAGGAACGGCTGTCACGTTCCCAATTTTCCCAATACCTGGTTTCTTCCCAAGATTCTTCCCATTGGATGGGAACAATCTCGCTTTCTTAAATAGAAGCAGGGCAGTGGCCAACAACACGCCTCGGGGCGGTGGAACACGGACATCCGAGAACTCTACCAGTGGTTGATCCAGCCTCCGGAGATGCGGCGGCTCCGGGAAGAGGGGTTGGCGAACTTTGGCAGAAGACGGATGTTCACTTCCGAGGAATGGTGGGAGGAATCAAGGGGTTTTA
>DAOUHE010000277.1:0-4670 GCA_034428715.1 Dehalococcoidia bacterium | reverse complement strand
GATGTCCATTCGACGGATGGCCAGGGAATTGGGAATCCATAGAGACACGGTAAGGAGATACATTGACGCTGAAAATCCACCGACGCGTCGGTCCCCGGTCGCATCCACAGTGTCGCCATCTGATACCATAGCAGACCAAACGGGTGACATTTCTGCCGAACAGTTAGACGGACATTTATCCTGAACAGCGACAGCCACAATGTCAGGCAGTCAATCCGTCCAGGTGGTCCACTTTAGCTCCGCCTTTTACACGCACACGACTTCAAGCCGTGGTTTGAACTACTTTTATCTGGCATTGGTGCTATTTTTCAAGTATTCCCCGAACGGTAAGAAAGTCGTTTGATACCGTCCCCTAGTCGGCCCGTTCTGAGGATACCCATGCAACTCAAGAAACAGAGCGTAAATCAACGGCATAAGAGGACCGGAGGAAAGATGAATCGGCCTTTGCTCCGGTCCCTCCCAAAAGTACCTCGTTTCCGTAATAGGGTCATCACCCAAGTGGTCCAAAAGGTGCTCAAGGGACTGGGCGTAGTCCCAAGTTGAGGACACGCGATTGGATAGGACTTTTTTGTACCTGTTAGCCACGGCCCGTCTGCGGGGGCGAGGCAGCTTCTTGAATAGACTGAGCAAGTTATGATTGGAGCCGAACTGCCTGTCCAAGTCATCCGCAGCGTACTTCAAAAGCATCTCGGTGAGATAAAGGCCAATTATCCGCTGACCAACCTGAAACCCAAGCGGACGAGGATCCTCGGGTTTATGCGGGAACGGTACGTTAAAGTAGACCAGCAGTCCCTCCAACCAGTAAACGCTGGGCGTTATGCGTTTATCGGCTCGTTCCTTGTTGGGTTCCGAGGAGTCCTCCTGATTTTCCAAGGAATCCTCAAACGAGATGAACTTTGTGTCATAGCGCTTCTTCAGCGGTTCCCCCTCTGGATAGCCATGCAACGGGATGAACAACGCATATATCAGCAGGCGCAGGCCATTTGCCAAGAACACTATCGACATGCCGTCTGGATGGCCTCTTTCCCAAAAATATCTAGAGTCGTTAAAAGGATCGTCGCCCAGATATTCGAAGAATGACTCAACGGAACCGGCGAAATCCCACGTTTCGGAAACTCCGTCACGTAGGAGTTGGCGGTACTTCTCCTCCACATCGCAACGGCTCTGCTCTGGCAAGGCCCTAAACAGGTCTTGGAAGTTGCGTATGCGATCATAGGGCTGCTTCGCATCATCAAGGGCGTATTTGAGAAGCAACTCAATCAAATATAGGCCGATGATCTGCCGGCCAACCCCAAACCCAAGTTCACGAGGGTCTCTGTTGCCGTGGGGGAAAGTGGCATTGAAGTAATCCAGCACACCTTCCAGCCAAACTACCGGCGGCTTTTGATTGGAATTGGTTCTTGGCATAGCTTGTCTCGAATGGGCTCCTAGATTTCGATTGGCCCGAGTGCCCTTCAACCCGCCATTGGCAAGATGTCGCTCTTACGGTCCGGTTGAGAATTGCGGAACCACGTTGCCGTTGCCCCTGGAATATCTCCAGGGCAGGTTGCCCAACTGCGGGGCCAGCACCGCCCGTTCACCGTAGGGCACTGCGACGACCGCCACCTTGGCCACTCGCCCCTTCCACAATACGGGCTTGGCTGACACGCCGATGCCGTCCTCCTCGGCGTACTCAGGCCTGCCGCTTCGGACCGCCTGCTCCGCCAGGGAGCCGGAGGGCAGGGGACTGTTCCTATGGGGAATACCTCCCCGGCAGCCACAGAGCAGGGGCGAGGCCGGTGGGACGAAACCCGCCGTCCGCTTCACCACCTTGGCCCGGAGCGAGTGCGTCTCGGTCCGCTCGGGCCAGTCGGCCGGATCGCCCGCTTCGTCCCTTTCGTAGAGCAACACGAACAGGGGCTGGCGGTCCATCACCTCGCCCAACCGTATCGCCGCCGCCGCGTAGGAGCATTACCTGGGCCCGAATGCGTTGTCTTTCGGCGTTGTGCTCGTTAATGGCAAGGCGTAATGGATGGTCCGGGGGACAGGCCTGCGGTCTCTTGTAGGACAGCCCGGCTCCGATGTTGCAAACGGTCAGGTAATTGCATCCGAACTGTTCCGCCAGGACCTTGGCGTATGGTTCGTAGGGTGGGCCAAATGGAATAGCTTCCCTGATCTGAGCAGCTTGGGCATCAGATAACAGGCCGGATCGATTACGCGCCGATTGTCCTTCTTCCGATGACACAGGCCAATAGTTCAACCCCTAACTCCTTCTCCATAACCTGGACAGGCGATCCGTCACAAGGAAACGGCATCCCTGCGCCAACTAAAAAAATGGGGGTACCCTGTGAGGTGGTACCCAAAAACTAGACAGGTGGCTAAGAGAGAGTCCAGCTCTGTTTCGTAATCGCCCCTTTCTTGGGCAGCGGACATCAAACCGGAAGTGTTACTCATCCCAAGAGAGCTTCCCGATGAACCCTGATTTCCAGAAGATTATCGACCAGATGGAGCCCCTACTTGAGGAACTCATAACGAGTTCCCCACACACCATCGAGGATGACCCGGGAAATCTACCCCGGAAGAGGGTCTACGCGTTCTATGAGAATGGAAAGGCCATCTACGTTGGCCGGTCCAACAGAATACGAGACCCCATTCGGGAGCACGGCGCAGAGAGTTCCAGGCACGAATCGGCCACCTTTGCTTACAAGCTCATGTTGGAAGAGGTCGGTGAACAGGGAGGCCATTCCTCAAAGTCGTCCAGACAGGACCTTCAGAAAAAGTACGAAAATAAGTACAAGGGACAGAGAAATCGGATTCGCGAGATGAAAGTGAGGGGAGTCGCGATAGAAGACCAAAAGGTTCAGGCAGTACTCGAGATCTACGCGATTCTCGCTCTGGGAACCATCAACTACAACTCCTTCCAGACCACGTGAGCTGCACCATTATCCCCGTCACTTACGGCTATGCCCCGATCACCAAGTCTGAGCACGACGAGAAGAACCTAGAGACGCAGCCCTACGCGCTGGAGCAGCACTGCGTCCGCCGGGACCTCATCTTCGTCGACGACATCACGGGTACCACTTTCAAGCGACCGGGCTGGGAGCACCTGATGGAGCGAGTGCAGCCCGGAGGCACCATCGTGGTCTGCAACCTGGCCCGCTTTTCGCGGAACTTCGAGGCAGGAGGCGCAATCGAGGCGGACCTCACCAGGCGGAAGATCTGGATCATCTCCCTGCAGGAAGGCATCAACACGGCCGATGTAAGCGCTGGTGCCAAACACTCCCGGCGCTCGATGCTGGCCCACGACGCGTTCCTAGCCGACAGCACCAGCGAGCAGATCCACGCCAGCCTGAACCGAGCCAGGGCGGAGGGGAAAAAGCTTGGGCTCCCCCCTGCCTTGACGCCCGATCAGATCGCAGAGTGCCAGCGCGTATACGCTGAGAACCCGGCGGATCGACGGGTCGCCCGGATAATGAAAGTCTCCCAGGGCGATGATCGCCAGCAGGGTTCCCCGGCTCGCCTGCTTCAGGTCCAATTCCGGTCCCATTGTTCTTTTATGCCACAACTGCGCTCCAACCGCTGGTGGTTTCATCAGGACAGCGGCCTTCGGCAAATTCACCTCATCAACCCTGAACTGTTACAACGCCGGCCATGCAGTTGCAAATATATCGCAAACGCTATATTGTTAAGAACATAGAGCAAGGAGCCAAGCATGACAGGATTTGTCACAGCTCAACGCGCTGCCGCGGAGTGCGGAGTCTCCTTGACCCGGATCCGCCAGCTCCTGCTGCAGGGGCGAGTCGAGGGCGCCAAAAAATTCGGGAGGCAATGGCTCGTACCCACTCCCGTAGTTGTCCTGCCACCCACCCGGGACACCGGGCTGGACATTACGGTTGACGCAGTTGAATTCCCTGGGGTCCCGCCGGGCACAGAACCTGGTCAGAGGCTTGGCCAGGGACTCAGGTCAGAGTAGAAGAAAACTGGTGGGGCGACGTCGACGTCGCCCAGCGGACGCAGGCTGGTCGAAGCAGCCGGGCCAGACGGAATTATATGACAGGCGGAGAAGAGGCCGTACTGAAGGATTTCCTCCTGCACTACGGCGAGAGCGAAGACGACGAGGGCTTTGAGCCTTGATACCTGCGGCGCTACGAAAGCGGGGAGTCGGAGTACCATTACAAGCAGACTCTCAACGTGACCTAAGTGTGGAAGTGCCGATACGAAGAGGGTTATCAGAAGGGGTTTCAAGCTGGCCTGGAGGTTTGGTAACTCTCCAGCCTTAGTAGTGAGCGCACGATCTGCCTACAAGATATGCTATCTAGAAATTAACTTGCCCCGACATATCAGATACATTTCCCCATAAAACCAATGCCGTCAGTTGGCTGACACTCAACTGACGGCGGGTACTTCGCACCCATCACCAAGGAAGCGAAAACACAGCCTACAGAGGTAAGCTATGCACGCCTATTATACCAGCCACGCCCGTAGGAATCCACTTGTAGCCCCCATAACTTTGCGGTTTGCGGTGGCCCTGTCGGCCATCAGCGAGTCCGAGGGTTCCGCTACAGAACAGGGCAACCACTACCTCAACTCCCCCATTTACCAGGACACCGGCTGCAACCTCTTCCACTCCTGCCTCTCCTGCCCGCTGTCGGCCTGCAAGGATGATTTGCACCCCAACGACCTCCGGCGCG
>DAOUHE010000276.1:0-17998 GCA_034428715.1 Dehalococcoidia bacterium | reverse complement strand
GGAGCGAAAGTGGGACCTGGGCGAGTTGGTGTATCCCGCGCCGTGGATCACCGCGACCTTACCCTGGTCGTAGAGCTCTTTTATGGGACCCATAGTGGGCGCGAAGCCCAACTCGGCGTCGACTTTGATAATGTCTTCCAGGTTGTAGCCCACCGCCGGGCGGTTGTCGACGTACAGCGGGTCGTTGTAGGGGATGACGGTGTTGAAGTAGTCGTTGCCACCGGTGAGCTGCAACACCACGATGACTGGGTCTTTCTTAGTTGAGGTCATATTTATCTCCTTATTTAGCTTTCAGCATTCAGCGTTCAGGTTCTTTCGGTGGGGACGGGCCTGAATGTTGATGATGTAGGGGCGAACGGCCGTGCGCCCCTACCGGTTTAGCCGAACTGGTATTCCGTGGTGGCGCCCACCAGGGCCAGCATTTCACCGATGCGGGTCCCCGCGGCGTCTTCCTTGCTCCAATCCATGTTGCCGCCGCCCTGGGCGTGGTCGAGGAGCTGCTGGCGGGTCTCGTCGCTGATCTCCAAGAACCCCATGTGGTCCAGAGAGGACTCCACCAACTGCTCGGGTGTGCTAATACCGGCAGCCTTCATGTCGCTGATGATGGTCTTTATACCGGGCAATTCTATATTCGCTACCCGGTCGGCCACAAAGTTGATTCGAGCCAACAGCGAGCCGCTGTTGATCCACTCCTGTCCCGTGTACCAACCCTCGACGCTGGGCGGGTCAAGCAAGGATTGTCCCATGTAAGTCGCCTCTGGGCCAATATCTGGGATAGTGGGCTCTGGCACCCGGTAGGTGCCGACCATTTTCAGGGTTCCAGCCACCACTTCCGCCGGGCTCTTCATCTTAGAGTAGCGGGCGTTCTTGAAGAAGTCCGAGTTGAACATGGCGCGCAGCACCGCTTTGATCTCGTAACCCGACTCTTCAAAGGCGGTGATCATCTGTTCCAGGGCATCTTCGTCCCGGGCGTCATTGATTGTCCAGGCCGGTACCTGCACTTCATCAGCCACGAAGAAGTTATACAGGTGGCGGCAGATGAACCGGGCGGTGGCGGGCTCTTTGACGATGATGTCGATGATGTCCTCACCATTCAGATTGCCGGTGTGGCCCAGGAAGGTCTTTTCGCCGTCGTCGTGATCCTCGCCCCGATACTCGAACGCCCAGGGGAAACGTCCAAAGGGCTGGCGAGGAAGCTTGGGGGCGATGGTCCAACCAGTGAAGGCCCGGGAGGCCTCACGAACGTCCACCTCGGTGTAGTTGCTGACGCCCATGGAGAAGAGCTCCAACAGCTCCCTGCCCCAGTTCTCGTTCACTGCGTCCCGGTGGTTCTCGTTATTGTCCAGCCAGAAGATCATGGCCGGGTTTCGAGAAACCTCAAGCAGCATGTCGCGGTAGTTGCCCATCCCGTGCTTGCGGAACAGGACGATCTGTTGCAGCATCTGGTCGCAGTTGTCCACTTTGGAGTTGCCGGTGGCGAACACCTGGTGCCAGAACAAAGCCACCTTCTCTTCAAGGGGCCGCTGGGTGGTGATCATGTTGTACATCCAGTTGTACTGCCCCGGTTGCGGGACACCACCGGGAAGCAGGCAGCCGGGCATATACCGCAGCAGCAGAGCCATGTTACCCGCCGGCATCTCTTCGGGCGGGTCGATCAACTCCTCTACCGTAGCCGCGTAGCCCTTGGCCACCCGGTTTTCCAATTCTTCTCGGGTTGCCCCGAAGCCGGCTCGCCGCATCAGGTGGGCCATTTGGGCAAGGTCTTCTTTGTTTGCCATCCCACTCCTCCTTAAATTTTGAGTTTGTTAATCTCTACAGGGCATAATCGCCCCACGTTTGCCCTACTAACGGGGACAATCATATTGCATCCTGATTTCACTGTCAACGTTTTTGGTCTTTTTTCAGAAGTACAATATTTTTTGATAACCATTATAAAATAGAAATGACGGTGCAAGTTAAGAATTTGCCTACCGCCAATTCCCATCATCGCCCTTCACCGGCTATGGGCAGGTTTCAACCCCCCAAACGGCCTCTCTTCAACGCCCTTCCCGCGGTTGCCCCGGTATGGACCTGGCCATCTACCACCACGGTCCCATTGACGATCACGTAATCTATGCCGACCGGGAATTGTTTGGGGTCCTGCCGCGTGGCCGGCGCCTTCACGGTATCCGGGTCAAACACCACGACATCCGCCTTAAATCCATCGCGCAGCAAGCCCCTTTCGCTGAGGCCCAAGCGTTGAGCGGGGAAGGAGGTCATCTTCCGGATGGCGTCTGGTAGAGACATGAGCCTCTCTTCCCTGGCGTACTCACTGAGAATCACCGGGAAGGTGCCGTGAGTCCGGGGGCTGGGGAAGTCGCCCAATAAAACGGCGTCGCTGCCCACCATGGACAGGGGATGTTTCACGAAGTCGGGCAGGGTAGCCCCATTGGGTCCCGGGGTGACATAGGAGGTCTGAAGGTCTTCCTCCAGCAAGAAATCGCACACCACATCCACCGGGTTTGTCCCAGTGTGCTCGGCGATCTCACCCACCGACCAGCCTTCATACCGGTGGTTCTTGGGGTGCTTGAAATAAGTCAACCACATCTCGTGCCAGGAGAGTCCCCTCGGTCTGACCTCGGCCCGCAGGCGTTCCCGGCCCTCTCCTGAACGAAGGACCTCTTTCAGCGCCCTGGGACCTCCCGACTGGCACCATTCGGGCAGAATGATAAGAAGCCTGGTGCTGCTGAAAGTGTAGGGATAACTATCGAATGTAACATCCAAACCTTCTTCCCGGGCGTCTTCCACCAATCGCAATATGCGCCGGCCGCCGCCGGGGGCGGTAACCCGCTGGTACAGATGCGTAACGTGGCAAGGGATACCGGAACGCCTTCCAATCTGTATGGCTTCTCTTATCGGATCCAAGAAGCGGTCACCCAAACCGTTCCGGACGTGGGTATGGTAGATGCCTCCCAGCCGGGCGGCTTCCTCGCTTAGTTGGACCAACTCGTCGGTGTCCGCGTAGCTGCCGGGCGGATAATCCAGGCCGGTGGAAATGCCAAAGGCCCCTTCCTCCATCCCTTCCCTCAGAATAGCCCGCATGTTGGCGATGTCGGTTGGTGAAGCCGGCCGGTCGTCCCAGCCCATAGCGCAGATCCGCACCGGGGAATTGCCGATGATATAGGCGATGTTGACCGATACCTTGGCGTCGAACATTTGAAGGTATTCAGCCACGGTTGACCACTGTCCGGGCAATGCCGGGTTCCCATCCAGCCCCGAGTTCAACTCAACGAACTGTAGAAAGTCGTCGTGGTTTGTGAATGGAGCGTAGGAATTGCCGTCCACGCCCACTAATTCAGTGGTGATTCCTTGCCGCACCTTTGGCTCGTGGTGAGGCTCAGCCAGGATCACCAAGCCAGAGTGGGCGTGCATGTCTATGAAACCAGGACAGACGATCATTCCGGTGGCGTCTATGGTCCTGGCCGTTTCCAGGTGGCCCACATCGCCCCGCAAAATCTGGATCTCGTCGCCGGTGACCGCCACGGATCCATAGAAGCCCGGATTCCCCGAGCCGTCGATGATCATGCCGTTGTTTATCAGCAGGTCAAGCACGAAGGGCCCTCTCTATCGCCGGCCGGGCCGGCGGTTAGTATCCCTATTTTCGTCCCAATATGACCGAATCACAACCCAATCGATAGCCGGTTTTCCATGTTTGGACCCACTCCAAGGCGCAAATATCAGGCCATCGCCCGTCTATAAAAACAACACAAAATGAAAAACACCATCAAATGACACCCAAATAAATCGCGATGGCCCGCCCCGAAAGCCCCCGGTCTATTCCGCCAGGCTCGTGGGTAAATCATTCCAGCGAACGGGTTTTAGGTCCGTTGCTTCAAGGGCAGAACATAGCAGCATAGGGTATAATCGGCACCGTATTTGGCAATTTTATTTTGGGAATCACGCATGAGCAGATTTCTTGACCGCATGGAAAGAATAGCCTCGGCGGGGCCTGGGGGTATGGGCTTCGGCGCCGCCCGTACCGAGAAAACACCGGGATTGGCCTTGATCGGCTTGGTGTCCGGGAGTTATTCCAAGGGTTTGGCCGCAGTGTCGAAATTAAACCTCGATGCCGCGCTGTTGTCGGGAATCGATGACGCCGCCGGCCTGAAACGGATAGAGAAATCGCTGCCCTCGGTGCCTTGGGGTGTCAGAACTAGCTCCCTCACGGAGGAAACAGCCCAGGAATTTCGGGACAACGGATGCGATCTTCTAGCTTTTTCGCTGGAGAACACCGCCGCATCCATCTTGTCGGCCGACGATGCCGCGCGAATCTTGTACATCAAAACTGAGGTAGGTGAGCGGGAACTGCGGGGCATAGCAGCGCTGTCCGTAGATGCCCTGGTCCTGCCGATGACCAGCATCTCCGGCCCCTGGGATCTGGCCAACCTGGCTTCCGTTGCCGCCATCTCCCGCCGGGTGGATAAATATATCCTGGTTGAGGTTTCCAGCCCGCCGTCAGACAAAGACTTGGAGGCGCTGAGGAACGCCGGAGTCAATGGACTGGTGCTGGATGTAGCCATCGTGGACCAAGACGCCTTGCAGAAGCTCCAAGCGGCGGCTTTGGCGATGCCCAGGCAGCGTTCATCTGGGCGGGGCCGATCAGGCGCCATCGTACCTTCGTCAGTGTTCCCCTCTAGCTCTGCACCTCAACGTGAAGAGGAAGAAGAGGACGACGAAGACGACGACATATGACGGGAATCAAATACGGGGTCAAGTTAACATGCGGCAGAGGATCTGCTATAGGGCACCCGAGCCGGCGCGTGGATGACGGTTCCTTGGACGACAACCAGTAGCCTATGTTATTAGGCAACTATCAACTTTTGTTGGATGACCCGTCGGGATTTTTGCGCCTGACAGTTCTGGTGGTTTTCGCCCTGGTGTTGGCCATCACCGTCCACGAGTTCAGCCATGCCCTGGTAGCCACCGGCCTGGGAGACAACACCGCCAAGGCATTAGGGCGGCTCAGCCTGAACCCACAAAAGCACCTGGACCCAACGGGTACCGTGATGATGCTGGTGGCTGGTTTTGGCTGGGGGAAACCGGTGCCGGTCAACGGGCACAGTCTGTCCCACGGCCAAACTGGCATGGCATTGGTGGCGGCGGCGGGCCCACTATCCAACCTGGTGGTGGCGTTTTTGCTGGCGTTGCCCATTAAATTGGGTTTGCTGGATTCCAGCGGCCTCGCCTTGAACCGGGCGGCCCATGTCATGACCGGCGGCCCCTGGGACGCCTTGGCCGACATCATAGGCATGGCGATTCTATTCAACATACTCTTGGCGGTGATCAACCTGATCCCCCTTTCCCCCCTCGACGGCTCCAAGGTCCTCGCGGGGTTGGTCCCACCCGCCCAAGCCGAAGCCTACGCCCGGCTGCAGCGCAACGGACCGGTGATCCTGATCGGCTTGATAATGATCGATTACCTGCTGGGCCTGGGAATCCTCTGGGGCATCATCGGTCCCGTAGTGGGCTTTCTAACCTCCCTGGCCATAGGATATTAGAGCCAATACTTCATCAAACCGCCGTCAACTCTCTTATATAGGCCTCCTGATGCATCGCCACGGCATCGTGCTAGAATAACGCCCACCTAACCGGGACCTTTCCTTCCACGGGACCATTCCTTCCACGGGACCATTCCTTCCAACGGAGATCGGGGAGCCCCTTTATAATGACTGATGACAACGACAGTAACCAGGAAGCCAACTCCGAATACCAGGGCATGGTGTTGCCCGAAGACGGGGTCGTCGACCTTACCGACAAGCTGACCGGCTACATGACGGAGATCGAACTGGGCGGGCTCCCAGACATCATGGGCCAGGTCTTGGACGATTTCTTAGAGCAATGCGGTGGTATGCCCGAGGACCTGAAAGCCTCCGAGGCCTTCGAACAGATCACCCGGAACCAACTGTCGGTGACATTGGCCTATCAGGTCGGCAGGTTGGAAGGCCGCTCTCCCCAAGTGGTGCGGTTGTTGATTGAGGAAGCGGTTAAAAAATGGGGCGTCCAGCCGGTGGGTGAATCACCAAATATCTCCGATCAAGACCTGGCTAAGCCCAAAGAGTTGGTTTACCCACTCCTGCGGCGGTTGGAATATCCCGATCCCCCAGACGATGATGGAGAAGCCCAATGACCACCACCCAGGCGGCCTATGACCTCTTGCTGACCGGCGGAACGTTGATGGACCCGGGCCAAGGGATAATAAACGGCCGCCGGGATATCGCCTTTAAAGACGGATTGGTGGCCAATATCGCCGAACGCATCGACCCTGCTTCAGCGGCGGCCACGGTGGACGTGACCGGCAAGCTCATAACCCCCGGCCTGATAGACTTGCACGGCCATTTTTACCATGGCGGCACGGGCAGCGCGGTCTCCGCAGACCGAAACTGCCTGTCGGCGGGGACCACCACCGGCGTGGATGCGGGCAGCGCCGGATTCGCCAATTATCAAGCGATGCGGGATTACGTCTTTCCTGCTCACCGCACCCGCCTGCTGGCCTTTTTGCACATCGGGGCCGCAGGGTTAACCCTTAACCAGGTGCTGGGCGGAGGGTTGCACGATATGGGGGTCATCGACGCGGACCGGACGGCAGACCACGTCAAAGCAAACCCCGGCTTCCTGTTCGGCGTAAAGGTCCGGATGCATACCAATGCCGTAGCGCCATGGAACGCCCACGAAGCCATGAAAAAGACCAGGGAGGCCGTGGACCAGTCTGGAAGCCGGTTGATGGTCCACGTTAGCGGCACTCCCATACCACTGCCGGAGGTATTGGAATATCTGGGCCCTGGGGATATTTGCACCCACGCCTTCAACGGCAATCCCGAGTCTATCCTGACGAAAAAGGGCAAGTTGCGCCCCGAAGTTAGGGAGGCGGCTGACCGCGGAGTCATCATGGACGTAGCCCACGCCGGTGTCCATTGTGACGTTGAAGTGGTCAAGGCCGCTATGCATCAGGGTTTGCCGCCCACCACCATCAGCACCGATATCCACATCGCGCCGGCAGAGCGCACCGTGTACCTGATGAACGATTTGGTCAGCAAGTTCCACGCCCTTGGCATGCCCTTGGAAGACGCCCTGGAGGCCAGCACTTCCCGCCCCGCCCAGGTGCTCGGTCTGCGGGAAACCATCGGCTCTTTGGCGCCGGGCATGGCAGGAGACGCGGCCGTCTTCGATCTAAGGGAGGGCCGGTTCGTTTGGCATGACATGGCCGGACACAACGTGGAAGGAAAGGTCCGCCTGGACACCTTCCTAACCGTGCGCGCGGGCCAGGTAGCCTGGCGGGAAGGCCGGCTACTTCAAATGGGCGAGTGCTGACAGACTAGGATCACCCAGAGATATATGCTTTAGCGTAGCGGCACGCCGGTCTATCAGCGGGCCTTCCTGCTTTGGACCTACCTTGGAGTGTCTCGACACGGGAGGAATTCTCCCTCGCCAGGGCCTTACACCTATTGTAAATAGTCCGGCAGACTGTCAAACTATACGTATGCGCTTGGGCGATTTTGAATTCACCGAGCCGCTTCCCACACTCAAAGAACCCCACGTTCTTGCCGCATTAAAGCCTTGGATAGACGTGGGCAACGTGGGTTCATTAGGCTTGGGCAGGATGGAGCGGCACCTGCGAGCCACCGAGATTGGGAAGCTGGCGCGGCCCGGCAGGTATTACGACTTTACCCGCTATCGTCCCCGCTCCATCCGCAACAAGGGTGTCAGGGAATACATTATCCCTAATACCATCGTCCGGGCCGCCATCAGAGAAGAAGCGCCGGACCTGGTATTCATGCACCTGATGGAGCCCCATAGCTACGGCGAAGATTACACCGACTCGGTTTTGGAATTGCTCACGGCCTTGGGAGTGAAACGGTACTCGCTGGTCGGCGCCATGTATGACATGGTCCCCCATACCAGGCCTCTGCTGGTCTCAGGAGGCTCCCGGCACCCGGACAGCGAAAATGAGTACCGATCGGTAAAGGTCCGCCCCAGCGATTACCAGGGGCCAACTTCCATCACCTACCTGATCAACCAGCAAGCTGAATCCCTTGGAATCGATACCCGCACCTTCGTGGTGCATCTTCCCCAATATTTCCAGGTGGATGAAGACTACACCGGCACCGCGCGTTTGATGGAAGTGCTATGCCGGCTCTACAACCTGCCCAATCGGCTTATAGACCGTCCCCGAGGCACGCAGCAGTACGAAGCCCTGGAAAACATCGTCAAGGACACCTCAGAGGTGGCTTCCTTGCTGACCCGGCTGGAAGAACGTTACGACCGGGAACACCAAGATGAGTCGAATGGCCCATCTCAGCCGCCCGCTTTGTCGCCCGGCATAGAAGATTTCCTCCGGGAGATCAACGAGGGTTTCGACCCTCCGGACCGGCCCTGATCCATCGAACCATAACCAGCACTGGATTCGCCATGAGCACCCCCCATTCCCATGCCCTTCAGCTTTACCCGCCAGCTTGACGGCCCGGCCGTTGAGCAAGCCCGATACCCCTTTCTCCAAGTGATTCCCTAGGCGAATCC
Organism: Dehalococcoidia bacterium; assembly: GCA_034428715.1. GTDB lineage: Bacteria > Chloroflexota > Dehalococcoidia > Lucifugimonadales > UBA3495 > Io17-Chloro-G2. The sequence continues at coordinate 9,445 of DAOUHE010000276.1, read as the reverse complement.
CCCCCGTTTAGTAACGGCAGGAGGGGCAAAATTGCCCAATCCTTCAACGCAGCCCATCCCCGGCTTAGACCTGAGCCCCGTTGAACTGCTGCAATTACTTATACGCTTCGACACGTCGAATCCTCCGGGCAACGAAAAGGAGTGTATCAATTTTATTCGAGAACTGCTCGCCCGTTCCGGCTTTGAAACTGAGATCTTAGCTCGGTCCCCGGAACGCCCAAACCTGATCACGCGTATCCCGGGCGCCGGAAACGCTCCTCCAATCTTGCTGTACGGCCATGTGGACGTGGTGCCGGCGGCGGCCCAAGATTGGCGTTATCCGCCCTTTGAAGCTCAAATAGCCGATGGTTTCGTTTGGGGCCGGGGAGCCCTGGATATGAAGGGCGGCATTGTCATGATGCTGGCGGCGATCATGAAGGCCAAAGCGGAGAACGTGCGGTTTCCCGGCGATGTGGTGTTGGCCGTGGTATGTGACGAAGAGGCCGGCGGAGACCACGGGGCCAAATACTTGGTGGAACAACATGCCCGCCTATTTTAAGGGGTTCGCTACGCCCTGGGGGAATTTGGCGGCTTTAGCTTTCCCATAGGTGGCAAGCGGTTTTACCCCATCATGGTGGCCGAAAAGCAAATCTGCCACATCCGAGCATTCGTCCGGGGGGCCTCTGGACACGGGTCTTTGGCCACCAACGACGGAGCCATGGGCCGTTTGGCCCGGGTCTTAGACCGGCTGGAGCGGCTCCCCATGCCCGTTCACGTTACCCCGGTGCCACGGGAAATGTTCCAGGCGGTTGCCTCCCACGTCTCATGGCCAGCCGGTTTCGCGCTGCGCAGGCTGCTAAATCCGTCGCTGACCAATCCGACGTTAAAGTTGATGGGAGATAAAGCCGTGGCGTTCGATCCTCTTCTCCGCCACACTGTGAACGCCACGATGGTCCGGGGAGGGCAAAGCGTAAATATGGCGCCCGGGGAGATCGAACTGCTGCTCGATGGCAGATTGCTTCCCGGTTTCATCCCCGGCAGCCTTTTGGGAGAATTGCAGACGATCGTCGGCGAAGACGTTTCACTGGAGGTGATCCACCACGACCCCGGTCCGGCCAAGCCAGATATGGGATTGTTCGACACGCTGGCCGGGGTACTTCGGGAAGCCGACCTCCAAGGTGTACCCGTGCCAATGCTGCTGCCCGGGTCTACCGACGCCCGGTTTTTCTCCCGCCTGGGAATTCAGACCTACGGTTTCTTGCCCATGAACCTACCGTCCGGCTTCCGGTTCCCAAGCGCGGTCCACGGCATCGATGAAGGCATTCCTGTCGAATCCCTCTCCTTTGGCGCGGACGCCATCTTCCATGTGCTGCGCAGGCTCGGGCGGGGTTGATTCGCCATGGCCTCCGTACCAGCCGCCGAGCGCCCAAAAGACGATGGGACCGTTACCTTACCGCCACCGTCCCAGGATTGACCAGGCAAAGGCCTTATGATATGGTGATTTGACTTATCTAGTCAGTGATTAAAGAGGAATCTTCCTGGAGGTAGAATAGAATAGCTAGGCAATATCGGGTAAACGAGCGGATCAATTCTCCCCAGGTGCGAGTGATTGGCGAAAACGGGGAACAGCTTGGGGTCATGACGATTGCCGAAGCCCTGAGAGCCGCCCGAACCGCGGAAGTGGATCTGGTAGAGGTGGCCCCCAACTCCGATCCTCCGGTGTGCCGCCTGCTGGATTACGGTAAACTCCGGTACCTTTCCTCGAAAAAGGAAAGGGATTCCAAGAAGGGCCAGAAGAGCACGGCACTCAGAGAAGTGCGATTTAGGCCCAACATTGGGACCCATGACCTTGAATCCAAGACCCGGAAAGTAAGAGAATTGATCGGGGACGGCTCAAAGGTCAAACTGACCGTCCGATTCCGCGGTCGGGAAGCCACCCACCAGCAAATAGGACTATCGGTCTTGAAGCGGGTGGCCGACGACCTAAAGGATTTGGTGCGATTGGAAAAGCCCCCGTCCATGGAAGGCAGGGCACTATCTATGATTCTGATTCCGACTGTTCAAAAACCAGAGAGGACCGAAAAACAGGCCGAAGATTTAACCGATGCCAAAACTTAAGACACATAAGGGCGCCAAGGCCCGCATTCACATCACCGGTTCCGGAAAGTTGATGCGGCGCAAGCGCATGAGCAGCCACCTAAGGCGGAAAAAGCCTACCAAGGTCACCCGAAAGTTTTCTGATAAGCTTTCGGTTGACTCAAAGGATGTCCACCGCCTGACCCGGATGCTTCCCTACGGCTAGCATCAACATTCCCGGTTTGGAGACTTGAATTGCCCAGAGTAAAAAGGGGCGTTACGAAACATCGCCGTCACAAAAAAGTGTTGATGGCCGCCCGTGGATTCCAAGGATCATCCCACCGCAACTACAAATGGGCTAAAGAAGCCCTCTTGCATGCTTGGACCCACGCCTATCGCCACCGGCGCCAACGCAAAGGCGACTTCCGGAGGCTGTGGATCGTACGCATCAGCGCGGCATGCCGCCAGCACGGCACCACCTATAGCCAGTTCATGCACGGCCTGCGAGTGGCCGGAATCGAATTGGACCGGAAGATCCTGTCGGATCTGGCGGTAAACGACCCGGTCGCTTTTAAGAAATTAGCCGACATGGCGCCTACCCAACAGACCGCAGCCTAGTATCTTAAAAACTCAAAAACTGCATTGGATATCAGAAGGGACGTGGTTGTCGGCCACGTCCCTTCTGATTTTTCCTAAGGGTGGTTAGGCTGGTAACACCTCTATCAACTCACCAGGTCTGCAAATTGGTGATTCAAGGTTTCATGAACTCGCTGGAACTCTGGGGCGAACACGTCCCTGATCCGCCCATATACTTCCAAAGCCAGGCCTTCGTTGTAGGTGTGAACCACCAAATTGCGGTCTTCCAGCATATCTAGCCAGAATCATTAAATATCGATCCACCCTCGCTGAAACGTGTGTTGAAAGGCCGCTTTGGGGTTGCGTGCATCAAAACCAACCTCGGCCAAAATCCCCCAAATGGTGGAGAAGAAGAAGAAAGAAGGCTGATCGGACCGGCTCTTCCAACCCTTAACGGTGGGATAATCGGTAGGAATGGCCTGACTAATAACAGCTTTAGGCCCCTCGCGGTGTTAGCTTGAACCCTTACGGCCTGCCGAAGGACGAAGGTTGGTATTGAAAAACCTGCTCACTGGTTCAGCCAGGCGCCCTTCGATTTGATTTAGGTTCTTATTTGTCCTCTTCTTGGGCGAAACCGTAGTAATTGTCATAATCCAGCACCCGTTGAAGGCCCTCTTCAGTCACGTTGATGGGCCTGACGGGAGTGGCCCAGCGTTCTGTCAGCTCATAATGCAGGTCAGTCAGGCTGGTGGGCTCGTTCCGCCGGGAAAGTAATATGCGAAATACTATTTCCATCAGGGGCATGTCGGTCCTGATGTAATTCTGGTCGTCTTTGTAATGCCGGGAGATCTCGATGATCAATGCTTTGGCATCCTTCAACTCGTGGAGCGGTTTTGCCATGGAAGGGCACGACTCGGTTCGCCGGGACGCCACCAATAAAACCGCGGACCGGTTCAGTTCCTCCAATCGCTGAAAGCTGACGCAATACTTGGGCGGTTCCGGCGGCTCGGGCTCCTGTTCGAGTTCGATTCCGGTATCCCCTTCTTCCTGCAGGTTTTCCCGGCCGTCTTCCTGGCCGCCGTCCGTAGAATCTTCAGGTGGAGCACTCTCCAGGATTGAAGTCTCCTCCGATCGGGTTTCTTCAGCGTCTGGGGTGGTCATACTTCAACCTCTTCATTCCAGTCCAGCATTATGATCTCAACGGTTTCCCCCGTGTCTTTCTTAGGCAAGTCCTCGGGGCAGATGGCTAGTCCATTGGCCCGGGACATGGAAGTAAGTATGTTAGAACCTTGTGGGCCAGCGGGAGATGCGTAATACACACCGTCCTTCCGCGACACCTCTACCCTAGCGTAAACCCTGCGCCCGTCATAATTAAAGATAGGGCCGGTCAGCACGCCTGCCACTTTTGGCCGAGCTAGGCGCCGAAAGCCCAGCATGGTTCTGATGGCCGGGCGGGCAAACATCTCGAAGGCCACCATGGCGCTGACGGGATTCCCCGGCAGACCCATCAGAGGGATAGCAGCTCCTTCGCCGTTGTTTAAATGTCCAAAGGCCAAGGGTTTCGCCGGGCGCATGCGCACCGACCAAAAATTCATCTCGCCGCGGGCGGTCAGCACGTCTTTGACTATGTCGTAGTCCCCTTTGGAAACCCCCGCCGATGTTATCACCAGGTCCGACCCTGCGGTTTGCTCCAGTTTGTTCTGCAGGTCTTCAAGATTATCCCGCGCGACGCCCAACAGTCTGGGTGCGCCACCACAGGCCAAAACCGAAGCCGCCACGCTAAAGCTGTTGCTATCGTAGATCTTACCCGGCTCCAAGGGACTTCCGGCAGGCGAAAGCTCGTCACCCGTCGCCAGGATGGAAACCACCGGCCTTCTTCTCACCAAGGCCGAGTCCAACCCCAACGAGGCCAGCACACCCACTTCGGCAGCCCGCACCGGAGTGCCCGCGGTGAGCACCAACTGCCCTACCCTCACGTCCTCTCCGGCAGGGCGCACGTTGCAGCCCAGGGGCAAGTCGGCCAATATCCCGATCTCATCCAACGGTCGGCCCGCGTTGCGAAGCTGGACCTCGTCGGTCTCTTCAAATGGCACCACGGTGTCGGCACCGGAAGGGATCGGAGCGCCGGTCATGATGCGTATGGCCGTGCCGGATATTACCTCTTGCGATGACACCTGTCCAGCCGCCACCAGCCCTATCACGTTGAGCGACCGGGGAACGCCGGCGCCCGCGCCCTCTATATCGCCCCGGCGTACCGCGTATCCATCCATGGCTGAATTCGCCAACGGCGGCAGGTCCAATGGGGAATGTACATCGGCGGCCAGCACCCGCCCCAAAGCTTCCACCAGGGGGACGGTTTCGGTTTCCAGCGGGCTAAAACAAGTGATGACCCGCTGATAAGCCTCCTCCACGCTGAGCATATCTTCATCCACATGGCGGTGAGCATGCTCTTGTCCCTGCTCATGGGAGTGGCTGTCCTCCCGCCGGTGGCGCTCGCCGTGTTGGGCGTGCCCGTGGCCCGAATGTTCTCCATGGCCATGATCGTGGCTTTGCATTACCTTTGCTCCGTTGGCCGTATCGTTTGGCTCGTTAGCCGTGATTGACTTTGTGGTAAGACGAAATACTAAACCGCCCTAATCTGGTCAAGGCCTGTGAAGCTGTGCTATTCAACAAAAATGCCGCCGCAAACGCCGCGGCTTTGACCTCCATCAGGCCCTTAAGTAGGCTCCGGTTTCCCTTTCCAACGATTTCAACAACCCCTCCAAAGACCGGTTCACTTCTTCCGCCGTCAAGGTCCGATCTTGGGATTGGAAGTCCACGTGGAAAGCCAATGACTTGGTTCCTGCGGCCACGTTTTCGCCGGAATAGATGTCAAACAGATCCACCCGTTGGACCATGCGGTGCCGGGCGATGATCTCCCGCACCTTTCCCGCCTGAACGTCCTCGGGCACCACCAAGGCCAGGTCTCGGGTAGCCGCCGGATAGCGGAAGATGCTTTGATACTTCCTTTCTTCCTGTCCCAGAGATTCTAGCAGGCTATCCAGCCGCAGTTCCAGTAACGCAACCGTGGCAGCGTTCAGGTCAAACCGCTGTCTTACAGAGGGGTGCAGCTCCCCTACAACGCCCAACTCCAACCCGTTGGCCACGATCTGGGCGCATCTTCCTGGTTGGAACAACGCGTCTTCCGCCGGCTGATATTCCGGCTCTACGCCCAGGTGGCCCAATACCGCCTCCAAAACTCCCTTTGCGTCGTAAAAATTCAGCTGTTCATCGTCCGCCAGCCAAGAGTGTTCCCAACGCCTGCCGGCCAAAAGGGCCACCACCGTCTCTCTCTCGAAGGGGAGATCATTTTGTCTAGGAATGAACACCCGGCCCAACTCAAACAGCCGGAACGGGCCTTCGCCGTGGCCTTCATTGGCTGCCAGGGTCGCCAGAACGCTGAAGCGTAAGGTAGGACGCAATATCTCGTGGTCCGCGCTCATGGGATTGGCCACCCGAAGAGCAGGGTTGCCGCCGTCTAGATGGCTCACCTTATCCAAATCTGCCTGGCTGACCAGGGGATAGTTGATGACCTCCTGCATGCCGGCCGCGGCCAAAGCGTCTTTGACCTGGGCCACCAACCGGGTCATCTGGCCCACCTGCCGGTAGGGTATGGGAGTGGAAAGCATCGTCGTGGGGACCGCGTCGTACCCCACGATACGCACCACTTCTTCCACCAAGTCTTCCTCGATGGTTATATCGTTGCGCCAATATGGTACCGCGACCTCCAAGGCGTCGCCTTCCCCGGCGTCACCGTCCCGCCGGACGACACCGAAACCCAAGGCTTCTAACACTTGTTCCGCCCGTTCCAGATCAAGGTCCATTCCCAGGACCTTTATTAGGCCTCGGGCCGAAAGGACGGCTTTGAGTGACGGAGTTGGCCGGTCATTGATGTCTATGATACCCTGCGCAACCTTGCCACCCGCGACCAGGTTGATCAACTGGGTGGCCCGCCGCAGCGCGACGGGCGCCAATTCTTCCCGCAGGCCCTTTTCAAACCGGAGCGTCGCTTCGGTGCGCAGCCCGAAAGACTGGGCCGTATCGCGGTTGTTGTATGGGTCGAAGGTGGCCGCTTCCAGAAGCACCGAAGTGGTCTCTGGGCCGATCTCGCTGTTGGCGCCTCCGATGACCCCTCCCATACCTATGGGGTCTCTGGCGTCGGCGATGACCAGCACATTATCGGTCAAGTTTCGCTGGACACCGTCCAGGGTGACCAAGGTCTCTCCAGGCCTGGCCCGGCGCACCACCACCGTGCCGTCGCGTATCTTGTCAAAATCAAAGGAATGCAGCGGCTGGTTCATCTCCAGCATCACAAAGTTGGTGACGTCCACCACGTTGTTGATGGGCCGCAACCCGGCGCCGGCCAGACGCTCTTGAAGCCACGGGGGTGATGGGGCGATGGTTATGCCCTGAATCAAGCTGGCGGTATAACGGGGGCAAAGGTCAGGGTCGGCCACGCTGATCGACACCAGGGAATCGATCGCGGGGCCGTCTTCGGGGTAGTCAATCTCGGGTTCCCGGACGGTGGCCTGAGTCAGGGCAGCCACCTCATGGGCGACACCCAGGATAGACAGACAATCCAGCCGGTTGGGCGTCAATTCCAGATCTAATACGGTATCGCCCAGATAGTCGTCCAGCGGCATGCCCACCGCCGCGTCCGCGGGAAGCACTACGATGCCTGAGTGGTCTTCTCCCATCCCCAATTCCAGTTCGGAGCAGATCATACCCTGGGAATCGACCCCGCGGATGCGCGCAGCCTTCAGGGTTTCGTGCTTACCCGAATGGGTGTTGAGGAGCCGGGCACCCACGGTAGCGAAGCAGATCTTCTGTCCGGTGGCCACGTTCGGCGCCCCGCAGACCACCTCAAACTCCTCGGTCCCGGTGCTCACCCGGCAAAGCTGGAGACGGTCGGCTTGCGGATGTGGGCGAATGTCCATGACCTGACCGACGAAACAGCCGCTCCAACCGCCGGTTTCGATGACGTCGCCCACCTCGATTCCGGCCATGGTCAGGCGATGGGCCAATTCCTGGAGGGGAATCGTCACGTCCACGTACTGCCGCAGCCAGCTAATGGGAACTTTCATAGGATGATAAATGGCCTCGTCTGATGGATGACCTTTAGGACCCAGGCATAAAATCCCCGCTAAACCCGGCGGGCTCAACGGGCAAAATCAATTAGAATTGGCCCAAGAACCTGAGGTCGTTGGAATAGAACAGGCGAATGTCCTCGATACCGTATTTCAGCATGGCGATGCGCTCGGGCCCCAGACCAAAGGCAAAGCCTGTATATTTCTCTGGATCATATCCCACCCCCGCCAACACCTTGGGGTGAACCATCCCCGCGCCCATGATCTCGATCCAACCGCTGTCCCGGCAAATGCGGCATCCGGTTCCCTCACCATTACAGGCAAAGCAGTCGATCGACATGTCCACGCCGGGTTCCACGAAGGGAAAATAATCGCATCTGAACCGAACGCGGCGCTCTTCTCCAAACAGCCGGCGGGCAAACTCGTACAAGGTGCCTTTTAGATCCGCGAAGGTAATCCCTTCGTCCACCGCCAGGCCTTCCACCTGGTAAAAATGCCATTCGTGAGTGGCGTCGGTGGCTTCATAACGGTAGCACTTCCCGGGGACTACCACCCGGATGGGAGGTTGGCTGGCCTCCATGACCCGGGTCTGCATCGGCGACGTATGGGTGCGCAACAACATCGGACGGCGGCCCAAAGGGTCTTCATAGTCCACCCACAACGTGTTCCACATGTCCCGGGCGGGGTGGCCCTGGGGAATGTTGAGCATCTCAAAGTTGTAGTGGTCCCACTCCACTTCCGGCCCTTCGACCATGCTGAATCCCATGGCGGAAAAGGCGTCGCAAATCTCCCTGACGATCTGAGTAGTGGGGTGCAACCGGCCGATGGGCGAAGGCCGTCCGGGCAGGGTGACGTCTAGTTGGTCTCGTACAAAGGTCTGTTCCAGGTGTGCTTGGTTGACCTCTTGGACCCGTTGCTCCAGCCGCTCTTCCAGGTGGCGCTTGGCCTGGTTGCCCAGGGCCCCTGCATCCCGGCGTTGTTCCACGTCCAGGTGGGCGATCCCCCTTAGTACCTGGGTCAAACTGCCGCGGCGGCCCAGATAGGAAACCCGCCATTGGTCCAGTGCTTCGGGATCGTCGATGGCTTGCAGTTCGCCCATAGCCGTCTGGACCAACTCGTCTATGGAATGGGATGTAGGTCCGGTCACCTGTGGATGCCCCCGAGGTTGAAGCTGACGATGGGCGAAATCGGCCACCTTTCGTCTGGTAATTATAGGAATGGAGCCCGGTCCCGGTCAAGGTATCGGTGGTGTATAATCCACCGCTGCGGCTATATGTTTCAGCCCCTTTCCACTCTCACCAGAAAACTCACCAGCAAACGCCACTACGGCTGGGTCATCTTCGCCCTGACCGGGGCCAATCTCACCGTGGAAGGTGGGATGAAAAACAGTGTCCCGGTAGTTTTCGTAGCCCTGCGCGATGGTTTTGGACGGAGCGCCGCGGCTACTTCAGCAGTGTTTTCAGCGGCAGGTATCACCGGAGGACTCCTGGCCCCCTTGGTGGGTTGGTTGTTGGACCGGCTGGGCCCCAGACGTCTTTTCACATTAGCCGGTTTGGTCATCCTAGAAGCCCGGCTGAAAAGCCCTGCTGTGACGAGATGAGGTGGAGGATAACCAGTGGACTGGGCCAAGTCTGAGACTAAGGGCGACCCATCTGGCCGCGGCCAATATGAATTGGGCAGTAACGATG
>DAOUHE010000275.1:0-18407 GCA_034428715.1 Dehalococcoidia bacterium | reverse complement strand
CTAGGGCGAAACGCCGTGGTGACACACGTGGCGGTCTGTAGTAGGATTCGCCCGTTATCAGCGATCAAGTCCACGGAGTACAGTGAGACTCTGACGCTTGGGCGCCGATGGAAGAAAAATCCCCCAAGTTTTGGAGGTAAGTGTATGGCTAACCGTCTCGACGGCAAGGTGGCGGTGGTTACCGGCGCAGGCAGGGGCATTGGCAGGGGCATCGCGCTTCTGTTGGCCGAAGAAGGCGCATCCGTGGTGGTTAACGACTTGGGCTGTGAAGTCGACGGCACGGGCTCTTCCCACGTCCCCGCCGATACCGTGGTTTCCGAGATAGAGGACCGCGGAGGCCAGGCAACCGCCAATTATGACAACATGATGGAAATGGCCGGCGGTGAGAGTGTGATCCAAACCGCGGCCGACACCTATGGAAAGGTGGACATCCTGGTCAACAGCATCGCAATAATGAAGGACCGGATGATCTATCAGATGACCCAAGAGGATTGGGACGAGGTGGTCAATAACAACGTCAAGGGATTTTTTACCGCCACCAGGTTCGCGTGCATCTTGTTCCGGCAACAGCGAAGCGGCCGTATCGTCAACATGACCAGTGACGCTGGGCTGGGGGCAGTGGGCACCTCCAACTTTTCCGCCGCCAGCGAAGGGATCGTGGGCTTTACCAGGACGGTGGCCAGGGATATGGGTAGATACGGAGTCACCTGCAATGCCATATCCGCCGTGGCGCGGACCAGGCTTTTTCCGGGATTGGTTTCGGAATACCGCGAAGGCGGAGCGGGGCTCACTCCCGAAGACGTGGCGGGTATCGGCCCTTCTCCGGCGATCCGCCGTTGGGAAGGTGTAGGATCGCCCGACGACGCGGAAAACGTGGCGCCGCTGGCGGTGCTGCTTTGCACCGGCCTAGTGCCGAATGTCAACGGTTACGTGCTTGGCGTCAGGGGCGGCAGCATCTACCTGTATTCCAACCCTCAAATCGAAAGGAGCATCCACAAGGTGGGCCAGTACACCATGGACGAAATGGACGTTCTGGTCCCCAAGATGATTGCCGCGGGCATGGGCGGTTAGACTTTGGCATCTGAAGCGGCAATTAGGATAACCCGTTCGCCCTGAGCCTGTCGAAGGGTTTCGGGCAAGTGGTTCGACAAGCCTGTCCTGAGCGAAGCCGAAGAGCTCACCACGAACGGATAGGTCACGCCGTTTTAAGGAAACAGTACTAGCAAATGGGGCGTCAATAAGGAGATAGAAATGGGAGAGCGGCTAAAGGGCAGAGTAGCGATCGTCACCGGATCGGGCCGGGGCATCGGCCGGGGCGTAGCCATGCTTCTGGCGGAAGAAGGAGCTTCGGTGGTGGTGAACGACCTTGGCGGAAACCTGGACGGCACCGACGCTTCGGCTTCACCGGCCGATGAAGTCGTCGCGGAGATCCGGGATGCCGGCGGCGCCGCAGTCGCCAACCACGACTCCGTGGCGACCTACACCGGCGCCGGAGACATCATCAAGACAGCAATCGACAACTATGGCAGGGTAGACATCCTGTGCCATGTGGCGGGCATCCTCCGCGACCGCATGGTCTTCAACATGGCGGAAGAGGAGTGGGACGCCGTGCTCGCCGTTCACCTGAAAGGCGCGTTTAACACCGTACGGCATGCGGTGCCCTACATGATAGATCAGAAATACGGACGAATCTGCATCTTCTCATCGGGCTCTGGTCTGGGCAATACCGGCCAGGCCAACTATTCGGCAGCAAAGGAAGGAATGGTTGGTTTCGTGCGGTCACTGGCCCGGGAGCTGGGTCCCTACGGCATCGCTGTCAACGCCATCTATCCCGGCGGGCAAACCCGGATGACCGGCTCCGTGCCCGACACGGCCCGCGAACTTCGGGCGGCCAGAGGAGTCATCGGCGGCGGACAGATGGCGGGACGGGCCCAAGAGGCTTCCCAGGAGTCACGTGATCCGCTGAACAACGCCCCCAAAGTGGTCTACCTGTGTACTGAAGCGGGCGGCCAGGTCACGGGCCAGGTCATCGGCACCAGCGGCTGGCCAATGACCCTTTATTCGCCCCGCCACGTGGTAAGCAGTATTCACAAAGACGGCCGGTGGACCCTGGACGAACTGGAAGAGATCGTCCCCTCAGCTCTAACAGCCGGGTTGGTGAATCCCGCTCCCGCGCCGGTTGAGGACCCACCCGCAGCCTAACGGGCGGACCCTCGTCAAGCGCCGGTGGCCTAAGACCAAGCGCCAGCCCGCACTGGCCCTGAGATGCTAATTTTCGGCCTCACCAGGCCGTTGTCATAACGTCATGAAAACCGGTACCGAAAATCCCGGCTCGAAGCGGCCTGGCCGTGTTTTTTATGGTTGGTGGGTGCTGGCCGCCGCTGCCGTTCAAGGCATATTTGGCAACGGCGCCATCTCCAGCGGCTTCCCCAGATTTTTTGAGCCTATCCGCAGCGACCTTGGCATCAGCTACACCTCCATGTCCCTGATGTTTAGCCTATCCAGGGCGGAAGGAGGGATGGGCAGCCGGTTGGTGGGTTGGCTGGTAGATAAGTATGGTTCCCGGCCCATGTCCTCATTGGTGGATTGACCGTCGGCATTGGGCTGATGTTGCTGTCCCGGGCGGATACTTACTGGCAGCTGGTGATCCTCTAAGTTGGAGTGGTTTCGATAGGCAAGACCGCCGGGCTGGGTCAAACGCTGATGGCCACCGTAAACCAGTGGTTCGTTCGCCGCAAGGCCGTGGCCATGTCTACGTTGATGACCGCCTTCGCTGGAGGCGGGGCCATGGTGATGCCGCTGCTGCACCTGGGTATCACCCAGCTAGGGTGGCGGGACACGGTCCTATATATCGGCGTTTTTGTCACGCTGCTGACGATACCGGCTACCCTGGTGATACGAACCAGGCCCGAGGACCTGGGATTGAAGCCCGACGGGGGCGCCCTACAAACGCTGGCGACCGGCGCGGGAGCCAGGGGGCGTCCCAGACTAGGCTCCGTCGATTTCACGGTGCGCCAGGCCCTGCGAACCCCGGCTTTCTGGCTGATTTTGGTGGGGGTTGTGGCCCGGGTTTCAGCCACCATGCCATCATCGTCCACATTTTCCCCATATTAGACTGGAAGGGGGTCAGCGAGCAGTCGGCGGCCAATTACGTGACCCTGATGTTCGTCCTCGCCATCCCCTTGCGGTTCATTTTGGGAGTGACTGGAGGCGTGGTGTCACCTCGCAAGGTGCTGTTCATCGGCATGAGCATCGGGGCGCTTGCTTTATCGATGCTTTGGCTGTTGGAACCCAGCATTGGCGTTCCCGTGTTCATCGTGGGTATGGCCGTGGTGGAGGGGATGTCATCGGCCAACTTGATCATGGTGGGCAATTACTTTGGGCGGTCCAAGTTCGCCAGCCTGATGGGAGTCATGAGCCTTTTCCACAACGTGGGCCTTTTCATCTCTCCCATTTTCAGCGGATGGGTGCGGGACACCACCGGCGGCTATGAACTGGTGTTGATCGCTTTTGTCCCTCTGTTCTTGATAGCCCGCCGCCCGGCTTTGCCTCCAGCGCCGTCCCAGCCCTTGGTTGAGGAAAACTCCGCTGACGCCCTGCCCAGAGGGTAAGATCGCGTTGGCTTGGGCATGCCTCGTGTTTACAGATATCATCTACCATCGTCTGGGACATTCGTCTCGAACACGGGATATTCAGGCCAAGTTGGTCCGTTGACAGCAATTCCTGCTATTATGGGCGCAAATCCATTCTCGACGGGGAGGCAGGTCAGACTATGTCCGATGATTCCATTCGCCTAAAGAACATAAACCACATAACCTATAACGTGAAAAACAAAGACGCGGCTTTGAAATGGTACACGGAAACCTTGGGGCTGAAGCAGATTCCCAAGATGGTGGATAGCGACCGCTTGTATTGGCTGCAGCTTCCCAGCGGGGCAATGGTGCATATCATCGAAAATCCCGACGCGCCATCGGCCCCCTCCCACCACACGGCTTTCGAGGTCGACGACCTGGACGCCGCCCGGGACTCCATGATAGGCAAGGGTGTGGAGGTCACGGATATACAGACCAGGCACGACGGCCAGCGAGCCTGTTACCTCGAGGACCCCGATGGCAACCGCATCGAACTCTGTACTGTGTCCGGTTTCGGAGTGTTGGTTTAGTAAGTTGATTTCGCCAGTCCCGATTCGGCGTTTCTAGGCGCCAATCAGGGATTGAAACGAGAGAGGGCCGCCGGGCCCTTTCTTTTTGTCGTTATCATTCTGGAATAGCCGCGACTGGAAACTTCCGCGGCGGAGCCTTTTGTGTCAAAGAAGCCAGCAGGTCTTTTGAGATCGCGGCGATATCATCGATCGCTGCTTCGAAGGCTGCCAGATTTGCCTGAGACGGGTGGCGGTAGCCGCTGATCTTGCGAACGAATTGAAGCGCCGCCTCTCGAATCTCCATGTCCGCGGGTTGACCGATGGGTGTCCGCAACACCTTTATACTTCGGCACATTTCGCTACATACCCCTCGTTTGGCACCTCGGTTTTCTTCCTCTTGGTGGTGACTGAGCCAGGTTATCAGCCCGCGGAAATTTTCTCAACGACCGATGAAGTACAATAGAAATTGGGCCGCAGTATTCTGTATGATTATAATAGTGATAGATATTTAAGTAGCCTGGGCCGGCAGGCGTCTCAATGTGGACGCAAACTGACTTGGGGAGGGTTTGGCTGGAACGGTTTGGAAGACTTGGCAAACGATTACACGGCTAACAACGGAATTCGAAACCTGGCGATCATAGCGCACGTGGACCATGGTAAGACGACCCTGGTTGACGCCCTGCTGAAACAGGGGCAGGTGTTTCGTGCCCACCAACAGGTTGGCGAGCTTATCATGGACACCAACCCCCTGGAGCGAGAAAGGGGAATTACCATCCTGGCCAAAAATGCCGCGGTAACCTACAAGGGCGTAAAGATAAACATCATCGACACACCGGGCCATGCCGATTTCAGCGGTGAAGTCGAACGCATCATGAACATGGCCGACGGATGCCTGTTGTTGGTGGATGCTGTCGATGGTCCCATGCCCCAGACCACCTACGTGTTGAAGCAGGCGTTGGAGCAAGACGTCGTGCCCATGGTGGTGATTAACAAGATAGACCGGCCCGAAGCCCGGGTGGGAGAGGTGACCGAGTTGGTCCAGGATCTATTCCTGGAACTGGCCACCAAACCGGAGCAACTGGATTTCCCGATCCTTTATTCTTCGGCCCGTGGCGGATATGCGTTGGCCGACATTGACGGGGAACGCAAGGATATGGCGCCTTTGTTTGACGCCATCGTCAATGTCATTCCGCCGCCCGTATGTGACCCGGGAGCATCACTTCAGATGTTGGTGGCTGCTCTGGACTATGACAATTACCTGGGACAGATCTCCATCGGCCGGATATTCCAGGGAAGCGTGCGTCCCGGCGATACCGTCTCGCTCATGAGCAGTGGCGGCGGAATAACCCTTCACCGGGTAGAGAAGGTGTTCATCTTCCGGGGGCTTGAACGATTGGAGGTCGAGGAAGCGCAGGCGGGCGATATCGTGGCGATCGCGGGGGTAGACAACGTTTCCATCGGCGAGACTATCGCCGCCCAGAATGATCCTGAGGCCCTTCCGTCTATATCGATCGTCGAGCCAACGGTCAAAATGACATTCGGGGTGAACACTTCGCCTATGATGGGCCGGGAAGGAACCCATTGCACCTCCCGGGTGCTATACGACAGGTTGATGCGGGAGCTTCGCACAAACGTTAGTCTTCGGGTGGAAACCACCTCTAGCCCAGATGTCTTTTTGGTTTCGGGACGTGGTGAGTTGCACCTTTCTATTTTGGTTGAGACCATGAGGCGGGAGCAGTACGAGTTTCAGGTATCTCGTCCGGAGCCAGTGACCAAGATCGTAGACAACCGGGTCCACGAGCCTTACGAGCGCCTGACCATAACGACCAAAGAAGAATACATCGGCGCTTTGACCGAATACCTTTCGGGCCGCCTGGCTCAGCTCATAGACATGAAATATGACGGCTCTGGCAATGCCACGTTGGATTATAAAATTCCTACCCGAGGCCTGATCGGGTTCTCGTCATTCTTCCTTCGCACCACCCGTGGCGACGGGACCAAGAGCAACGTGTTTTTGGGATACGCTCCTATGGAGGGCCAGTTGAAATCGACGGCCACCGGCGTGTTGGTGGCATCTGAGCCGGGCGTGTCCGTCACCTACGGTTTGCTCAACGCCCAGGGACGGGGTTCGACGTTCATAGCACCCGGAACCACGGTGTATGAAGGGATGATCATTGGAATGCATGCCCGCGAAGGGGATATTGCCATGAACGTGTGCAAAGAAAAGAAGCTGACCAACATGCGTTCATCCACTGCCGACGTGGCCAAACGGTTGAACGCCCAGGTGAAGATGAGTTTGGAAGATTCCCTGGACTTCATATCCACCGACGAACTGGTGGAAGTGACGCCTCTTAGCATACGGATGCGTAAAAAGGACCTGACGGCCGAAGACCGGGCACGCAGACGCCGCAATCCGGCCAGGGAGGCCGCGGGTTCGCGGTAGGATCAGGCCGTGGGCCGGCGACCCGAAGTCATGGGTTTTGCCCCATCACTCCGCATCCGCGGAATCGTTGTCTTTCTGTTCGCAGGCTTCTTGATCTGGGTCGAGGTCGGATAGTTTGAGGGTATTTCCAGTGTCCGTGTTTAACGGCGCCGGGGTGGGATTTGAAGTGCCTCGTTGCAGTTGGGCAACGTCTTGTAAATATTTGGCCAAGGTTTCTAAACGCCGTGAAATCTTATCCTTGACTAAGTCGCTGGCCACCCGCTCAACCAACATTTCATTGAATACCTGAGAATGCTCCCTGTTTGTAATGGCGGCCTGCACGGCTCCCCTCAGTTCATTCAGGGTAAAGGGCTTTTTAACCAAAGCGGTTATTCCCGCGTTGTAGCAGGCCTCGGCCGATTCGTCGTCCACGTGTGCCGTGAGAACCACCACGGAGATCGCGTCCGATGGACTTAGCTGGACATTCGAAAGAAACTCCAAGCCGTCCATCACCGGCATCTTAAGGTCAAGGATCACTACCCGTGGCATGGAGCGTTTCAAGACCTCCAAAGCCTCGGCCCCGTTTTCGGCGAACATAGGATCGTAACCTTCCCGGCGTAGGCCTGCCTTGATCGCTTCCCGGACCGCGATATCGTCGTCAATGACTAACACGCTGGGATTAGGCATCTGGCGATTCCTCCGTGGGTAGGGTGATAGTGAACCGAGTCCCCCACTTGGACTCTGATTCACAAGTTATGATCCCGCCGTGATCTTTGATGATGCCGTACACGATAGAGAGGCCAAGACCGGTGCCTTGTCCCGCGGGTTTGGTAGTGAAAAATGGGTCGAATATCTTTTCAATGTATTCCGCTGGGATACCGCTTCCATTGTCGAAAAATTCGATGCACACCGAAGGCGAACCCGTCTCTTTAGACAAAGATTCTCCCAGACGTATTTCGATCTTGCCCCTCGTTGGACTCGATTCCAGGGCGTCGATGGCGTTTTGAAGCAAGTTGATGAATACCTGCTCCAATTGGTTGGCGTTGCCGATGGCTTTGGGAGTGTTGGGGGCTATTTGACGTTCGAAATCTATGTTGGCCAGACGTATCCGTTGGCCTAAAAGGAGCAGGGAATTGTTTAATGTGATCTCCAGATCAACGGGAGCCACTTCCCCGTTGCCGGCCCTGCCAAAGGTGCGAAGATGCTGAACGATGTCGTTGATTCTGCCGACCTGCCGGTAGGCTTCGGTGAGCTGCGACGCTGCCCGGCCAGGGTCGAACTGATTGTTTTTCAGGTCTTCCAAAATGACCTGGGTGATGGTGCTGATGTAGGTAAGCGGTTGGTTGATCTCGTGGGCCAGGCCGGTGGCAACCTCTCCCAGGGTTGCCAATTTTGATTGGGCCAGGGCCCATAGTTCCATTGCCCGCTGCTCTTCCTGAGTCCTTTTTAGCTCCGTGATGTCTTGGGCCACGCAAATGATCCCTTCGATGTTGCCGTCTTCGTCCTGCATCAGCGAAGCGGAAAAGGCTACCGGTACCTGCCGCTGGTCTATCGCCAGGTAAGTAGCCTCCATCTCTCCGGTTGCCTCTCGGCGGTTTAACGCCTCCAGGATTCCCCCTGCTGAGTCATGACACTCTTGTAAGACCGTCCCTAGTGGTTTACCCAAGATCTCATTCTCTTGGTAACCTAGCATTTCCAGCGTGGCCCGGTTCACCCTTTGGATGGTGCCATCGGGTGTTGTCACCATCAGACTTTCAATCATGCTTTCGGCGATGCTGTCAATGTACCGGATCCCAAGCTCCAGTTCCCTGGCCATGACGTTGTAGGACTGGGTCGATTCCCTAGGCTCGCCTTCTTGGGAGGCGCTGGGTGACGGTCCCCGGGATACGTTTGGTGATAGGCCTGGGCTGGGAGCCAGATCATCGGTGGCCATTACCCGGTCCGCTGAGATAATGCCCTTCTCAGGCCGGTTGATGGACATGCCTAACAGGCGGCCTGTAAAGAGCATTAGCCGCGTGGTGTGGCTGACGACCGCATCGGCTTGAGACGATGGGACCCGCAGGAACCTCAGCAATTGCTTCGTCATGCCGCGCCCGCCCCAGGCGCTCCGGCGAAGAGCGATTCCCCTTGGCCGCCGGGCTTTTTGAGTACTCCGGGATCGTCGGCAAACCAGGCAGCTTTCACAAGCTTGGTCTGCATCGGACGGCCAGCCGAAGGACTGTTTATGATTTGTCCCAAAGGATTCAAAACGAAGGTTTCGCTCCTCTCGCCCAAGTAGAGATCAACTGGACCGGTCAACGCTCATGGCCAAAGTCACTGGATAACGGCTTAGACCTACGTCCGCTAGCCCGGCAGCGATCCTGTCGCTCAGGATCTAGGGCAGCTTTTGGCTCCTTCCGGAACACCTTCCGATCCAACGCAATGGCTCAGGCATCGCTATTGGCGCGGTGGTGTTAGGACTCGGCCAACTGCGGCCACAACTGATCAAGCCATTCGTTGGATTTGACTTTCCGCTTTATGATAGGCGTCGCTGGCCAAAGCTTCGTGCCTGGGTGAATGACGGCTTCGTGTGAAATTTCACGAAATGCGGGGTTTCCCACACCAGGGAGGGATATGGGAAGGGTGAACCTGAGCCTGGGCAGCAGTAAAGTAGGCGGTTGCCGATAGGCTTGATATTCGGAACGCTTTCCAGCGGCGGTGGACCCAGATGGCGGAGGCCCACCGGTTCGGCCACTATATGACCTGCCACGGGGCCCCGTCGTGGTGGCCGGGCGGGAGCCGTGGGAGTTGCCGGTTTCTGGTTCTCGCTGTGCCAAGTGTTCTGAGATCAATGGATTCCCGTGTCCACCTGAAGATTCGGTATCGTAACCGGAGCCAAACGATCTGCCCGTTTTAATACTGGGTTCTGGGCAGGTCCAGCCGCAGCCATTGCTGCTGGCAAAACGGGATCCCGGTTGGCGAACCAAACCGCGCCTTTGGTGATGGACGATGGTTGGAGGATGGCGATTTGGTTGGGCGCTAGAGAAAACCCGAGTTGCTTGACACGATTCGTGAGCCATACGCTGGGCATCGCTACCCGCCTCAGAAGCCGGAGGACTGCGGGATAGAATGGTTCAGCGTCCATTGGACATCGCCGGGAGAAAAGGGTTTTTTCATCACCGCAAAGGACCCGGTTTCGAGGGCTTCGCTCATCAAGCTGGAGTTGGGATAGCCGGTGACCACCACCACCGGCACGTCTTCGTCTAGTTTGCGAATCTCGTGAAAGGCCACGGCGCCGTTCATCACCGGCATCAGCAAATCTAAAAAGATCAGATCAAACCGGGATTGCTTCATTTGCTCCAGGGCCATTTGGCCTGAATCGGCGGTGACACAAATCCAACGGCCGGTGCCCATCACGCCTTTGAATAAACCCAAAATGGCTTCGTCGTTGTCAATCACCAAGACGTTGAGTTTGGACGATTCCGGCAGCGCCGCGTAGGTGCCCCGGCCAATCCGCCGTACCACGAACCCGTCCTTTTCCAGGATGTCCAGAGCTTTTTTTAGAGTAGCGAATGCGACGTTGTGCTCCGCTGCCAGATCATGTTGCCGGGGGAACCTCTGTCCCGGTTTATATTCTCCGCGTATAACTTGGGATTTGAGTTTTTCCGCTACCGCGCGGTAGCGGAAACCACTTACCTCGGGCTCCGCCTGTGTCATAGCCAATTCCTCTTAACTTTGCTCGTGATTTAGCTGGAAAGTATACTAGGGTATACTGGTCACCATTCGGTGACAGGCCGCAATGACGAAGTTTGCCATTTGCCTCAACTGGCGCCGGCCTGGACGCTGGCGAGGATTTGGAGTAGGCTCAATCCCAGCCTAGCTTTACCCCAGCCTTCGTGGGATCGCCCAGACCAAATCGTTATATGAGGATCATCAATGGTCATGAAGATCGGAATCAGCGGCCTGTCAACAGAGCATGGCGACATAGGGCTTTTGGCTAAAAGAATCGAGGAATTAGGGTTCGACTCCATCTGGCTCCCGGAGCACCCGGTGATTCCGGTGGAATACCAAACCAAGTACGCCGGCAGCGCCGACGGCAATGTGCCCCAATCAATGGCCCATCAGGTCAACCCGTTCATCGCCCTGGCCTGTGCCTCGGCTACAACCAAGACCCTGAAGCTAGGCACCGGGGTGTGCCTGGTGACCGAGCACAACCCGCTTGACTTGGCTAAACAGATATCCACCTTGGACTCAATTTCCGGCGGGCGGTTCCTCTTCGGCATCGGAACCGGCTGGTTTCGAGAGGAAAGCGAAATAATGGGGGCTGACTTCGACCACCGCTGGACACAGGCCAGGGAGCATGTATTGGCCATGAAGGAACTGTGGACCAAGGACGAGGCTGAGTTCCATGGCCGCTACGTGGATTTCCCGGCCGTCCGCTGCAACCCAAAACCAGCCCAGAAACCCCACCCACCGGTGCTTCTGGGAGGCGCCTCCCAGAACGTGTTCAAAAGAATAGTCCGCTGGGGCGACGGTTGGCTGCCCATCCGGGTGACGCCGGAAGACGTCAAAGGCGCCCGGGCAGCGCTTTCGGAATTGGCCGAGGCGGCGGACCGCGACCCCAAATCCATCACCATCACCGTACACGGGCAAACCCCCGATCCGGAATTGATAAAAAGCTTTGAAGACGCCGGCGCCAACAGCGTGGTGGTCCGGGTCTCATCACCAGATCAAGCGGGTGTTCTGTCGGAATTGGAGGGGATGGCCAGTAAACTTTTGAGCTAAATGCGGATTGCCCCAGGGGGAATCAATCGATTAGAGGTCAAGTGATAAAAGGCCCTGGGGTGATTCCGAGGGCCTTTTATGCTTAAAAGAGATTTTTATTGGAGAGGCCGTTGCATAGGGTACCAATCGACCATCTAGCTTGCGCCAACGCCGTTTAACGATTTCGGGGTTAACAGGAGCCGCCGGTAGAAAGTTTTTCCCTCCGGGCCTCCTCCTGATTACTGGGGGTGATGCTGCCGTCTTGGCGGACCGTCCAAATGCCGTAGTCGACTTCGATCCCCGGCGCCGTTATGACGATCCATTCGCTTTTTACAGGATTCCAGGTCGCCTGTAGATCGCTTATAGTCAGGCCGGGTCCGCACTTTATCAGATAGGACCACAGATTGGTGACCGCTGCTGTGATCTCGACCACCACGGGTGCAGGCGCCGGTACCGGTGTGGGATGCAACAACGGCGCGACCACTTCTGGAGTGCAACCCAACCTAACCGCCGAATCCCACAGCCGGGCTGGCTCAGTATGGGGCGCAACCGCGCCGGTATCTGGGTTAACAAGCCAAGTTCCTAGTTTGTCGGGGTGGTCTTGGCTGACGACAATGGTCCACTGCCCTTTGGCCGGATCGAACACTGATTGAAAAATCTCGGTGGACAAACCGGGTATGCATTGGATCAAATAGGACCAAACGGCGGTCCCGGCGCCGGCCGCGTCGGACACCACCCGGCGCTGGGTGGGAACGGACTTCATGGATTCCGAGCTGCACTGGAACTCGATCGCGGATTCCCATTTGCGGGCCTGGGTGTCGTGTGGTGAGACCATGGCCGTGGCCGCCGGGATCTTCCAAAACCCATAGTCGCGAGACGCTTGACCGGTCCCATTTACGAACCAGTTACCGGTGATCAGCGTAGCATTCAGTTCGACGGCGTTGAATGCGATGCATTGGCTGATGTGGGCCCAGGCCAGGTTCCGGGCTTGCTCTTCGTTTTCCACCACCGGCGCCGCGCTGGGGCTCGCCTCGTCGGTTGCGGCAGCTGAGACTTCGGCCGCCGATGCCTCTGCCGCCGGTGGCGCGTCCATTGCCGGTTCCACGGCGGCATCCGTTTCGGTGGGTCCCGTGTCATCAGCACTGGAGGCGTCGTTGGAAGTTGCCTCGGCCTCGGAGGCCAGTTCAGCCTGGATTTGAGCTCTTATGTCGTCTCCGGGTTCGCTACCAGCCTCTTCATCGTCATCGCCGCCGCCGATCAAACCGCAGCCCAGCGCCGAAACCATCAGGCATATCAGCAAAAGAGCCAGCGCGGCTCCCGGTTTTCGTCTTCGGATGGACGCTTCCGGACGGCCAGCGTCGCACCCGTCGATGGAAGGGGACCTTCTTTCGATCAACATCGCACCCATGTCTACCACCCCTCCAAAAAGGCAGGCTTCGGTGAAGCGGAGCCGGCGGCCTGGAGCTATAGATGCCGGAGAATCTAGAATCGCGCCTCATAAATCCACGACTGAGCGTAGGTAAACCGAAGTGGCCGTCTTCTAAGATTACAGGTGAAAACCGAAGCATGGGAGGGTGCCAACAGCTTGCGGCGGACAGGGATAACACCTTATTGGAGCAGGTTTCCTTGGCAACGGCGTTATCGGCGTGGTGGGTGCGGATGCAATTTGATTTCCCAAATGGCCGGTTTGCGGCCTGCGTTCGCGGCGCAAGATCATCGACCAGGCCTTGGCTAACGAAGATCGCCCAGCCAGGCGCGGTCAGGTAGACCACGTTGTTCCCAATACCCCATCGGCGAGCCTGCGGCCAGCTCTATTCGCACCACCCACTTGGCCCACTTGTAGCCGTATTTGCCCGGAGCCACCAAACGCAGCGGATATCCATGGGCCGGGATCTCTTGACCGTTTATCGCATAGGCCAAATATGCGTCGGTCTCAATCAGGTCCCTCACAGGATGGGTGGTGAAGTAGCCGTCGGCGCAATGGAAAACGGCGGTGGCCGCATCGGGCGCTGCTTCCGCTCGTTCTAGGAATGTAGCGAAAGACACCCCTCGTGCGGAGATGACATTTCGAAGTCCGCCAACGCAATCCAGCGTCACTTGCCGGTCCACCGCGGGATAACTCGCTAGATCGTCCAACGACAAGCTTAGCGGAAATCTAACGAGGCCGTCTACCGTTAACGAATATTCCTCAGGGGATACCCGCGGCACTCCCCAGAATGAAAGGGTAAAAAGCCTTTTACCCGGCGTTGAGGCCTGTTGCCCTTTTCCGTGTCTTGTGGGCCGCTCCAGGGACCGGAGTGCCCAAATGCCTGAGGTGGTTGCCCGCTTCCGCAGGGGATAGGGCAGCATGATCCAGGGCAGCCAGATGGCTCGGAGCAGCCAGCGGTTGGTGAGCAGCCAGGTCAACAACGTGGTTTGTTACCTCCGTTTGCGCAAAGCTTGTCTGACCCGCCTTAGCACGCTCAGGAGCGGTTCTGGGCGGTGCCTAAATGCTGGCAGGCGCTAAAATTACCGAGATTAGCGTGGGCCATTGATCTTGAAGGCAGGCAGACCCGCGGGGCTAACCTCCCTATTTCACCCTTTGTATAGACCGGAGACATAGTTTACACATGTTCGGGGACATGGTGAACACCTTGGAGATAATTGGCATGACTTATTTGTGTGGAGGTGGGCATGCCGTGGGAAGAGGTGTCTATGATGTCCCAACGCAGAGAGTTTGTGGAGTTGTCCCATAGGGAAGAAGCCAACTTGAGGGAGCTGTGCCGCAGGATTGGCGTCAGCCCCACCACGGGGAATAAGTGGCGGAAGAGATACCGGGTTGGCGGTGAGGCTGCTTTGGCCGATCTGCCGGGGGGGCGCCATCATTCTCCTGGACGCACGGAGCCTAGGATTTAAGACCTGGTGCTGAAAGTAAGGGACGCTCACCAGGCCTGGGGAGGGCGTAAGCTGCGGGCCTGGCTGTCGGCCCGGGGGCTTGAGGTGTTGCCTAGTCCAAGCGCTATCACCACCATCCTCTGGCGCCACGGCCGCATCGACCCTTCCGAGGGCGTCAAACACCGGGCGTGGCAGCGTTTTGAGCACCCGGAGCCCAACCAAATGTGGCAGATGGACTTCAAAGGGCGCTTCGCTGTGATGGAAGGCCGCTGTCATTCACTCACCGTGTTGGACGACCACTCCCCTTTTTCCTTGGGGCTGGAGGCTTGCGGTGATGAAAGAGCCGAGACGGTTCGTGACCGGCTCACCAATATCTTCCGCCGTCTGCCACAGCGGATAGTGATGGACAATGGATCTCCCTGGGGCCATGACGCGGAACATCGCCATACGCTCCTAACAGTCTGGTTGCTGAGACTGGGTATCGGCGTCAGCCATGGCCGGCCTTACCCCCCAGACTCGGGGAAAAGATGAGCGTTTCCATCGGACCCTGGCCCTTGAGGTGCTGCGTGGAACCGCTTTCAAAGACCTGAAACATTGCCAAGAGGCCTTCGATGACTGGCGGGACGTCTACAACTTGGAGCGGCCCCAGGAGGCCCTGGGAATGGCTACTCCAGCGAGCCGCTATCAGGTCAGGCACCGGCCATTTCCGGAACAACTGCCACCAGTGGCGTATGGACCCCAGGACCAGGTGCGCCGAGTCCAAGACCGGGGCAGGTTCACGTTTAAAGGGCGAAATGTCAAAATCAGCAGCGATTTTAAGGGATTCCCGGTGGCCGTAAGACCCACCAGCACCGATGGTCTCAGGGATGTGTTCTTCATTACCAATAAGATTCGCCAGATTGACTTTCGCCAACCCGTAGACTAGATTTTAAAATGTGTCCACCCTGTCCCCGAACACCCGTCCACCATGTTGCCGGTCTATAAAAGAGGGGGCTAGGGGGATTTCGGGCCGCTTTCCAAATCCAACTACGATATCACTAGCCCAACCAGAATCAGTCCCCGGCGGGCTGGGCCTCCCTGACCGCGCTCCTCAGCAGGTCGTAGTGCCGTCCCCCTAGATCAACCAGCGGCTCCAGATCTTCGGCCAGCAAGTACCTCTGATCGACGAGATCCTGGGCGGCCTGCCTGACCAAATGCTGGTAATGCTCCTTGGAATCGTAGCGCTCCTCCACTGACAAGCGGGGGTCACCTGTGGATTCCCGCTCTTCCCGGGTCGCCGGGAAAGGGATGGTGGAGCCCCGAAGGGTGCCGCCCGACGCGCCGCCGGTGGACAGGGTCTGGCCCTCACCACCCATGTCGGCGTGACGCGTGTTCCAGCCGGTGTGGGTCGCCAGGGGTACGGTCACGAAAGGCAGGCGGAGGCCGCCGGTTTCGTTGCCGTCCCGGTCCACCGCAGACATCAGATGGGGATACTCCCGGCCGATGCCAGCGGGTATTTGCGTGGGAACGCCGGGGTCCGGCCCGAAGTCCAGGCGGGTGAACCGGCGGAACGGAGCCGGGGGCCTCACCCCAGGAATGGTCCTCAATGTCTCTGCGGCCTTCGCTGGGGTCACGGCCGTGCCGTCATCAATTCGGGGATGGCGGCTGGAAGGCGGCGCTTCACCGGTGGTGACCCAGTGGTCCAGGGCAGTCAACGCCGCCCTCATGAAAGCGCGGTGGTCAAGGCAGTTGATCGGATTCTGAGCGCGGATGTCATCCGACGGGTCGCCGTCGCTTAGAGGGAAGGTCCCCAAGCCATGCTGAGAACCGGCGTAAACGTATATTCGCACGTTATCGGGCACGTCGACGTCCCGGGTGGCGGTCAGGTCGGTGTGCACCAGCGAGCCGTGGCCGGCCCAGTATTCCGACGGCGTAAAGGTGTACATGATCTTGGGCACATTTCCCTGGGCGGTCAATCGCGACAGCACCCCGTCGGTGAGACCCGTCTCAGGGTCGGTCTGGGCGATGTCGCTGAAGGGGAAAATGCTGTTGGTGCTGCGGGCGGCCTGGCTGGACGGCTGGGCAAAACGCTGGTTGAATTCTCCCCGCTTTCCTCCCGCCACGTGGGGAATGAAACCGTCGAACGCTGTGCGCCCTTTCTCGTCGGTGTTTACGCCTTCGTACAGGAATAACCGTAGGAACCTGCCGCTCTGGGAAACGCCCGAAACGTAGGCATGATCGATGTTTCCGGCGCACGGGTTGCCATCGCCGGCCGAGGCGTAGCGCAGGAACGACCCAAAGTCCCGGATCGCCAGCAGCCCCAATCCGCCAACGGGCGCGCCGGTGGTGGTGTAGATGACCTGGTAGACCTTTCCCGGCTGGAATCCGGCCTCCAGGTAGGCGTGCCGGGGGTCGGGGACCCTCTTGCCTCCCTCCAACCGGGCGAAGGACCACTGGTCCCGGGGAATGATCTCTTCCGGCGCGTCCTCGTGGTCCTGGACGGTCATCACCGAGTTCCAGTCCTCCAGGTTGTTGGCCGGGTAGGCCCGGTGGTCTCGATCGGACAACAATTGAACGTTGGTGGGTGCGTTGGGCGCGAAGGTCACCACGATCTTTCCGGCGATGGGGCCATCAGTGTCCGCCGCGACCGGCACCCGGATGCCCATGATGCCCGCGGCTTCCGGCACATCGAACTGCCAGCCGCACCAGGCCACGGTATACCCCTGACGCATCAAAAAGCCGTTGCCGGGATCGGGAGCTGCGCCGGGCACAAAGGCGGCCGCGCTATTCATATCCTTCGCCGCCGAATACTTCCCCCGGTTCAAGATATCCAAGAACAGCCGCCGATTCCACTTGCTCTGATCCATGGGGACCAAAACCCGGAAGTCCGACTCGAACTCCACCAACCCCTGCCCATTCCGGGGCGCCAATTGTATGTCCGCAATGGTCTCGTTGGCCCCATCCTCCGGGTCAACGGCAAAGTGAACGACCCCGTCCAACTGCTGGTAAGCCCCCACCTCGCCAAAGCCTTGCCCCCCAGCATAGGGAGTGCGGGTTTTTATTTCAATTTTGGTTACGGGCATGTTTACCTCGCTTTCGGGTTGAATGCTGTTATTCTGTCACGCCGATTCTACAAGATTAGGAAACTCAACACATGGGTGTTGGTTCACCGCCACTTGCCGACGGCCTTCTCACCCACCTTAAAAACGAAACCGCCTTTGCCGAACTGGTCCAGGGCTCTGTTGGACACCTCTAGTAACTCTGCCCCCACAATGGTTCTTCCATCGTGAAATATCGCCACATATTTGCCCCCGTGGTCTTGCTCGAGGGGTCGGCCATATAGGCTATAGAGTCTTTCCGACTCGTCGATCCGACTCGTCGATGAGTTCGCTTTTTGGCTTTGGCATCTTTGATGCTACATGCCGGATAAGTGAACATTCCAGATTTTTCTAGTAGACAAGCCAATTATTTAATGAAACCCGAGCCGACTTGAGAAACGGGCACAGTCGCCGTCCCGATAATCTCCTCAAAACTCGACCACTGTTTAAGTTTGTTTGCCAGCATGTCGACCCAAGCCCCAGTGTACACGTATTGTCGGAAAGCGGGATCCTATTGGCAATATGTTGAATCACATTTGGTTGGATCGTCTACTTGATCCGGCGGTCGAACAGCAAAATATTTCCAGCACTTAGTATGCTCGTAGGTTCTAAATTGCCAAGGGATCAGCGCGGACACCTCTTTGACAACGCCTTTGGGTAACAGATTACCGGCGTTGCGGACAGGGACGTGACGTTGTTTTATTAAAACGATTGCCTTGTCGAATTCTTCCACACTAGCAGGGTCAAGCTCTTCAATTGGAATCCACTCTACAGCGAGGGTTTCTTTTGTCCTATGGTTAGCCGTCCGTGGGATCACAAAGACTTTAAATGCGAACCGCTGGTCGTTCGCGACCTCCAGTGCGAGCTCGCTTCTAAATTGATTGACGTAATTTACTACCGAATCTGTACCTGACCGCCTGAGAACTTCCATTGCAAGTTGACGTTGCTTCGGAATCACTCCACTGAATTGTAGAGAAAATGCCAAACTGGTATTGAGTGCCGCTTGTTCACCGAAATTTGACACTAAGGGATTGTCACGAAATAATTAGTTCAATTGAGCAGCGCAACGCGGGGTAGCAGCGAATAATTCCATTCACCATGGAAAGAGTCTCTACGCAAATAGATGGCTTCGAGTTCGTCGTCCGATACG
>DAOUHE010000274.1:0-4802 GCA_034428715.1 Dehalococcoidia bacterium | reverse complement strand
AGTCGATGCTCTGGTCAAGGAGCGCAACGCCGCCAGAGCCACCATCAACTGGCGGTTCAACACCCGGGACGCACGAACCAAACTTCGCCGCCTTTACCCTTCCGATTTTACGGTTGACTGAGTACTAGTTAATCCTGATGCGCAAATTTTTCAATGTTACCGTGAGCTTGCCGAAGGGTCTGAGGATGGGTGGCGGCTCCACCCCAGATGTTTCGCCGCTACGGCTGGCTCACCATGACATTTTCTGTTGAGTAGCTGAGCACCTGTTCATCCATAAAAAATGCATACGGGGTTAGGTAATCCGGCACTGGCCGTGGGAGATTGTATGCGCTAGCCCGGAAAAGGGTCAAATGGAAAAGGGTCTGATGATCAACGCTATGGAATGACCGCCGCAAAGGGAGCGGATGCTCGCATTGCGGACGAAAGGGTGGACGAATAGGGTGACCACGCTGCTGGCCAACCCGGCGGCTAGACGAGATCAGTTGCTAAACTCTGGGCGAAATCGAGCCAAACCCGGGCGCAGGGCACCGGGAGGACGTGTTGCACGAAACCTGAGACGCCGGGGAACACCACCAGCCGCCCGTTGGGAAATAGGTCTGCTGCGCCGCGAAAATCGCCCAGCACCTCTTCCCGCAAGCTGGCGGCGGCCAATATCAGCGTGGGGGTCTGGACCGAGGATAACAGGGGGCCAATGTCGCCGGAGGCATTTCGTTGGAAGCCGCTGACCACGTGGGCTGGCGTCGCGGCCATCTGGCCGGCGTACCACCGGATGTAGGCCGGGTCCACAATTTGGGGGTCAAGCCGGCGGGTGATGGTGCTTTCCACCCACGCCGATACACCTTCCTTCTCGATGAGGTCCGCGCTCTCTCCGTGGTGAGGGTCGTTGAAGCTGGTCGGAGAGGTGCATGCGGTGAGGGACAGTAACCTTTCTTGGTGCATCGTGGAGAACCGCATGGATATGGAACCGCCCACGGTTTCGCCTACCAGATGGACCTTTTCCAGTTCCAGCTTATCCATGAATTCCAACAGGTCGGCGGCGAAATTGTCTACCGACCATACATAACCCGGCTCGGGCACTGTGGACTGGCCCATGCCCCGCATGTCGAAGCGAATCACTCGGTAATGCCTGGCCAAGATGGGTACCCAACCAAACCAGAGCTTGTGGGTTTTGGCCATGCCGTGATGAAGGACCACCGTTTCGGGTTGGGTCCAAGGGTCGGTGAAGTCGTCGATCTTGTAAAAGAGCTCTGTCCCGTCATCCAAGCGGGTTTTCATTTATGCACCTCTAGAGTCTATTTCAAAATCCTGTACGACCTGCTGTTGTGTCCTTCGACAGGCTCAGGACGAACGGTATAGACCCCCCCTTCCGTTCGTGGTGAGCTTGTCGAACCATATTTTGAGATGGGTTCTAGGTCTTCACACCCTGTTCGATGAAAACCGAACGGGCAACCCGCATGGCGGTGCGGGTGGTGAAATATCCGCCGTAAAGCGTCACCTGGATGAAGACTTCCATGATCTCCTGGGGCGTCATGCCTACCCGTAACGCGCCCTCGATGCGGCGGCGTATCTGCCGGTCATAGATGCCCAAGACGGTCATGGCGGAAAGGGCGCAAATCGCCCGGCTCTTCTCATCAAGATTGGGGCGAGTGTAGATGGCGCCCCAGTGGTATTCGTTGATCAACCGCTCCAACTGCATTTCCTGGGAGTCTGGGTCGCCTGAGGTCTCAGGCACCGTGACGTCGCCCATATGTTGTTTGTGGGTCCTTACGCCGGTCTGGTAAAGGTCGTCGGGGGTCTGCTGGGTGTCATAGACCACGGCGGGAGTGAAGGATAGGCCCCGTTCCTCAAATATCTCCTTGGTGATCCGCATGGCGGTCTCCACCGCGGGTACGCCCACGTAGAACGTAAGTTGGATGAAAACCTCCACCACCTCGTCGGGGGTCATTCCCAGGTTCAGACACCGTTCGATGTGACGCCGCAGCAATGGCAATTGGCCCAGGGCCATCAATGCCGATACTGTGCAGATGCAACGGTGGCGGATGTCCAATTGGGGCCGGGTCCAAATCGAACCAAACAGCGCCTCATCGATGATTCGCTTCAAATCCGGGGCCAACTGGTCGATGCCCGGCAGGGTGAAATGTGTGGGGTCTCCGCCGGCCATGGATGAGCGCATGGCCTGGCCTTTTTCAAACCGTTCGTTAAGCGTCGTCAACTTCGTTGCTCCAAAAATATGATGATTGGTCTGCCGGATTTCTCTGATCCTGGGTCCGGAAGAGATTATAACCCAGCGGACCGTCAACTTTTAGTGATGATCTCTTCGGCGAACCACGACATCCGGTCGGTGGTCTGATTCAAATCGGAACTCCGTATGTCAAAGATGGTGTGGGTGACACCCACGTCCGTGTAGGTTTGTATATCTTGTAGGATCTGTTCCGGCTGGCCCGAAAAACGGCGGCGGCCGCTATTGGATGGAGATCCGCTGGACGGCAAACCCGAATCATATAGGGGGGCCTTTATCGCCACGTCCAGCTCACTGGGGTCACGCCCCGCCGCCTCGGCATACCGGTATAGAGACACCAGGTCGCCGGCCAAGTCCTCGGGTTCTAGAGGCGCTGCCGGTATCGCTCCAACCGGGTGCCAGCCGTTGCCCAACTCGGCGGCTCTGCGCATCGCCCTCCGGCTTTGTCCGCCAACCCATATGGGCGGATGGGGCTTTTGCACCGGCCGGGGCAGAAAGTTGATTCCGGAAAATTGATAAAATTTTCCATCGAAAGAAGGATTATCGCTGGTCCAAAGCTCTTTGAATATTTGCAAGTATTCGTTGGTCACCTCGCCTCGTTCGGCGAAAGGGGGGGCGTCCAGCGCTTCGAATTCCTCTTCCATCCAACCAACGCCCACGCCGAGGGTAAGGCGCCCCTTGGAGAGCACATCCAACGTGGTCAGCATCTTTGCCGCCAGCAGAGGGTTGCGGTAGGGCACGATCATCACGCTGGGCACCAGGCGAATCTTTTGAGTGATACCGGCCAGAAAGGTCAGCAGGGTCAGCTGCTCCAGGTACTCGCCGGTCTCGCCACCGGGAAACTCACCGCCCATCGTGTAAGGGTAGGGGGAATCGATCTTCTTGGGCACCAAGACATGATCTCCCACCACCATGGAGTGGAAGCCCAACTGGTCCCCGCGTCTGGCGATCTCGGCCAAAGCATCGGGCTGGGCGGTGGGACCGTTGTTGGGAAGGTAAAAGCCGAATTCCATTCATAGCCTCTTTTGCCAGGGTCTGCAAAGAATTTTCGATATTGTGGCCTTAGTTTCCTCAGGCAAGATACTATAGCTCCCTGGCCAGGACATGTTCAACCTTTGGGCCTCATAAATCCAGCAAAGAGTCGTTGGCATCGTAGGGACGAATTTTAATACCGATCTATCATGTATCGCCAGACATGTATCGGCAGAAGCGTTGGAACAGATGCAGAATCTAACTCCCGAAGAACAGGTAGAGGGCATGAGGCCACGGATGGGCTGGCAAGTTTGATTTGGGAACTCCACTTGGAAACGGCCAAAAAGTTGCCAAGGCAAGGAGTGACCCATGGACGGCGAACATTGTGGGCTACGCCATTCTTCCGGCCGAAGGCATGGATGCGGCGAAGAAGCTGATTGAAGGGCATGGTCATCGGAAATGGAATGGCGGACGTGAAATCGAGATTTACGAAGCTATGCCATTACCACAGTAATATCTCTTTTTGGGGGTTGGCGGCGATCACAGGTAGCCGAAGCGGCGCCAAATAGCAACGCAAGAGAAGCTAAGAACAAGCTCCAACTGCCATGGTCTGAATTTCAGCCCAATATGATAACTATCGAACACCGGCCACCATGTGTACCACGAATGGGACCAACACCGTCCCATCCCCCTGGATGTACCCCGCAAGATCATTTGTGATGTCGTCGTATAGAACCTGTCGAACCGCTGGCTCCAATGCCTCGAACTCTCTGGCGCAGGGAAGGCTAGCAACGTGTCCTGGCAGGAAGTCCGCAACAGGTGGCAGCGAAACCGTCTCTACAAGGGTCTCGGCAACTACCTCCTGCCAACCGGAATCCCGGAAAATGGCGGCAGTTTCCTCCCGGTCGAGCCGCCACCCCTGGGTCCCGAATCCCACACTTCCCTCGGGGAGGACCTTTCCCATCCGAACATGAGTTGCTCCCATGTACGGACTTCGCTCCACGGGACCCGCCCAGAAAGATGCCAAGACTCGACCGCCGGGGGCCGTAACCCGGCGCATCTCATTGACCACCTTCTGGAGATCAGGAAAGAACATGATGCCATGTGAGCAAAGAAGGGTGTTGAACATTGCGTCCTCGAAAGGCATCTCTTCCGCGGACGCCTGATGCCACTCGATAGGCGGGCCACTATTACTCTAGACCGCTCTCGCGACATCTAGCATACCCGCGTTGATATCCAGGCCAGCCACGCTGCCTGTTGAGCCGACGAGGCCCGAAACTGCCCTGGCCACGAAAGCAGTGCCACACGCCAAGTCTAGAACTGCGCTCCCAGGTTCAAGCTTCGCCCGCTGTATCATGGCTTCCACAAAAGGGGCCAGGAACACCTTGACGTAGCGTTCATAGTTCT
This sequence comes from Dehalococcoidia bacterium, assembly GCA_034428715.1. Classification (GTDB taxonomy): domain Bacteria; phylum Chloroflexota; class Dehalococcoidia; order Lucifugimonadales; family UBA3495; genus Io17-Chloro-G2. The sequence continues at coordinate 184 of DAOUHE010000274.1, read as the reverse complement.
CCGGGGCACTACCAGTGAGTTGGAACCCCGAATCTTGAGACATGTCGTTTCTCCCCGACTAGTAGTCAGTCATGTTTGGAATCGAAGGGATAGAGGCGGTGAAGTTTGCCCCTGGCGTCCTGGGTGTTGAACCGCCAGTTAATGGTGGCTCGGGCGGCATTTCGCTCCGTGACCAGGGCCTGGA
>DAOUHE010000273.1:0-59023 GCA_034428715.1 Dehalococcoidia bacterium | reverse complement strand
GCCGCCGTTCAAGAAGTTCCACTATGTCCCACATACCCAACACCACCGCCACTCGACTTCTCTTACAGAATACCGCAACTCCTCTGAGGGTTTAGCTTTATGTAGTTTTCACCTTGGTATTAGTTTAGGAGATTCGGGGTATGTACCCTCAAGGACGTGCTCTCCCGGCGGTGCTGCGTCAGACAGCAACGCGGCTAAATCGATGCCGGGCACCCCTGAGGCCCCGTCCAACGTGCTTGGCGAATAAGGGAGAACGGAGACCTGAGGAGGGCCGATGAATTCTATGGCTTCTTTGGGCATCAGCCAAAATGCTAAACTGGAGAGCAAGAACATAGCGCAAATGGAGCCCACCCAGAAAAACGAGACGGACAGGTCCCGTTTGCGCCAGAAGATCTGGGCGTCGTGGATGGCGTCTTCCAGGAAAGATAAGGCCAAAAAGCCCAAAAGCGCCACCAGAAACCCGATGAAGAACACCCCAAAGCCCGGACCAAAGGCTTGCTGGCTCGCGAAGAATAAGATGGTCCCACCCAGGGCTAGACTGGTGTATAGGCCGCCCCGGGTCCGCAGATCGAAGCTCGATATCCCCATCACCAGGATCAGAAAATGCCCGACGGGGACCCAGTCGCCGTTCAAAATGGCCAACGTTTCGGACCGCATCCAAAAAGAGGCGCCTATCACTGCGGAGGCGATGAGCAATGGCCGGACCCGTGATTGATGATGTCGCCAACGCCAACTGGTCCAATGGCCGGCAATGCCCAAAGAACAGCCCGCCAAGCTGTACCACCAACTGCCGCCGACCCAGGCCAACCCCAACGAGGACATGATGAGGGCGGCCAACGCCATGGTGCGGAGCCTTTGAGATTCCTCGACCTTTGGTGAGAATAAGCTGGAAAACCAGCGGGAGAAGCTTTTCATGGTTTAGCCGCCGGGCGTTCCCGAGGCGTTTTGTGGAACGGTCTGGCGGGCATGGTGGCTTGAGGCCATCCCGTAGGGATCTACCTTATCCAGGGCGTCCAATGCTTGCGTAAGTTGACCTTTCCGGCACCGCACGATGGCGGCTCCCGCCGATCCCAAAGATTCCAATTCCCTGTCGAGTGAAGCCTGGCCATCAGACTCTGCCGCCGCTGCTTCGCCGAAACCTCCCAGGATGACCACCACCATTCGTTGATGATAGTGGGCTGATCTTGCCAACGACTGGAGCGCCGCCGCGTCGGCCAGACCTGCTGCGGCCACAATGTTTGAGCCGGGAGGCAGTTCCGCCAACGTTTTGGAAAGATCATCGCCGTCCCCCGGGGTCACCAATGCCAGTTGCCGCAACAGTTCGGGCCAGGCCAAGCCGTCATCGGGACCGCCATATCCGGCGTGTTTTATGCCGCCGCCGGACACCAGCACCGGAACACGTACGCGGTGGGCGTAGAACGCGGCGCTGGCGATGATCTTGATGGCGTATTCCAGGGTTGTCTCGCTGCCTTCACCCCATACCTGCGTGGCGTCAAATACCAGGTGCAGGGCGTTCTGGCTGGGATCGTCAAACTCTTTCACCATGGGTTGGCCCACCCTGGCGGTGTTGCGCCAGTGGATGTTCCGCCGGGGGTCGCCTGACACGTACCGCCGCGCGCCCGCGGGTTCCAAGATACCGTATGGAAGTCACCGGATCGTCAGTAGCGTACCGCCGCGCGCCCGCGGGTTCCAACCCCGATCGGGAACGCTTGGCCTGGGCAGCCGCATCTGAAAGGGCGTCGGCCACCGGCAGCCTGGCCAGTGTGTGGACCTTTGGGTACACCAGTATGGGTTCCGCCGGTGTCAATTTGCGCCGCCGGCGGACCAGCCCGAAGGGAGCCGACGACTCGGCGAATACCGGTCCCAAAAGATGACTACCCCGTCGGTGGAGCTCGATGGTGGAAGTGAGGCGGGACTGCCGGGAGCCTTTCAGCCTGGCCACGAACAAACGTATCAGCTGCCGGCCCGGCTCCGCCGGAGGGCACCGGTAGTCCAGGTTGAGCAGGAACCGGGGCCAGAAAACCCGGTTTCGGAGGGTGATTCGGATTTCGATCTGGCCGCCTTCACCTGGCGACGCCACGGCGCCGGAAATCTCGGGTACCGGCAAGCTGCGCTGGACCGTTAAGAACAAAGTGGCAAGCCAGGGCAAAACGGCAGAAAGGAGTAAGGCTCCCCAGAGCACCGAATCCAACAAGTAGACCCAGCCCACCTGGGTCAACCGCGCCAGGAAAAATAACGCCACTGCCGCGGCCAAAAAGCCTGCGCCTCTGGGGGTTATCATTGGGGCCAGTTTCCTGTTACAGCCAGATGTTCGTTAAAGGGGAATTGGAACGGAACGCAACAATTCGGTGATGGCGTGACGGCCAGAGCCCATTTCAACATCCCCTCTCACTCCCACCCGATGCCCCCAAACATGGGGAGCCAGGTATTGGATGTCTTCCGGCACGACGAAGTCCCGTCCGTCAAAAGCTGCCCAGGCTTGACAGGCCCTCAACATCGCAGCCGAGCCCCGGGGACTCACCCCCAGGGTGAACTGACTTTGCTGCCGGGAGGCAGCCGTCAGGTTGACGATGTATTGCTTGACGGAGTGGGCTACCGCCACGGTGCGGATGCTATCCTGCATGGCCGCCACCTCTTGAGTAGTCAAAACCGGCGACGCCTGGGAATGGCCCTGCTCCCAGCGGCTGAGAATCTCCATCTCCTGGTCCGGAGTGGGCAGTCCCAGGGCCATGGAGACCAGGAACCGGTCTAACTGGGAGTTGGGGAGGGGGAAAGTGCCATGGGTCTCGACCAGATTTTGCGTGGCTATCGTGAAAAAGGGCCGGGGCAGCAGGCGCACCTTTCCGTCGGCGCTGACCTGGCCCTCAGCCATGGCTTCCAGTAAGGCAGACTGGGTGCGGGGACCGGCCCGGTTCAATTCGTCGGCGACCACCACGTTACCGAAGATGGGGCCGGGCAGGTACTCGAACGTCTGTTTGCGCAGATCGAATACTGACGAGCCGGTGATGTCGCTGGGCAGCAGGTCGGGGGTGAACTGGATCCGGCTAAAAACGCCGTCCAGGGAAAACGAGATGGTCTTGGCCAGAAGGGTCTTGCCCACGCCGGGCAGGTCTTCCAGAAGAAGGTGCCCCTGGGCAAAGAGGCCCAATAGCGCCAGCTTCAATTTATCGTCGGATATGACCACCACGCTGGAAACGTGGGACATCAACCGTTCAAACTTCTCCTGGAACGAGTCCAGGCCGCGATGTCCGTTTTGGTGTTGTTCTACTTGTTGCAGTTCTAACATGCGCACCTTGGGTGAATTTTGATCATAGTTCTTTCGTTTGGGCGGGAGATTCGGGTGGGAGACGTATGAGGACAGGTATATTATCCATGGTGAAATAGGATATAGGGGAGGGTGGGAGCTTTGAACCGGCATCAGGGGTGCCACCCCGTTTGAGGTAGCGGAACCTGCGGGCACGGCATCAAAGATATTCATCCCCGAAAACCAATACCCCCCTTTCGCAAAAGGGGGCCTGGGGGGATTTAATTCGTTGCTGTAATCTAACGTTATCTGCCCATCGGGCGGTGCGCTGGCCGGCGCCCTCAGGGAGAAAAATCCTCGCCTACCAACAGTGCACCCGTCCATTGTGGGCCAGGAGCCGACCGGGAGCACGCTTCCTCCGATTCCTGGTGCCATCGGTCTATGCCTCGTCCTTGGTTGCCTTCAACGAGAACATGAGAGGGATCTCACCATATTCGCTCGGTAGTTCCCAACCGCCGTTGTTCCGGCGGGTCATCCCCGGGAAATGGGCCCAGCCCAAAAAAGGGTATTCATCGAATGATTCCAGCGTGAGTCCCGAACGAATCAACGAGCCAATGATGTCCGACAGACTGTGAATCCAGTAATAGGCAGTCCCTTCCACAGGCGCATCAGGAACGGCATATGTCCCTTGCTCATGAAACGCCAAAGGCGCTGTGCGGTGGAAATATGGATATCGAAGCCGGAGCTCTTTATCGTCTCGGCGCTCGTCGAACACTAGTGCAACGGGATGGATCTCGCGGATGTAGAATATTCCACCGGGCTTCAGGAAGTGGGCGATTACCTGTGCCCATTCCTCGATATCCGGAAGCCAGCCAAGAACGCCGCCTGATGTAAAAACGATATCAAACTGCTCATTGAGGTTCTGGGGCAGCTCGTAGATGTTGCTCTGGACGAACCTGGCGTCGACACCCATTTCGTCGGCGAGGGCACGGGCGGCCTCGATAGCCTGTTGGGAGAAATCGATGCCGGTAACCGTTGCTCCTCTGCGTGCCCAGGAGATTGTGTCCATCCCGAAGTGGCACTGGAGATGAAGGAGTGACTTGCCTTCCACGTCAGTTAGTGCTGCGAGCTCTATCATGCCGAGCGATTCTCGTCCGGCCTTGAAGCCCTCGACGTCGTAGAACTCCGACGCCGGGTGGAACGGAGTCCAGGAGTTCCAGATCTCCTGGTTGGCTTTCAGATATTCGTTCATCTGTGTCCATCGTGTTCCAGGGTGTAGGATTGCCGTGCGCCTGCGGTGGGTCTACGCAGGGAAAACCCTCACCAACCCACGGCGCAGCCGTCCTTTCTGGGCTCGGAGCCGCCGGCGAGCACGCCGGTTTCCGGGTCTCTTTGGATGATCTGGGCTCCGCCGATGCCCACCCGCTGGTATCCGCTGATCATCTGGACCCCATGGCCCATGCTTTGGATCTTGGCAATCACGTCGCTGGGCAAGCCTTCTTCCAGCAGAACCCCGTCGCCAACGACCATGAACCGAAGGGCGTTGATGGCCTTTTGGGGATCCATGCCGAAGTCCACCATGTTGCGAATTAACTGGAGGTGGCCCTGAGGCTGCATGAATGCCCCCATCATGCCGTAGCATAAATACAGCTCGTTGTCTTTGGTGGCCAGGCCGGGAATGATGGTGTGGTAGGGGCGTTTGTTGGGGGCCAATTCGTTGGGATGTCCCGGCTCCAGGGAGAAGAGAGAGCCCCTGTTGTGCAGTGCGATGCCGGTGCCAGGCACGATCATGCCGGTCCCGAAGTTCTCGTACACGCTGTTGATGAAAGAACAGGCGTTGCCCTTGCCGTCCACGCAGGTGATGTAAACGGTGTCGCTGCCTCCGGTGACCTGGCCGTAAGGGGCCGTCTTCATAGCCTGGTGGGGGTCGATGAGGGCCCGCCGGGTGGCGGCGTACTCCTTGGACAACAACTGGTCCGTGGGCACTTGAGAATTGGCGGGATCTCCTACGTACCGGAAGGCATCGGCGAAGGCCAAACGCATGGCTTCGATGAAATGGTGATAGGTCTCGGCAGATTGGGAACCCATTGCCGCGACGTCCCAGCCTTCGGCGATGTTCAGGGCCTCCAACCCGGCGATGCCCTGGTTGGACGGGGGCGACTCCCAGCAGGTGACTCCACGGTAATCGGTGGAGATGGGTTCCTCCCAGTCCGAGGTGTGGGCCGCCAGGTCCTGGGTGGTCATCCAGCCGCCCTGCTCCTGGATGAATGAGGCGGTCTTTTCGGCGATCTTCCCGGTGTAAAAAGCTTTGGCTCCCCCTTCGGCAATAGCCCGCAGCGTTGCGCCCAGGTTGGGCAGGCGCATCACCTCACCCTGTTTGGGGGCCCGTCCGTTAATGAGCAGTTCCTGGCCCGATGGCAGCCGGTTTAATTTTTCGACCCTGGTCGACCATTGATACGAAATGTAGTCGGTTACTGGGAACCCTTCTTCGGCGTAGCGAATGGATGGTTTTAAAACCTCGGATAGGGGCATGGTGCCGCACTCGTTCAAAATGGTTTCCCAGCCGTGGACCGTGCCGGGAACCGTTATGGATTCAACGCCGATGAAGGGCATTTCCCCGTGGCCTTTGTCCCTTAGCTCCCGGGCCGACGCGGCGGCGGGAGCGCGGCCGCTGCCGTTGATGGCCCGTATGCTTTTGTCAGCGTTGTTCCAAACCATCGCGAACATGTCGCCGCCCACACCGGTGGAAACGACCTCAACCACGTTCAAGGTGGCGGCGGCGGCCACGGCGGCGTCCACCGGATTGCCCCCGTCCATCAGGATCTTCAGGCCGGCCATGGCTGCCAGGGGTTGGCTGGTGGCCACCATGCCGTTTTTGGCGTGGACGGTGGAACGCCTGGAATCAAAGAACATATGGGGAACTCCAGAGATAGTTTTCAGGATGAAACTTTATGGCCCGGTCCAAGTGGCCTGGGCCGGGCCATTTTACCATAGGGCCCATTGATCGGCTCCAGGCTGGCCGAGAATGTGCCGCCGGCCAAAACCTATGGTACGATGTGGCCGCCGGTCCGCCGGCACCAACGCGTAACGCCGGCCGCCGGACCGCATCCGGCCGCCGGTTGAGATAGGAGGAATCATGGCAGTGGAAGTAGGTCAGCAGGCGCCGGAATTTACCCTGTACGACACCGACCGTAAAGAGCGCAGTCTAAGCGATTTCAAGGGCCAGAACGTGGTGCTGGCGTTCTTTCCTGGAGCTTTTACTGGAGTATGCACTACGGAGATGTGCACCTTTCGGGACCGGATCGACCAGTTCAATTCCCTCAGCGCCCAGGTTTTGGGTATTTCCGTGGACGGATCGATGTCCCAAAAGGCGTTCAGCGACCAGAATAACCTGAACTTCCCGGTCTTGAGTGACTTTCAGCGAAAGGTCGTGAGCCTATACGACGTTGAAATTCCGAATTTCGGGGGGATGGAAGGCTACGTGGCCGCCCAACGGTCCGTGTTTGTTTTGGATAAGGGCGGCGTGGTGCGTTTCAAGTGGGTTGCACCTTCCCCTGGCGTGGAGCCGGATTACGATGAGGTCAAGAACGCCGTGGGCAAACTGGCCTAATAGCGGTTGCCTTAGCTTTGCGGCTGGAGCGGCCCTGGTTCAAGACGGGGTGAACCCAACCATCTGTCGGGTAAACAGCTCAGCCAAACGGGTCCCGTCCACCTCCAGACATACCCGCGCGTTGGCAGGCCGGTCCGGATTGGCGCTCCGTTGGTAGGCCACCGTCTGGCCTCGGCACATGGGGCTAGCGGTTTCGATCTCTACCCTCATCTCCGGCGCTTGAAACAGACTGGGGTCCACGGCGTAGGCCACCGCGGGCAGGTCGTTGTAACGGACGCCATCCCCCTTCTGAAGCAGGCCCTGCCGCCGGTAGTACTCTTGAAGGAATGGGGTCGCCGCTGACAGCAGTCTTGCCGGGGGTGTGTCAACCCGGTGTATCTCCGCCAGTTGGCGGGCGTTGATCTCAACCCGGTTGCAGACGTCCAACCCCACCTGGACCAGGCGTGCGCCCGAAGCGTAGACCACGGATGCCGCTTCTGGGTCTTCGTACAGGTTGGCCGACGCCACCGGGGAAACGTTGCCCGGCACCCCGACTGCGCCGCCCATGATGATGATTTCGGCCAGGGTGTGGCTCAGGCTGGGCTCCAGGCTCAGGGCCAGGGCCACGTTGGTCAGGCGGCCCAGGGTAATCAGGGTGATTTCACCCGGCGCGGCCATGGCCCTGTCGATGATCTCCAGTGCTGCATGCCGGGATTTCAGGTTTGGGTTATGACCCGCGGGGAGAGGAGTTCTGGCTCCTCCCATAGCATCGGAGCCGTGAACCTGGAGGGCCCAACCCGGGTTGGGTTCCCTCACCAGGGGTTTTCCTGCTCCGGGATATACCGGAATGTCCAACCGTCCTGCGGCATGGAGTATCTGAAAGGCGTTGCTCGTCGACATTTCCACCGGGCCGTTGCCGTAGACGGTGGTTATAGCCTGGACATGTAATTCCGGGCTGGCCAGGGCGAAGAAAATGGCGGCCATGTCGTCGATGCCCGGGTCGGTGTCTATGATTACTTGTTTCAACCTGCAGACCTCGGTCGGGCTATGCGTGGGAATTCCGGGGATTATATCATCGGGAAGTCTATCCAAATCCGGAGCGGGAAACGGACCGCGACCCCCAGGCGTGCACCGAGACCCCTGGCCGCGTTGACAATGCATCGGCTTGCCGGTATTCTGCCACTGCCTTGGCACCAAACCATGGGTGCAACCGGTTCCAAAGGAGAAACGAAATGGCCGAGCCCCAAGTTAAAGCTCTGATATTCGATGTTTTTGGCACGGTAGTTGACTGGCGAAGCAGTATCATCAAGCATGGCAAGAATTTCGGCAGGATCCACGGCGTCGAGGCCGATTGGGACGCCTTCGCCGATACATGGCGGGGCAAATACAGTCCCTTCATGAACAAGGTGAGGACCGGCGAACTCCCCTGGACCAATCTGGATGCCCTGCACCGCATGGCCCTGGAGGAGGTGCTGGACGAATTCAAGATCACCGGGATCAGCGACGATGCTAAGGCCGAGTTCAACCTGGCCTGGCATGACCTGAAGCCCTGGCCCGATTCGGTTCCCGGACTGTACCGATTGAAAGCCCGGCATATCATCGCCCCCATGTCCAACGGCAACGTGGCGCTGATGACCAACATGGCCAAGAATGGCGGCTTGCCCTGGGATTGCATCCTGGGCGCCGAGGTGGCCAAGCATTACAAACCCGACCCCGAGAGCTACTTGACCGCTGTTCAGCTATTGGGTTTGGAACCACACCAGGTGATGATGGTGGCGGCACACCAAGGGGACCTGCTGTCGGCCAACAAGGTAGGCCTGAATATGGCCTTCGTGCCCCGTCCCCTGGAACGAGGGCCAGGGCGGACTCCAGACCCCACGCCGGACCCGTCGTTCAACTATGTCGCCACGGACTTCGTCGACTTGGCCGCCCAGCTTAACGGATAGCAATCCGTCGAATCCGCCGCCCGGCTGGCGATACGAGGAGCTGATCATGGCTTTCCTTGGAGTCCGCTTGGGAAACGAAACCCAGTTTGGCATCGCAGATATTCAAGGATTGGCAAAGCTTGCCGAAGACCAAGAGGTCTGGATGACTGAAGGGACCGGACGGGATTCCCTGACCCAACTGGCCTCCATCGCCACTGCCACCAGCAAGATCGTGGCGGGCACGGGTATCTTGCCCATATATTCCCGGACTCCCCTGATCACGGCCATGTCGGCGGCCGGTTTGGCCGCCGTTTCCGGAGGCCGGTTCATCCTTGGCTTGGGGGTTGGAAACCGTCCCGCCACGGAAAACGGGCATGGACTAAGATTCTCCAGACCGTTGGACCGGTTGCGCGAGATGATCTACATCGTCCGGCGGTTATTGCAAGGCGAGGAAGTGACCTTTCAAGGGAAGGCCCTCTACGTTACCGAAGCCAGTTTGGGCGACGCCGCACCCAAGGAAAAGGTGCCGATCTACATCGCAGCGCTGGGGCCTAGGATGTTGCGTTTGGCTGGTGAGATGGCCGACGGCGTGCTGTTGAGCTGGACGGCGTCATCCTATTTGACGGAGGCCATTCGGCAGGTTCGGGAAGGGGCCGTAAGCGCTGGGAGGGACCCCGATGACGTGGAGATTGCCGGGTATGTGCGAGTGGCGGTGACCGATGACTTGGACGCCGGGCGGTCGGCTCTGCAAAACCAAGTGGCACGCTACGCCAGCAGTTCTCACTACAGCAATTTCTTTAGGTTCTCTGGGTTCATTCAAGAGATGGATGACGTAGAAAGATCCCGGCAACGGTCTGCGGCCGCGGCGGCCATCAGCGTCGAAATGCAGCAAGAAATGGGTCTGGTGGGCAATGCCCAAGAGTGCCGGGCCGGATTAGAAGAATTAAGGGCCATGGGTCTGGCGAAGCCTGTGGTGGCGCCGCTACCCGTGGGAGACCTCAAGACCTCCTACGAAGCCACTATACAGGCTATGGCTCCCGGCGTTTAGCCTGCATTTACCGACCCGAAAGGTCACAGGCTTCAGATAATAATTCGTAAGACCTGAGCCGGTCCTGATAAAGATGACAGATGGTGACTATGGACAGGTCAGGGGTCTGATAGCGCTCGGAAATCTCCTCCAACCCCTCTTTCACCTGGGTAGGGTCGCCATCGATGCAAACCCGCCGGTATTGCTCCACGTAAGCTAATTCGTTGCTCTGGTAGGGGTAATTCAGGGCTTCTTCCATCGAAGGTATCCCTTTGGCCCGGCCGGTGATGGAGTAAAGGCGGCCCAAATTGCGGCTGGAAGCCACCCTAACCGCTTCTTCTTCAGTTTCGGCGCAGACCACATGTACTCCCACGTTCACCTTGGGCTCGGAAAGATATTTCGAAGGTCGGAAATTTCTTTGATACGCCTCTACGATGGCCGGGCCATGTTCCACTCCCAATCCAAAAAAGTGGGCGTAGGCAAAGGGGAGGCCCAATTGGGCGGCCATGAAGGCGCTCTCCTGCCGGGAGCCCAAGAGCCACACCTGGGGCGCGGAAGGAGGATTGGAACTAGGGCCGGCTCTCACACTAGTAAAGGGGTGGCCCTCCTCCAGGCTGCCAGAAAGATAACCCAGCAGGTCGGTGATCTGCCTGGGGAAATGTGATATGTCCCTGGGGTGTCCCGGATATGCCAGCGCGGCCGCCGTCAGTTGGTCGCTGCCCGGCGCACGGCCAATGCCCAGGTCGATCCGTCCGGGAAAAAGGGACTCCAACATCCGGAAGTTTTCCGCGACTTTGAAGGAGCTGTAATGGGAGAGCATCACTCCCCCGGTGCCAACACGGATGGTGCTGGTGCGGCTGGCTATCTGCCCGGTCAGTATCTCCGGGCTCGTCCCGGCAAAATTGGCGATGCTGTGGTGTTCAGCCACCCAGTAACGTCGGTAGCCCAGCTCTTCCACCGCCATCGCCAGGTCTATGGTTTCCCTCAGGGCGTCGCCGGCCGTGCCTCCGGCGCGCACTGGGGATTGGTCAACCACGCTAAGAATCAATTTTGACGGCATATCGCTACCACCATGACCCGCTAAAACCCATTAAAACACGGTGAGATCAAATCCGGCTGTGTGCCCGCCAAGCCTTGGAGAGCATCGATTCCGGGATCTGGGGACGCCCCAACCGGATTGACACGCCCACTGCCGACGCCTACCATTGGATTGGCGGGCGCTGACGGAAATCGTAATGACGAATGGGCATTACGTTTAACAGATGGTCTATCGTTCCTGCTTAAAGATCGTACCCTTCTGGGATTCCAATGCCAGTGATTGCCCATACCTGGACCGACTCGCGTTGGAGGACCAGCATAGCGGGCGGCACCCGGCCATACTAACTCACCCGCCATCGTGGGCACAACCGCATTTTGGTTCAGCGATCTATGGGATAGCGTGGCCTTAATGGCCGTAAAGACACGTATACGCCCGGCGCAAAAAGCGCCGCCATCGCTGGGTCCAAAGACGCAGGAATAGGCACAGCCGCTGGCAGACTGGTTGGCCATCTTTCATTCTTCACAACGCGGTTGGGATTCCGCGATAAATTGCGTAGGTGCAATGGATGTTGAGCATGGATGGTGTGTTAAAGGGCATTACAATCTCCAGTGCAGTGCCGCTAGGCATAGCGGGGTTGGTCTTGTTGGCGGTGGCTTGCGGCTATAACGTCGAGGGCGGCGCTGAAACGATCATAATCGACGGGTCCAGCACGGTTTTCCCCATCTCCGAAGCAGTCGCTGAGGAGTTTGGACTTCTCACCGGCGGCGCGGTTCGAGTGGCCGTGGGCGTCTCGGGCACCGGCGGCGGATTTAAGAAATTCTGCTCCGGCGAGATCGACATCACCAACGCGTCGAGACCAATCAAAGCCGGCGAAGTGGACCTATGCGCCGAAGCAGGAGTAGATTTCATCGAACTACCGGTGGCTTATGACGGTGTGACGGTAATGGTTCATCTGGAAGCCGAATTCGTGAAGTGCATCACCATTGAGGAGTTGCATGCTATATGGGCGCCCGAGGCTGAAGGTCAAGTGACCAAATGGAACCAGGTGCGCCCCGAATGGCCCAACCAAAGGTTGCAGCTTTACGGCCCGGGAGTGGACTCGGGAACATTTGACTACTTCACTGAGACCATCAATGGTGAGGCCCAGGCGTCGAGAGGAGACTTTACCGCCAGCGAAAATGACAACGTGCTGGTGCAGGGGATCTCCGGAGACAGGAATAGCCTGGGATTCTTCGGCTATGCTTACTATTACGAGAATGCCGGGAAACTGAAGGCTTTGGCCATAGATGGTGGCAATGGGTGCGTGACGCCCACCGAGGCCACCATAAACAACGGCAGTTATGCTCCTCTATCCAGGCCTTTGTTCCTGTACGTAACTAAATCGTCGGCTGAAACGGCAATGGTTCAGGAATTCATCCGTTACCACTTGACTGTGGACGGCCAAGAGTTGGTGAGCGAAGTAGGCTATGTGCCCTTCCCACCGCAGATCTACGAGATGGCTTTGGACCGGTTTGAAGCCCTGAAGACCGGGACTCTGTTCGGAGGGAACAATCCGCGGACCGGGACGTTGGAAGAAATACTCTCATCCGCTCCCTAAGGGAATATGAATCGTACCCGGGAGTACCATTGCCTTTGGAGACCGCTTGTAAACCATGGGCGGCGGAATTATCCTGGTAATGACGGCCTAAAATAAAGTCTGGGCCGGCTTTGGTTGACGATTTGCCCGTAATTTTGCGGCTACCCAAGAATGGTTGAACCTGCGGGCCAGTTCCAGCCTTCCTCCCGTGTTTACCGGCGTCCCCACAACTGGCGGAGGTGGCTTCCGGAACGCATCATCGGTTTCTTCCTGCTTTTATGTGCCGCCGCTTCCATACTCACCACCATCGGCATCGTTTCGGTCCTGATCTTTGAGGCGGCCCATTTTTTTGGCCAGGTCTCCATCTTCGAGTTTTTGGGCGGCACCCGCTGGACCCCTCTCTTCGCATCCAAGCAGTTTGGTGTGCTGGCGCTCCTGTCGGGCACCGTTCTCACCGCGATAGGCTCCATGGCGGTGGCCTTGCCCTTGGGGGTGCTCAGCGCCATCTATTTAAGCGAATACTCACACGATCGAGTTCGCCGGGTGTGCAAACCCATATTGGAGGTGCTGGCGGGGATACCCACGGTGGTTTATGGATATTTTGCCCTGTTATTCGTGACGCCTTTGATCCGCGGGGTCTCTGAAAACGTGGCGGTGTTCAACGCGCTAAGCGCAAGTATCGTGATGGGAATCATGATCTTGCCGATGGTCTCCAGCCTCAGCGAAGATGCCATGCGCGCCGTGCCCCGGTCCCTGCGGGAAGGGGCTTACGCACTGGGTTCCACCAAGCTGGAGGTTTCCACCCGGGTTGTGATTCCGGCAGCCCTGTCGGGTATAATGGCGTCTTTCATATTGGCCGCCTCCAGGGCCATCGGCGAGACCATGATAGTCACGATAGCGGCTGGGCAAAACCCCACCTTTACCCTGAACCCCTTCATTCCCATCGAGACCATGACCGCCTACATCGTTCAGGTTAGCCAGGGGGACACCCCCACTGGGACACTGGAATATGAGACGATCTTCGCCGTGGCCCTAAGCCTGTTCATCATCACTTTAGGCATGAACATGTTGAGCCAATTCTTCGTACGCCGGTTTCGACAGGTGTACCAATAATGGCGGTTATAGCACCTATAGAATTCTCCCAGGGGATGGCCCGCCGCAAGTGGCTTGGCAGGGCATTTCACGCAGTTTGTCTTTTAGCCGTGGTAATGGCTCTTGGAATGCTAGCGGTTTTGTTGATCTACCTGTTGATACAGGGATGGACCAGAGTTGACTGGGATTTCCTGACCAGCTTCCCCTCTCGCCATTCGGAGCAGGCGGGCATCCGCAGCGCGCTTTTGGGGAGCATCTACCTGGTCATCATCGCGGGCGTCGTCGCCTTTGTTCTAGGGGTCGGCGCTGCTATATACCTGGAAGAATACGCCGGGCGCCACTGGATCAACCGGGTCATCCAGGTCAATATCGCCAATCTGGCTGGGGTGCCGTCCATCGTATACGGGCTCCTGGGTCTGGAGATCTTTGTGCGCAGCATGGGCCTGGGGAAGAGCTTGCTGGCCGGTGGGTTCACCTTGGGGCTGTTAGTGTTGCCGATCATCATCATCGCTGCGGAAGAAGCCATTCGCGCGGTACCATCGTCGGTCCGGCAGGGCGCTTACGGGCTGGGAGCGACGAAGTGGCAGACCATATGGCATCTGGTGCTGCCGCAGGCCTTCCCCGGGATTTTAACGGGGATGATTCTGGCCGTTAGCCGAGCCATCGGTGAGACGGCGCCTTTGATCGTGGTGGGGGCCCTGGCCTTCGTGCCTTTTACTCCCGACAGCCCCTTCAGCCGGTTTAGCGCCCTGCCCATCCAGATTTTCAACTGGACTGCGCGCCCTCAAGCCGGGTTCCACGAAGCTGCCGCTGCCGGTATAATCGTGTTACTTGCCGTGTTATTGGCAATGAACGCGGCGGCGGTAATTCTGCGAAACAAGTTTCAAAGTCCGCCGGAAGGTTAGGGTCAGGTTAGCGCCTTGCAATCGGTCGAACCCATACTCCAGACCAAGAACCTAAACGTTTACTACGGCACCAAGCGTGTTGTGACAGACGTGAGCCTGGACTTTGTCCGAAACCGTATCACTGCCATCATCGGCCCGTCGGGTTGTGGCAAAAGCACTCTGCTCAGGTGCTTCAACCGAATGAACGACCTTATCCCTTCGGCCACCATCACCGGCCAAGTGTTGTTTGAAGGTGAAGACCTATACGCGCCACATGTGGACCCCACCGAGATCCGCTACCAGATAGGCATGGTTTTTCAGAACCCCAACCCCTTTCCAAAGTCGATCTTCGACAACGTTGCTTTCGGTCCCAAGATCAATGGATTTAAGGGAAATATGCCGGAATTGGTGGAAAGGTCGCTGAGGCGAGCCGCTCTGTGGGAAGAGGTCAATGACCGCCTGAAATCCAGCGCGCTGGCCCTTTCTGGAGGCCAACAGCAGCGGTTGTGCATTGCCCGGGCGCTGGCGGTGGAACCCAGGGTGATCCTGATGGACGAGCCGTGCTCATCTTTAGACCCCATCGCCACCCTTGCGGTGGAAGACCTGATGCGGGAGTTGTCACAGGATTACTCCATCGTAATAGTCACCCACAACATGCAACAAGCGGCCCGCGTTTCCGACTTCACGGCTTTTTTGATGGCCGGCCAGGAACGGGTGGGCGAGCTCATCGAATACGGCGAAAGCCGCCAGATCTTCACCAATCCAAAGGACGAACGGACTGAGGCCTATATCACCGGGAGATTTGGCTGACAACGGGGTGCGGGCATGGTAAGAGCTGACTTTGACCGGAGCCTGAACAAATTGGAAGAGGACTTGTTGTCCTTGGGCGATATGGTAGAGCGGGCCATAATCAAGTCCATGGACGCGCTGGAACAACGCGACCTTAAAGCGTCGTTCGAAGTGGTGAAAGACGACGACCTGATCAACGAGAAACGTTTCCAGTTGGAAGAGGACTCCATAGATCTGATCGCCACCCAGCAGCCATTGGCCACCGACCTGAGGACCCTGATCGTTGCCCTGCAGATCGCGGTGGAACTAGAAAGGATGGGCGATTATGCCGAAGGTATTGGGAAAGTCAGTCTAATCATCGGCGATGAGCCCCTGTTCAAGCACATTGACGAACTGCGCCACATGTCGGTCCATGCCAGGGATATGTTGCGCCGCAGCTTGAAAGCCCTGGTGGACCGGGACACCGTGGCAGCCCGGCAGGTGTGGGATGACGACGATCGCGTGGACCGGCTTTACGACGAGGTTTGCCTGGAATTGTTCGCCGGCATGGCCCGGGATCCCCGGACGATAGAGCGTGCTACCCATCTTCTGTGGGTGGCCCACGATCTGGAGCGGATGGCCGACCGCGCCACCAACATAGCCGAGCGGGTGATCTTCCTGGTGACCGGCGGCCAGGTGGATGACATCGTTTGACACCGCTGACCGGCCGGTTAGGACAGACTCTCTACCAGCCGGTTCGCCCACCCGGTGGAGCCAATGGGTTCCGTCCCTTCCCCGATTGGATTATGTCTTGTATACTGTTGCTCGAAATTAGGGTTATGTCCGGTTCAAGCCGGGAGATTTAACGCTATTGGGCCGTTTGGGGTTGTGGATTGATGGAGGCAGGGGAGGTTTCAGGCCGGAGAAGGTATGCCTGAGAAATATCAGGAAGAAATCGAAGAGATATTGCGGCGGTCCGGTGAACCCGTTCCCGTAAAAAACCCCAGGGAAGGTCAACAACTTACCGAGGACCGGCCCCCGACCTTTGAGTCGGTGCGTGATGTTAAACAATCGCATGGCAGGCAAGCGCGGCGGTGGCCGTCATTATCCCCGGGCAAGATCATGCTGGCCGGGTTGGTGATATTTCTGATAGGAGCGATAACGCCCTTTAGCCCTTTGCTCTGGGTTGGGCTGGCCATCCTGGTGGGCGCTTATCTGTTCTTTTTTATGAAGCCGGGTTCGACGCCATTGGAAAAGCGTTGGCGGGGCCGCTCTGTGGAAGAGAATGGGGACGACGACGGGTTCAACGTAGATAAGCTAAAGAGGTGGCTGCGGCGTTAACGGACGCCGTTCACGAAACGGATATCTTATCGGCCTGCATGTAATCTGCCAGGGCCATGACTAGATTCCCCATATGGGGATGCTCCGGCTCCACGTCCACCCGAATCCCAGCATCCACCATCCGCCGGGTGCAGACCGGCCCCACCGAGGCTATGGCTAAGGATTTCCTACCCAGCCCAGCTAGCAATTCTTCCTCTTTGTCTGCTTTGGCGGCTATGGTGAACAGGTTGCCCACCTGAGGCTGGCTGGTGAATGCCAGGGCGTCGATGCTACCGGTGGACAGGTCATAGATCAGCCGTATCGCCGGTGTATGGTCTTCCGGCAGACCCCAGCTATATAGGCTGACCTCTCTGACATTGGCCCCCCGCTCCATCAGGCTTCGGGTTAGAAAACCATTGGGAGCCCCGTAGGCTTGTACAGCCAATTCCTTACCCTGGAGGTCGAAATCCCTGAGGGAATTGAGCATGTCCTGCGAGGTGAATGGTTCCGGTGGCATCAGGTCAATGTGGATCTTGTGGCGTCTCAACACCCTGGCGGGCTTGGGACTGCGGGCGATGACGGTGCGTTGATTCAGGCTTTGCAGGAACTCGTCCCGCCGTCCCATGGCCGACGCGGCCTCTATCAATGCCTGGGTTCCGACGCCGGTGAGCAGCACCATGACTTGGACGCTGCCCCGGCACAAGTCGTCCACCAACTGCTGCACGTCGGGGCTATCAGAACGGTATATCTCCTGCAGCACCGGGGCTGGATAGGGGACGCCGCCGTGGCGCTCGATCAACGCGCCCATCTCGGAGCCCATGCGGGTCTCCAGGTAGGCGACTACCTTACCGTTTAGTGATGCCGCCATTACTGGCCTTTAGACGGCACACTCTCCCTCACCGCGCTCCAGCTTGTAGATGTTGCTCCGTTCCCAGTCGAAGTATAGGTCCGAACCCGAAGCGGCCGATTGCGCGGACGCCGCAGCTGCCGCGGCAATCTCTCCCACCTGTTCCAGACCTACCCGGTCTAGGAACTCATTGAAGCTCTCGCCGTCGTTTTTCTGCTCTTTGTAGTGGGACGTGATCTGTTTGATCACACCGGGCACGAATTTGGCCGGGACTTTGACCTTGGGAATGCGGGTGCCAATGCGGGAGTCTTCGACTCGGTTGCCGCCGTAGTTACCGCCCAGGAATAGCTCGTAGGCGGGCATTTGCTCACCGCCGGGGCCCTTTACCGCGGCGCCGTGGAAGCCGATATTGGCAATGTGGTGCAGCCCGCAGCCGTTGGGGCAGCCGCTCATCTTGATCCGTATGTCCTGGACACCTTCGTCTTCCAGAAGGCCGTTCCAGGATTCCACTTCGTCTTTCACTGCTTTGGCCAGGCCCATGGATGACGTGATGCCCAGCTTGCAACTGTCGGTGCCGGGGCATGAAACCACGTTGGTGATGCCGTGGGCGCCGGACTCGGCCAGATCGATGGCCTTCAGCGCTTCCCATACATCGTGGAGATGGCCTTCGGGCACCCACCGCAGAGCCAGATTTTGTTCCTGGGTGGTATGGACGTGTCCGCCGGTGTATTGCCGCACGATTTCCGCCAGGGCGTGGAACTGCGCTCCATTGAGGTCGCCGCGGGTGGGCTTGACGTAGACTATTCGGTAACCCTCTTGGCTCTGGGCGGTCACGTTGGTCGCCTTCCACCGGCCGTATTCGCCGCCGCCGTTGTGTCCGTTCGATGATACAGAGGGCAAGGGAGGAGGTGTCTCTTGTTGGATCTCATCGGCGGCCATCAACGGCTTGGGGTCGATGGGGCCGATGTTCTTCAGCTCTTCTTCCACCAGGTCGCGGAAGGCGTCCACCCCAATTCGATCGACGAGAACCTTTATCCGGGCCATCATCCGGTTCTTCCGCAACGAGTCGGCGTTGTTGAACACGGTCCAAATGGCCAAGGCCAAACGCAGATAGTCCTCTTCGGGGATGAAGTCGTACAGGGGCTTGGCCAAGCGGGGCATGATGGAAGTGCCGCCGCCTACGAAGACTTTGAACCCTTTTTGGGTGACGCCGTCGGCCACC
The DNA here is from genome assembly GCA_034428715.1 of Dehalococcoidia bacterium. GTDB lineage: Bacteria > Chloroflexota > Dehalococcoidia > Lucifugimonadales > UBA3495 > Io17-Chloro-G2. The sequence goes on along the minus strand of DAOUHE010000273.1, from coordinate 40,490 downwards.
CGTACCTGGGAAACGTAGGTCAGGTCTTGAATTGCCGCCGCCACGTGGTCGTGGTCGTCGCAGCCGGTGAAAGCCGTCTTGAATTTTCTGGGAAAGGACTGGGTTATGGGATGGCGTATGCCAAAACGTACGTAGGCGGTCAAATAGGGCGTGGGGTCGAAGACCTCTTCAACACAAACACCGGCGGTGGGCGCGCCAACCACGTTGCGCACCGTGTTGCCGCACGCTTCGCGGCTGGTCAGCCCGACATCCCCCAGGAACCGCAGGATATCAGGGCAGTCGGGCAGCGGTATATGGTGGAACTGGATGTTTTGCCGGGTGGTGATGTGGCCTTTATCCAGCGGCGCGAATTTTTCCGACACCGTGCCCAGGGCGTCGAGGGCATCGGCGGTGAGGATGCCGCCGGGGATCTTGACCCTGATCATCTGAACGTCGGCCTGGCGCTGGCCGTAAACCCCCTGACGCAACCGGAAGGGGGTAAACTCAGCGTTATCTATCTCTGCGGATTGAAAACGGGCGGACTCACCCTCAAACCGGACCATCTCCTCTTCCATGAAGGGGACGATGCCCGGCGCGCTCGGCGCCAGGTCGATACTCTCCTGGTGAATCCTTTGTTGGTCTACCCCTGGGACAGTGCTGCTGGTCAACTTGGCCTCCAAAATTCGGACAAAAATAAAACGCCCACCGGATGGTGAATACATCGGTGGGCGCAGGATGCTGGTTAAAGCGGAGTCTTTAAGACAAGGACTACCTGCCCCCTATGTAGGGGGACATGTACAGATGCAGGTTGCTGAGTTCAAACTAAGCATTAAGTCGATAGTGTATCCCCAGCGGTATCCCGTGTCAACAGGTGTGCATGCCTGATCGTCATAGTAGTGATGTCCGTGGCGAAAATCTGGATGCCAAGAGCCATGGTCCAGGTTTCAGCGCCATGGCCAGGCACGATTGACACGATTAGGCGTTTATGATACTATTATTCGTACCAAAAGTTAACGAATATAGGTATCGGTAGTTAATGAATGATAGTATCTTCACCCCCAATTATAACATCACGCCGGACATTGCTCGCAATTTAGACAGCCTTGCCCGGCAACTATGGCTAATAGAGCACGTGTTGTTGATGCCGAAGCACGAGGCGTGGATACGCCGCGAAATCCAAGTAAGACGGGCTGTTGGGACGACACGGATCGAGGGGGCTAACCTTGACGAAGAAGCGGTGCGGTCTCTCGAAGGTCTAGGGGCTGGAGCAAGGATTACCGAAGACGAACTGGCCAACATCAACGCTTTGCAGGCATATGAGTTCATCGATTTCCTGAGTGATCAGCCTGACATTCCGGTCGACGAGTTGGTCATCCGTCAATTGAACCGTTACTTTATGAATGGTGCCGCGGACACTCTCACTCCCGGAACATACCGTAAGGGGTCGAATAAAGTGGGCGAGTTCACAACCCCAGCCCAGGGCGATATCCCGGCCCTAATGCGTTCCTTTGCCATGTGGCTACGGGAAGACGATGGTGAGCTACATCCGGTGATCAAAGCTGGGTTGGCCCACATCCACCTGGTTGCTATCCATCCGTTTTGGGATGGAAACGGAAGGACGGCCCGGGGGCTAGCCACCCTAATCTTGCAACGGTCAACCTTCGGATTCAAAAAGTTGCTGTCCCTTGAGGCGCAGTTATTTGAGATTCGTGACGAATATTTTTCGGCGATTGGACAAGCTCTGGGCAGAGAATTCTCTCTCGGGTATGACGCCACCCGTTGGCTTGAATTCTTCTCCTTAACGGTGGATATACATTCTAGCCACCTGGCTGACGACCTAACCGATTGGCAGCGCATGATGCAAGAAACCTATAAGATATTCGCTGAGAAGGGTTGGAACCAGCGACTGGCCGACGCCTTTGCCTTTGCTCACCAGGCGGGGAAGATTACCCGAGGCGATTACATGGAAATCACCGGCGTTTCTCCCGTCACGGCATCCCGTGATTTGGCCGAGATGGTACGATTCGGTGTGTTCGTGGCCGAAGGAAAGACCAGGAGGCGAATCTACCGCCCTGTCCCCCTAACCACTGAAGCCAAGGACGAAATTCTGGAAGAACAGTTGCGGCTGTTGGGGGATCAGTCGGAGGAATGGGCCGAATTCAACCAAACCAGACCCAGGAGGTAAACATCCATGAGGCAGACGGCCGACGCGGTCATCATCGGCGGCGGGGTGATGGGTTGCAGCATCCTGTACAACCTGGGCAAGTTGGGGGTTACCAACGCGCTGCTGCTTGAGATGGACGTTTTGGGTTCAGGGTCTACCGGCAGGTCCCAGGCCATATGCCGGATGCACTACTCCAATCCGATCACCGCGTCCATGGCCTGGGAAAGCCTCAAGGTCTTTACCAACTTTGACGAGATGGTCGGCGGCATATCCGGATTCGTCCAAACCGGTTACCTGGTGATAGTGGAGCCGGTAGACCGGCCGGGCATGGATCGAAACATCGCCATGCAACAGGAACTGGGGATCGATACCCGGATAGTAAGCGCCGCCAACGTGGCCGAGTTGGCGCCCATGGTGGGCGTGGACGATGACGAAGGGCTGGCCTGGGAGCCCCAGTCGGGCTACGCCGACCCCTACCAGGTGACCACGTCTTATGCTTCCAGGGCCAGGGAGATGGGCGCGGAGATCACGCTGCGAAACCCCGCCACGGGCATTGAGATATCCGGCGGCCGGGTGGTGGCGGTCACCACGTCTCAAGGCCGGGTGGAAACGCCGGTGGCGGTGGTGGCTGCCGGTCCATGGTCTAGACGCGAGATGGCTAAGATCGGCGTTGACCTTCCCCTGAGCACGGTCCGCCACCAGGTGGCCACCCTAACCCGTCCCCTGGACCTGATTCCTCACCATCCCATCGTTGGGGACATCGCCCAGTCCTTTTCCTTCCGGCCCGACGGTTCTGGCATGACCATGGTGGGATTCGGCGAAGATGAAGTGGAAGTCGATTCCTACAACCAGGGCGTGGATATGGACGCGGTCGCCGGCATTATTAGCAAATTGGTCCGAAGGATGCCGCCCATGGCCGATTCCTATTTCCGGGGCGGTTGGAGCGGTCTGTTCACCATCACTCCAGATTGGCATCCTATCTTGGACCGGGTGCCTGGAATCGAAGGCCTCTACTGCGCCGTTGGGTTCAGCGGCCATGGATTCAAGCTCTCCCCCATGATTGGCCTAAGTATGGCCGAGCTCATCGTTCAGGGTGAGTCCTCCACCATCGACATCCGTCCGCTGAGGTTCCAACGTTTCGAGCAGGGTGACCTCTTAAATTCCAGCTACCGCTACCGTGTGTTGGCCTGATGGTCTTAGCCGAAAGCCTTGACCACGAGACCGCTGTTCAACTTTAGGCGAATCAGAAACGTCCGGCGCGGAGCGCTGGCCGCATGCCTGGCGTTGGTGGTCTTGGCATCCACCAACCAGGATTACCGTCCCTCGGCATTGGACCTGACGGTGGCGCCCTACAAATACGGCCTGGTGGGTTGGGAAGTTTCCCATTTCCCGGACAAATGGTTCCACAAGCTGATCCAGTTATCTCCGTGGAGACCCAAGGCAAGCACCGTTCAAAAAAGACAGCAGGCCGTGGAATTCTTCCGCTTGGGCGCCGAGGTGGAAGGACTAGAACGCCAGTTGTTGCGTAACGCTGTGAAACCAGATGACACCGCTTCCGCCGGGATGCCTGATTCGATTGCGCTCCAAATAGCGGAGATAATGGAACAACGGCGGAGGATCCAGGCTGATGTTGAGGAGACGATTGAGTCGGAGATCAGCGCGGTGCTTGACGAAGAGGGTTTTTCACCGCGATTTGGGCTGTTATTCCCCCCGGTGGATACCGTTTTTTCCGCCGCTCCCGGGGTGTTGATACTATCTCCGCGGGACCGGATCGAGCGGCTCAAGGTAATTCCTTTGAGGCCCGGCCTTAGCAGCGAAGAAAAGGAGCTGATTGAGAACGAGATCCTCGCCCAGCAAGACCTGGCTGCCCTGGTGGAGGGGATAGGCGGGATTGCCACGTTTCCCAGCGTGGTAGACGTAAAAGGGAACCTGCGTCACGGCGTGGTGACGGCCGCCCACGAATGGCTGCACCACTGGTTTTTCTTCCAGCCTCTGGGCCAGGCTTTCTGGGACGGGCCCGAGATGACCACGTTGAATGAAACAGCCGCCACCCTGGGCGGCCGGGAAATCGGCAACCGAGCCTATGCGGCCATTTCCGGAGGTCCGGTAGAACCCCCGCCGGACCCAAATCTGGCGTCAAACAGTTTTTCTTATGATGCGGCGATCGTGGAGACCCGGCATCGGGTCGATGAGTTGCTGTCCCAGGGGAAGATCGAAGAAGCCGAAACCTACATGGAGGAGCGGCGTCGGCTGTTGGTGGAGAACGGTTTTCACATCCGCAAGATCAACCAGGCCTTCTTCGCCTTTCGCCAGTCCTACGCCACCGACCCGGCCTCCATCAGCCCCATCGCCGAGCAACTGAAGGGGCTCAGAGAGCAGAGCGATTCCCTGGAGGATTTTTTGCGGACCGTGGCGGGGTTCGGCAGCTACGGGGAGTTTTTGGAGCATTTGGATCGGCGGCGTTGACGGCCAAAAACATGTACAGGCTTGAGGAACCCTCACAACCACGGCGTGCGCTTAGACCGCTCCTTCTCTGAGGTGTAGTTGGGCAGGCCCAGGTCCTCCAGCGACCGGGCCAGCAGGTCTTTGAATATTTGGCGGTCGTTGCCGTTTAACACCGCCTGCTCGTGGGCTTCCGAGATGGCTACCGGGTAGCCCTGGCCGCGCCGGCATTGGTCTAGGATCAAACTGTGGCCCAGGGCCAGCAACGTTTCGTCTTGGGCGACCCACCGGGGCACTTCCACCCGGGCGATCTCCTCGCCCACGTTCAGGTAGTAAAAGTGCACCTGTTGGCGTTCGCTGTAGTGTTGTCGTGATACCGACGAGTTGGTGAGGTAGACCGGGGAACGGGAGCCTGCCGGCAGCAGGGTCCGAAATAGGTCTCGGTCCAGGAATCCGTTGGCCAAGTCGCATGGCGCCTGCATGGAGCGCCGGTTGCCGCACCCGTTTCTGGAATCACTACATAGGCTGATGGGGTGGGGGCAAAGGCAAACCTTGGCTGCGTTGACCACCTCGGTACTGCGGGGCAGGGAGACGTAGGCGGCCAAGGTGACCTGCCTATCGGGGGCCAGGTCCGCGAAACGGTCCAGCGCCTTCATCAATCGGTCTTGAACGATGGCGTCGCGAACGAAGGACTGGTAGCCCTGCCCTGACAAACCCCACATCACCAGAGAGCCATCGACCAGCGCCAGGATGGGCATCCCCGGCGGTCGTTCTTCCACGGCTTCGGCCAGGCGCTCTAATTCCTGGACGGTTCTGTACATCCCCAAAACGGAGCCGGTTATGGGCTCCTCGTGGGCCGGATTTTGAGGGTCGGCCAGGTAGAGCTCATCGGGTTGCCAGGCCAGGTGGGGCCGGCTGAACAGTTGGGCATCGGGGTCGGCGCCGTAGGTCAGGGAGCATCCACCCAGGTTGATCAGGTAGCAGCCCACCGGCAAATGGCGGTCCACGTCGATGTGGGACCCGTCCACCGCCAGCACGCTCCAGTCTGGAGGGGTCTCGGTTGGACCGTGGCTGCCCAACAGGCTCACCTCAACCTGAGCGGCTAGAAACGGCCGGCCGGGGGTGTACTGGGTCCTGGATTGGGCCGCGTCCGGATCCACCTGGCCGACAGCTTGAAGGAACGCAGCCAGCCGTTCCTCCCGGTCTCCTTGGGAACGCCCCATTTGCCGTGCGGCCATTTCTAGTTGAAGGGCGGTCTCCCCCAGATCAAGCGGCATGATTCATTACCTTAAAACCCTCTCATCCCCCACCCGCCGGGTGATCTGCTGTTGGTCGAGGTATTCCAGCAGGGGTAGCACGTATTTACGGCTGGTGTCGAACATGGTCCGGGTTTCAGCCACGGTGATGGTTTCCTGGGCCTTAAGGTGGCCGATGATTCGGTCGCGCATCTCCTGGAACGCAGGGGCCGCGAACACGATGGAGTCGTTGATCTTCACCACCTTTCCCTGATCGGCCAGTACGGCCAGAATCTCCCGGTCCACGGAATAGTCTGTCGGAGGGGAATAGGGTTCCCGTTCCAGCGTGGCGACATAATCCGAAGCCTGCTTTTCCATTTCGGGAGTCAACGACACCTGGTGGTCTGGCGTCCTCAGATAGGCGCCGTCCTCCGCCAGAGACCCTTCCATCGCCAACCGGGCCACCACCCGCTGGTACACCGGCAGAGACAGTCCCAGCCGGCTGCGGATTTCCTGCACCGGAGCTCCCTTTCGCAGGGGATACTGGTTGTGGTAGGTCTGCAAGGCCATGTTTAACTTGCTTTTTAAAACGTCCCATCCCTGGGTCGAAAAAACCACGGCGCCGCTGTCGACGCCCAGTTCCCCCAGCACCGCGACGTGGCCTTGGGATTCCAATACGGCTATGCGCTCCAAAACCTCGGTTACGGGCAGGTTGGAGTGTTGGGACAGGTCTGTGAGTTCGCATGGTTCCCGCTGTTCGGCTACAGTGAACAAAACGTCTTCGCCTGTGCCTTGGTCAAGCATCATCATCCGCTCAACCACATCTGGATCGAATCGGCGGTGCCTGCGCCGGGGCGCCGGGTCAACTATCTGCCCGCCTCCCAGGGTGTCTTCGGCGGACCTTATGATGAAGAAGTCCCCCTTTACCGCGGGCACCGGGTCGTTGAGCAGTATCTGTACCCAGCCTTCGGTTCCGGCGGTCAACCGGTCGGCGTCCAGCAGCCGCACCCGGGCGTTGGATTCACTGGTGAATAGGTGGAACGACACTCCCTGATTGTGGCGAAGAGAATTACGGGCTCCCTTGACCATTCGCAGGCGCGCGTCCAGCCGGCGGGTGGGATGCAGCCAGCCCGCGGTGGTTAAAACCTCTCCTCTGGGGACATCGTCCCGTGCGATTCCTGAAAGGTTTACCGCCAGTCTCACCCCCGGCAGAGTCTGGTCAACGTGGCTCTGGTGGCTCTGCAGGCCGCGGACCCTGGCTTTTTGGCCCGAGCCCGCCAATTCCACCTCCTGCCCCACGGCAAAGCCGCCGTCGATCAAGGTCCCGGTGACCACCGTGCCGAACCCGGTGATGGAGAAACACCGGTCGACGGGCAGTCTGGGACGGCCCAGATCGGCTCGCGCCTGGGTCTCGTCCAAAATGGCGTCAATGGCTTCTTTAAGTTCGTCCAAACCTTCGCCGGTGTAAGCCGACACACCGACCATCTGGACTCCCTGGAAGCAGGTACCCTCCAGGGCGTCTTCGATCTCCGCCTTGACCAGTTCCACCATGACTTCGTCGGCCAAATCGGTCTTGGTCACCACCACCAGCCCCCGGCGGATTTGAAGAAGGTCCAGGATGGCCAGGTGCTCCCTTGTCTGGGGCATGACGCTTTCATCGGCGGCGACGATCAACAGGGCCAGGTCGATGGCCCCCACGCCTGCCAGCATGTTCTTGATGAAACGCTCGTGGCCGGGCACGTCGACGATGCTGACCTCCCGGCCGCTGGGAAGGGTCAGCCAGGCAAAGCCCAAATCCACGGTCATCTCCCGCTCTTTCTCTTCGGGGAGCCGGTCGGGGTCGATGTCGGTCAAGGCCTTGACCAGGGTAGATTTGCCGTGGTCAACGTGGCCGGCGGTGCCTATAACGTACATGGTTGGCGCCTATTCCTTTTGGTAGGGTCCGTTAGACGAATTGTACACGGCCGATCATTTTTTCTGGAGAGAGTACCTCGCAGACGAGTGAAACCCGTCTAATGGCTTCACCAACCGAGTAATCAAGGGTATGGTGGTAGATTTTGCCGAATGACCGATTGCCGTGGCATGGTGACGAAGGAAGTCTGCATCGTTGGTAAAGACAACCCTCCCTTGCTGGCGCGCCGCTTCTAGAATTAGTCTGTCCGACGCGCTCCTCATGCCTGACTGTTGTACAGTCGCGGCATCAATTCCTCTACGATTCAACCCGTCTATGACTGGAAATGGAATTTTCTCATCACAGAGAAGAGCCAAAGGCATCAGGCGAGTTCAGACCGCAGTCGCCTAACGAGATCAAGGTCTTCCCGGATATCCTGGTCGATTTCATTCCGATGGTCGCAGTAATAGGACAAAGCAGCATGGATTTGGGCCAAGGTAATCCCAGGATGGCTGTCACATATTTGATCAGGACTCCAGCCCAATCGTTCGTACTCCAGCGCTACATGCTGAACCTTCAGCCTCGTGCCAGCAATCCTCGGTTGTCCTCCGCAAATCCCTTCATAGCAGACAATGTAATCAGGTTGTTTTCTTGGAGAACTCATGAAGTATTTCTCCTTCTCGCCTGGACCCTGGCGTACCGAACGCAGGCACGTATATCCTCATAATGAATTCCTGTTTTCCAAGTGGATGTTTGGGTTGACGGTGATTCTATCTTTCACATTTGTACTTCTAGTTTATCTGAATCAAGGGTACCAGCCATGGGAGGGATAGCCGGAGGTAATTTCACCGAAAGCGGTATCAGGCAGATGTAATCTCCCGGGCGTGGAGAATCTCTCTTTCGCCCATTGGCCGGATGTCGGCTTTGGTAAGGGTTAGGAGTGCGGCCGCTTGGCCCTTTCCAGTCACGAACTCGACTTCGAAAGCGTCGTTCTCGGGATAACAGTGCACTACCGCTCCAACGTCGCCTGCTTTTAATCCGTGGTCTGTTAGGTCGCTGGTAAGCACCACTATATCCAGTTCCTGAACCATGATTATCTCCCCGTGACATGCCTGAAACGGATAAGCGGTTACAAATCTGGGTCTGGATTCTCCAACGTCGGTGATCCAGACGGTTCGCACTGGGAATTCTGATCCAATAGGCGTGAAAAGAACGCCGTCAATGATGTATTTTGCGCCCCAGTCTGAGGTCATGGTCTCGATAACATCCCAATGCCTGACGATGTTTAACAGTCCTGACTCCAGTTCAGCGGGATTGCTAATATCATACCCCAAATTGTTGAAAATCAGGGCTTTGTGTCTCCCTAAAGGATGGCTATGAGACAACAAGTAGCTGGTGAGTTTGGCTAATGGAATGTAAGCGTTCTCCCCATTAGGGAGTTTCATGCCACCACTTTCACCCAACGAACTTGGTGAAAACCTGGTTGGCTACCAGATAGGTTGGTTTGGTCAGGCGTAGGCGGCTGCCGTTTTGCTCTAGAAGGCCATCGGCCACCAACCCCTTGATTTGGGGACCGAAGTGGGATTGCAGGTCCCGGCCCACCCGAGCCGACGCCTCGGCCATGTCCATGCCGTCCAATAGCCGCAGTCCCAAGAACATGGTCTCGCCGCATCGTGTGTCGGAGTCAATGTGCTCTTGGCCCCCGACTTGGGGGATAGCGTCTAACGCCTCGGCGGTGATTTGATCCAGCGGCCCGGGGTTCGCAATCCGCCACTTTTGGACCTGGGAGATGTAGCCGCGGGGTGAATCCATATCCCAAAACCGGTGATGGCCCAGGCTGGAATGGGCGCCGGGACCCACTCCCAGGTAGGATTTATTGAACCAGTAGGCCAGGTTATGCCGGGCCTCGCAACCGGGGAACGACCAGTTGGATATCTCATAATGCCCATAGCCGGCTTCTTCCAACACACCTTCCGCCCGGTGATACATGTCGGCCGCCAGGTCTTGGTCTGGCGCCGGAAGTCCTCCTTGGGCTACCCACCGTTGCAGCGGCGTCCCCTCTTCCAGCGTCAGCGCGTAAAGCGATATGTGCTGGGGCGCCAGTTCCGTGAGCTTGGCCAAGGTGTCTTCCCACTGGGGCATTGTCTGCCGGGGTATGCCGTACATAAAGTCCAGGTTCACGTTGCTAAACCCGGCATTGCGGGCGGCGTCCAAAGCCGTGACGGCGGTGTCGGCGTCGTGGCGGCGGCCCAAAAGGTTCAGCAGGTCACTATTGAAGGTTTGAGTCCCGATGCTCAGCCGGTTGACGCCCTGCTGCAACAACCGTTGGCAGGCCGCCTGATCCAGGTCATCAGGGTTGGCCTCGACGGTTATCTCGGCGTTTTCATCCAGAATGAAGGCGTCGCGGGCGGCGGACAAAACCTGGCCTATTTGACCGTCGGGCAGGTAGGAGGGCGTGCCGCCGCCGAAGAAAACCGTGTTGACCGTGGGATGGGCGAGGACCCTTCCCCATAATTCCAGCTCTGCGAGGAGGGCGTCCAGGAACGTGTCCATCAGGTTGTCGATACCTTGATAGGTGTTAAAGTCGCAGTAAGGGCACTTGGTCTTGCAGAAGGGAATATGGATGTAAAGGGAAATGCCGTGCTCTTGAATACTGGCCATGCCGGTCATTTTAAATAGCGGTCCAGCCGGGTTGGTACGTAAACCCGCTATTCGTCATCAACGATTCGGGCAGAGCCGTCCACGACGTTGGACGGGTCTTTGTCTTCCGGGCGGTCGCGTTTGAGCGCGGCGCCCGTCAGTTCGTCCACCACGTGCTTGGGCGCCAATTTAGTCAAGAGCAGCGCCGCCAGTCCCAGGAAGATGAAGTCGTCGAACCGGCCGATCACCGGTACGTAGTTTGGGATAATGCTACGGGGTGACAGCGCATACAGAATTGCCATAGGCACGAGCGCACGCAATATCAGTGGCACACGCTTGTCGAAAGTCAGGCGCCAGACTAGGCGCAGAAACCGTATGATGGGCGGCAGTAGCCGCGGTCCAAACATGTAAAGCAGCGGTATGGCAAGACGAAGCATCGAACCACCTGCCTGAAACTGGCATTCCTAGTTTAAATTATAGACTAGGGCCGGGTAACTTGACAGACCTGGGGCGATCAAGGGCGGTCCGGCCATGCGGAAACGCCCAAATCCGGACTGCCTCTAAGACATCTATACGATATACTGTACGAGGAACGGGCGGAATCGGCTTTACCCCGGGCGGCATCGGAATTCATTGAGTGTTCCAACACGGGTCTGCCATGCCCGTCCGATAAGGCGAACCAGATGAAGGTGCGGTGAATATGACCTCTGCTGGACTCCAAAAGACCATTGGCGAGTTAAGAGCCAGTTCCTACCAGGTGGTTCCAGTCCGGGAAGAGTTGCGGAGTAACCTGATTGCCAAGATCAAGGCCGAGGAACCGGTGTTTCCCGGCATCATCGGATTCGATCAAACGGTGATACCTCAATTGGAAAACGCTATTCTGGCTGGGCAGGATGTGATCCTGCTGGGCGAGAGGGGGCAGGCAAAGTCGCGCTTGATCCGGAGTTTGACCACCCTGCTCGATGAATACATTCCCAAGATCGCCGGTTGCGAAATCAACGACAACCCCTATGCTCCTATTTGCCGGGCCTGTTTGGATCTGGTGGCAGAGCATGGCGGCGACACCGATATCGAATGGCTTTCCCGGGAGGACCGGTATTCGGAAAAGCTGGCCACGCCGGATATTTCGATAGCTGATTTGATAGGCGAGATCGACCCCATCAAGGTCGCGGAAGGCCGCCATCTGGCCGACGAACTGGCCATACATTACGGCCTCGTGCCCCGGACAAACCGCGGAATCTTTTGCATCAACGAACTGCCCGACCTAGCCGAACGCATCCAGGTGGGTCTTTTCAACCTGATGGAGGAGCGCGACATACAGATAAAGGGATACCGTATTCAACTGCCCCTGGACATTTACGTGGTGTCTACTGCCAACCCGGAAGACTACACCAACCGGGGCCGCATAGTAACCCCGTTAAAGGACCGGTATGGGTCGCAGATACACACCCATTACCCCAAAAATACCCAAGACGAAATAACCATCATGGAACAGGAACGGTCCCGGTTCCCTGATGAGGACCAGATGGTCGTCCCTGATTACATGAAGGAGATATTGGCCGAGATCACCGCCCAAGCGAGGCAGAGCAGCGAGATAAACCAGCGCTCGGGGGTCAGCGTCCGGGTGTCAATATCGAACTTCGAGACGTTATTGGGCAATGCCATGCGCCGGGCCGTCACCCATGGAGACGATATTATTTGCCCCAGGACCAGTGATCTGGCGTATATCGTGGCCTCTTTCTCGGGCAAGATCGAATTGGAAACCTTTGAGGAAGGCCGGGAGGGAAGGGTCACCGACGATCTGACCCGCCGGGCTGTGCTACGGATATTTGGCAACTACTTCGACGTAGAAGAGTTGGAAGACGTGATCACCGCGTTTGATATGGGCGAGGCGGTGGAGATTGGAAACGAAAAGAAGGCTTCGGAATATCCTACGGTAGCTGGCAAGGTCGGAGGAATGGCCGCGGCGGTAAAAAAGCTGACCAGCGACGACCGGCCTGAAGTGGTGGCTTCGGCAGTTGAGTTCGTTCTGGAGGGCTTGCACCTCAGTCGGCGGTTGAACTGCGAACGCACAGAGGCCGGGGCGATTTACCGGCGCTAGCCGGAAATTGGTTAAGAGGGAACCCCCGGCTGTGGTTAACCCGCTGGCTTGACCTCAGGTATCCAACAGCTTTCTCGACGTATCATCCCAGCGGGGCGCTGTTCTGCCTCTGGCCAGGTCGTAGATTTCTTGCAATAAGCGAAATGCAGGATCATAGGCTTTAGACGAGTATAGGCGGTCTATGGTGCGTTGGTCTTCTCCCAATAGGCTCAGAGTGTAAAGTGGCCCTTCCCGGCTGATCATGATAGACATGTCGGGCAAAGAGACGCCAAACGCGTTGCGCATTAGCCCCACTTCCCAGGCGATCTTCCCGCTTTTGGCTCGCTCCAAAAGCTCCTCGGCCAAGTGCATCATTCGCGTTTTATCCATTATCCTCTACCATCCATGGGCCCTTTCTCGGGACCATGGTCACCTCCGAATATCCCTCCACTGGGCGATGATAGCAGATATAGCACCGGCCTTTCGTTCTCGATTCAGGCGAGTTTCAGCGGGAATTTGGGGGTGTCGCCAGGTCCAAGTCACCTAGTGGATGGACGTTTGCCCGAAGGCCGGTCAAGGTTTGAGGGCCGGTATGGCCACTTGCGGTGACATCCGGGCGTTGACCTTGATGCCGGAAATACATAATATTAGAACAGACGTTTTAATATATTAGTTACTAATTCCAAGGGGATGCGGAGGAGCCATGGCCGGTGCCGAGGTGCAAGAGATTCACTGTAAGACATTACTCAACAAGATAGACGTTCCGGGATTTCCGTTCAGGTGGACGATGAATCCCTACCGAGGCTGCCGCCACGCCTGCCGCTATTGTTACGCCCGGCCAACCCATGAGTTTTGGGGACTTGATGCCGGGCGGGAGTTTGAACAGAGGGTGTTCGCTAAAGTCAACGCCCCTCAGGTTCTTCGGTCCGAACTGCGCAAACCCAAATGGCGTGGGGAGCCCATAGCCATCGGCACCGCGTCAGATCCATACGAGCCGGCGGAATCCCAGTACCGGCTGACCCGCCAGATAATAGAGGTGTTGAGGGATTTTCGAAATCCTGCCGCGATCACCACAAAAGGCGTCCTGGTGCGCCGGGACGTGGACGTTCTGAAAGAGCTGAGCCATGAAGCCGGGGTTCAGGTTTCGTTCAGTGTCGGCACCATCGACGAGGATGTCTGGAAGGAGAGTGAGCCGGGTGCGCCGGGACCAATGGCGCGGCTGGAAGCAATGCAGTTCTTGGTGGAAAACGGCATCAACGCCGGCGTGTCCATGGCCCCCATCCTTCCTGGATTGTCCGACAGTCCTGAGAGCATAAACGCGGTGGTTGAGGCCGCCGCCAATCACGGCGCACGGTTTCTATCGGCCAACCTGTTGTTCCTTAAGCCGGGCTCCAAAGAGTGGTTTATGCCGATGATCCGGGAGTCCCACCCTAATCTGGCTCCCGGCTACGCCCAGTTGTACCGCAAGACCTACGCTCCCCAAGATTATACCCGGAGCGTACTCAATGTGGTGGATGAAGCCAGGCATCGTTGCGGCCTTCCGGCGGCCAAGCCGCCACGGCTGCTTCCGGGACCGCAGATGCAAATGGAACTGGCGCTCACAGCCTAAGGCCCCAGTAGGTTTAGATGACTAGGGTCAGATGCCTTGGGCCATATGGTTAGGATCAGAAAGGTTTCGGTTGGGGGCCGGCGGGGCGGCGCGGGTTGTCAGCCGGGAGAGGTTTCAGGTGATTCAGGTTCAGTACCGTGAAACGTTGATCTCCACCATTTTACCGGTGACCAAAAAAATCACCCGTTCGGCGATGTTGGTGGCCCGGTCGGCGATACGCTCTACATCGTGGGCTACCCAGAGCAACCGGGTGGCCCGCTCAATGGTGCGGGGGTCCTGGACCATAAAGAGCAACAGTTCCCGGTAGACCTGGTCGTAAAGTTCGTCAACGTCGTCATCGCTTTGGCAGACATGTTGTGCCTTGACCAAATCCCGGTTCATGAAAGCGTCGATACTGTTGCGCAACATTTCGGTGGCCTTGTCGGCCATGCGGGGAATGTCAATAAGGGGTTTCAACGTCGGCTCTTCACCCATCCTCAGGCTGATCTTGGCAATTCCTTCGGCGTAATCGCCCATCCGTTCGAGTTCCACGACGATGTGGAGCAGGGCGATTATGGTCCGCAGGTCTCGCGCCATGGGCTGCTGGGTGGCGATGAGGTCCATACAGCGCTCTTCAATCTCGAAACGCTTCTGGTCGATGTAATCGTCCTCGGCCACGACCTGACGTGATTCTTCCAGGTCACGGCGCTTGAGGGCATCTACCGACCGAAGGACAGCCTTTCCCACCACCGCGGCCAGAACCGACACCTCTTGTTGAAGAATGTTCAGTTGTTGGTCTAAGTCTTCTCTCGGCATTTTAGACCTTCGTCCAGAAAGGCGCCCGCTGGCGTTGTTTCTCCAACAGGCTTTCGTCTAATAGCTCCGGCTGTCTTCCTATTTCGGGCTGGGGAGTGGAGTAGCCGAACGCTTCAAATACAATAGGGTTGGTGTAGTACCCGTTGTAGGTCTGCCGCACCATCTCATCGAAGAATGCCGGGTCTGACGATTCTACGATATGCAGGGTTTGGTCTTGCTCCTGTGCGGTTGCATCGGTAAATACTTTCCCGGTCAACCGGTCACTGGCAACCTCAATCGTTGCGAGGCCATCGGTGAAAAGCCTGGTTTTGCCCGGATTTCCAGCAGCGGCGGCGTCTATAAAAGTGGCCACCCCCAGGTCGCCCGCACCGGGCATGCCTCCTTCAGCCGGTATCAGCCGGTTAAGGGCGGTAGTTAGCGTTTGAATCTGCTTTTGGGAAAATATGCGATTGGTTTCAGGCATAAAGCTTAGATCCGGTTCCATTTATGACATCAATTGTAGACGATATTGGGGTAAATCACAGGACTACCGACGGTTGACGCTGGGAATCGGGAATCGGCATCGATAGAAACCTTTGGGGTATCTGCAAGGGTACCCCTCTATGGCGAAGGGTGTCAATCTGGATTCATTTAGCAGTCAGACCATGTCTCATCGTTGGCGAGAATTTCCAGGTAGTATCATGACGTTAGGTCACCCATGGCGCCTAAACCTTCGTTGTCGGCATGAACCCGGCCGGCCGCTGTCTGGCCCGCTGGGAGAAGGCAAAACCGCGTCCTGACAAGGCCGCGATTCTAGATGTTAAGAACCTACAAAGCTCACTTGGTGGAATTGAGCCTGATATTAGGCGGATATCTCGTTTACCTGTTGACCCGCGGGTTGGGGGTTTCTGATTTAAGATCAGCGGCGTTGGATAACGCCGGTAAGATCGTCTCCCTGGAACAAAGCCTGGGCATTTTCTGGGAACCGGGATGGCAGGCGTGGGCCCTGGAAAATGCCCAACCGCTGGTTGTGGCTCTAAATTGGGTTTATATCGGCACCTACTGGCCAATCATTCTTCTATTGGGCTTGCTGCTGTACCTGACGGACCGGCGGGCCTACTACTATTATCGCAACGTGTTCCTGGTTTGTTTCGTATTTGCCTTGGTGGTTTTCACCCTGTTTCCCGTGGCTCCGCCATTCGATGAAAAAGGGCGCCTGATAGATACGATCCAAGAGTTGGGCCCCTCTTTTTACGGAGGACCCGAAATGGCTCCTTTATATAATACTTACGCGGCCATGCCCAGCTTGCATTTCACCTGGACGGCCGTGCTAGGTATTTTTCTTATCCGGCGGACACGGGGTGTTTTGAGATCAATAGGGGTGGCTTATCCGGTGTTCACCTTTTTCGCTATCACGATCACGGGAAACCATTTTATCGTGGATGCCGTCGCCGGGGGCGTGCTGGCCGGTGTTTCCTTAGCGCTGATGGAATTATGGGCCCGGCGCCGGGGTGGATTAAAACCCGACGCGGGTTAGGAGGCTGGCCGTTGACTTTCACCGGGCGTTAACTTGCGACTACTAAAGAGAGGACGGCGCTTGCCCAGGCCAGGACGCCGATTCCTGCGCAGATCATTTCGGTGGTCCCGAGTGTTCCTTTGGCTGGGTTGGCCTGGGGCAAACTTTCCCAATACATGTTCAACTTTGGCTGGACATAGGTTAAAAACGTGACGGCGGCACCGATGGTTAGGACATCCAACACTATTTTCATAAGGACCGCATCGGCTCCTGGCGGTTCGGATGCCGATAGCGTTCCTGAGTGAAAAATAGATAGGATATAAACAACAACGGCGGCTAGGGATAGAATCATGGAAACCAGGATCAATGCCACCGCGAACATGGGGTTAATGGCTGGACGCAGTCCGGACCTGAGCATCAACTGGTTGTAAGAAACCATGTGGCCGTGAATACGGAAAAGGCCATATATTGGCACGCCCACTGCCAACGTGTGCCAACCTGGGAATACCTGGTGGCCGGTATGGTCCCGGTATTGTCTCCACGTGAGATAGATCCAATAATAAAGATAGATTCCGTAGGACAGTACGGTAAGCAGCAGCAACCGGTTGATGGAAATCCTGTAGGGCAATGTGGCGGCTCCCATCCGGGCCGCGGAGGCAGGTGGCCAAGCCCGCCTCTTTTTCAGCCGGTTCCCGCTCGGGCGTGAATTAGACGAGGACGCAATCGAGGCGGCGCGCCGCTAACGGCCGGCGCCCACTTTGACGGTTGCCTCACTTAGGAACTTGGTGACGTGGGGTAGTACCAGTTCAGCCGCTCTGGATGTCTGGCCGTGGTTCAAACCTGGGAACGACGCGAACGCGGCATTGGGTATTGCCTGCGAGGCTTCTTTAGCCCCGGGGAAGAATCCATCGGCCTCGCCGCAGTAGAGCAGGCAAGGCAGATTTAGCCTGGGCAGCAGATTATCGAGACCATCTGTACCCCTGGGCGCGGTGGTGGCCGCGATCAACGCCTCTGGGTCGTTTTCCAACAGACGTTCCCGGCGCCCTGCTTCTATGGGGCCCTCCTTTGACTCTGCGTCGGCCACAAAATGGGCCATTCCCTGCTGAAGAAGCGCGATGCGGCTTTCGGGTGGGACATCGCTGTTGGCCGAGTTGGCGCTCATGCCGCCGATGATCAACGAATGAAACCGCTCGAGGGCGTGCATCACGATGCCAAAGCCTATGCGGCCTCCCATGGAATATCCCATATAGTGGGCCTTGTCCACACCCAGGTCGTTCATGACGGCCAAGACGTCGTTCACCCTTAGTTTAAGGTCGTATTCCTTGGGATCGTGAGGTTTGCCGCTGCGGCCATGGCCCCGGGCGTCAACCAAAATCAACCGGTAGTCCTTTTGCAACTCCTCCACGAAGCCGTAGGCGTACCAGTTCTGCAAGCTGCTGGTTAGGCCGTGTTGCAGCACTACGGGAGGGCCGTTTCCCTCGACGTGGTAGTGGATGCTGACACCTGAACTATCTACGTATGGCATTTGCCACCTCCTGGTTTTTGGCGGGTATTCAAGAATAACCTGACAGGCTGTCTCGAAGGATGGTCCGTTTTGCATAGACGGATTCGCAATAGACTCTACCCCCGTGGGCGCTCCATGAATACGGTGATCCCCATGTCGATATACTTTTGGCGTTGGTCTGGGGTGCCGTTGCGGAAGCTGATCCGGACGGTGGTCCCCTCCAGTTGTTTTAGCACATGGCGCAGGCAGTCGTCTACCGTTTGGAACGGATGCTCGGGATGGGCTTCCATGTCGAAAGCCAGATCGGCCGGACCCCATGTCAGACAATCTACACCGGGTTTGGCCAGTTGCCGTGCGTTGGTCACCGCGGCCAGGGTCTCCATTTGCAGGCATAGGACACCGTGCTCGTTCCACCATTTGGCGTACTCCAGCCGGTCGTCCCGTCCGATTACGCCGTGCCGTGCCGCGCCTCCCCAGCTCCGGTGACCCACCTGCGGATAGTAGAAGGCGTCCAGCGCCTCATCCACCACCTCTTCGTCCTCAACCAGGGGCACCTCGATGGCCATGGGCCCCAGGTCCAGCACGTTCCCGATGAGATAGGCGTTGTGGGTGTTCTTTATGCGGAACTGAACCGGCATGCCCAGATCCTGGGCGGTGGAGCAGAAGGCAACCAGCTTCTCCTCGTTATAGGGGCTGTGCTGGCTATCTACCGTCAGGAAGCTGTAGGTGTCGTTGCCCAGAATCGCCTCCAGTTGCGACCTGTTGGAATCCAGGGGCGCCGAAACCCCTACCACGATCTCTCCGGCGTGGATGCGCTGCTTTATTGAATCGTTGTCGGGCATGCTGGGCCTCCTTGATTGGGTTTATAATTTGGGATATGGGTCGGCTAGGCCGAAAGAATCTCGCGGCGGGCCAATACCCGCTCCATCAACGGCCGCATCCCCATCTCGCTGGCCATTGCCAGTGAATCCTCCATCAGGGAAATCGCCTTGGCTCGATCGCCGTCGCCGTTTCGTTGCAGCAGGCAGTCGGCAATGTCGGCCTTGGTCCAGGCCATTTCTGGGCGATATCCGGCCTTGGTGCAATCGGATAAGGCCTTGTCAAAATGGACCATTGCCAGATCCAATTGTTCCATGGTTTGCGCCAGTAGAGCCCGGACTCGTTCCCACGTCCACATAAATCCGGGCAAAAATAAATTCTGGTTGTCTTCCAACTGGACATAGAGTTCTGCAGCCATGACTGAGTCTTTGCGCAGAGTGGCAATGAGAGCCAGGCCACCACTAGCGTAGGAGACCAGCACGGGCACGGCCGATGGGGAAGCCAGCACAGTCTTGGCCGCCACTTCGGCGACGTCAAGACGGCTGAGATCACCCGTGATTCGGCCCACCACCGGGATCAAGATCGAAGGGAACCCGTTTTCAAAGGTCGGGCAAACTCGCCCCTACCAGGCTCCTCGCCCAAGTCGAAAACGGTGACGATGTGGGGGTGGGAACCCAAACGTCCCATGGCCTGAGCTTCCCGTTGGATGCGAGTGCGAGAGGTGTCGTCCAACCCCTCGGTCTTGATCAGGGCGAAGGCGACGTCCCGGTCTAAAGTCGTGTCATGGGCCTGGTAGACCTTCTTTTTGCCGCCCTCACCCAAAAACCGCTTGACCTGGTAGCGTCCATCGGCGAAGGAGGATGGTTGTTGGGCCGAAAGTGTGGAACTTTGGTGAGGAGTTGCCGTCGAGGGAGATGGTGCCGATTCCGGGGCAGCTGAAGTGTCCAGGGGGGCCGCGCACGCCATGCAAAAGCGGGCCTGGGTAGTGGATTCGGTCCCGCAGGCAGCGCAGACGCGCCCCAGGCCCTGGCCGCAGCCTATGCAGAACCGGGCTTCCGGCGGATTCTCAAGATTGCATGCGGGACACTGCATGAAGATGATCCCTCAGGCTCTTGGCCGGCTGGGATTTGGCCCTGACAGTGTATCCAGCCAAGGTCTATGCGAGGGCGAGTATAGCACCGGCAGGGTGACGGGTGAAGGGGAGGTGAGGGACGGGCCGGTGGAGGACAAGGCGATTCTGCTGACAATTTTTACCGCGAGGCCCGGGCGAGGGTTTTGGGCTCATCGTTCTCTGCCCCAAAGCGGGTGGCGGAAGGTGGGATTGTTGGCTGGGTCCGGCCTTCGTCCTTTGGGCTCGGAAGCCGGGGCCGCCGCGACGGGTACCGGTTCCTCGGGAACCGTCGAATGGTGTAGGTGGCCCACGCCGCGCCTGGGGCCCAGCCGGTTCAGGTGGCGGCCCAGGGCTTCCAGGCTGTTGAAGTTGTGAATGGGCAGGAAATCGTCAATGTAGGGCAGAGCGGCCTGCATGCCCCTGGTCAATGGTTCGTAAGATTCAGATCCCAGCAGCGGGTTTAGCCAGATCAGGCGGTGGCAGCTGCGCCTTAGCCGGGACATCTCCTGGCTCAACAGATCGGGTTCGCCCCGGTCCCAGCCATCGGAAATCACCAGCACCACCGCGCCTCCCCGGACCACCCGGCGCAGCCAGCGGTAGTTGAAGGTTTTGATGGCTTCTCCTATGCGGGTGCCGCCGGCCCAGTCCTGGACCGCTTTGGAGACCTCGGTAACGGCCTGGTCCACACCCCGGTAGTGCAAATGGCGGGTAATCCGCGTCAGCCGGGTGGCGAACACAAAGGCTTCCACCCGGTCTAGGTCGCTGGAGATGGAGTGGATGAAGTGGAGCAGCATCTTGGTGTAGCGCTCCATGGACCCGCTGATGTCGCAGATCAAGACCAGGGGGCGCAATTTGTCTTTCGGCTGGCGGTAGGACAGCTCTAGAAGTTCTCCCCCTGATTTGAGGTTGCGGCGAAGGGTCGCCCGAAGGTCCAAATGAGCGCCAGGGCCAGGCGTTAACCGGCGGGTGCGCCGCTGCCCTAGTTGCCAGGAAAGTTGGGACATCATGTGTCTGGCGTCTTGCACCTCCCTGGCGGTGAACTGGGCGAAATCCTTTTCCCGCAAGACCTCCCTGACACTGTAGGTCCGGTTCAGGTCCACCCGGTCAACTTCGCCGCCATCATCCTCGGGGTTGGCATCCGGATCACTTTCTTGGCCTGGGGGCGGCGGTCCAACCTGGGGTTTGCGGAAACGGCGTTGCTCTCCCATGGAGCGCAGGTCCATGGTGGTCTCGCCGGTGGCGGGCTTGCGCCAGAAAACGTCGAACGCTTCGTCGAACAGGGGAAGATCCTGCTTGCGGTGGACCAGGATGCAGCGGGCGGCCTGTTTAAAGTCCTGCTTGCGGCCCATGGGAGCGAACTCGACGGCCCTTACCAGGTCCAACATATTGCCCGCGCCGACATCCATCCCCAGCCCCCGCAGCACGCCGCCGAATAAGACCAGGTTGTGGAGAATGGGGGTCGATGGCTGGCTGGCGCCGTGATGATCGGTTTGGTTAGATGTCACTCGACATGCTCCAAACCTTGGAGAACCGCCTCAATCTGATCTTTCAATTCAGGTAGATTCAGTTCGACGATGTCCCAGATTTGATTGATGTCGATACCTAGATAATCATGCACGACCACGTTCCTAAACGCGCTGATGCTGCGCCAATCAACAACCGAATAGCGTTCTTTGGTGGGTTGGGAAATTTTTTGCGTGGACTCGGATAGGACATGTAAGTTTCGGATGACGGCGTCTTGTGTCCTGGAGGATGATTCTGAATCACTTTTACCAGCTTGGGTGTACTCCTCAATGCGTGAGATGCATTCGAGAATATGAACTATGTAGACACTGCCCCTGGTCATAAAGGAACGGCGTCGCTCAAAATCTGTTCTCGAATGTACCAATGCAAAGCATCCTCGGTAACTATATCAACCTTGCGTCCCAGCAAGTCTTGCAAATCCATGAGTAGGCCGCCGGGAAACCACGCGGAGTGCTCGGAGGCTACGTCGATCAGGAGGTCGACATCGCTGTCGGGACCGGCCTCGCCCCGGGCGAAAGAGCCGAAGATTCGGACATTCAATGCCCCGTGTTCGGCGCAGACGCGAAGAATCTCCTCACGATTGCGTTTTACGAGGTCGTCGGCTGCCAAAGTCTATGCCCCGCCGCCCCGGCGGCCGCCGCGCCTGGGCCCCTGGTTCCTGGACCGGTCCAAAAGAGCACGCACCGGCTCGCCCCTCACCGCTTCGATGTCGTCCTGGTATTTCAATACCACGCCCAGTGTGTCGTCGATAACCTCTGGGTCCAATGCCGTCTCGTTGAGGGCCATCAAGGCCGATGTCCAATCTAGGGTTTCCGATACGCCGGGTATCTTATATAGCTCAGTTTGGCGCAACTCCTGGATGAACGATGTTATCTCTTGAGCCAGGCGGCGGGGCGCGCCGGGTATCCGGCTGGTGATTATCTGCAATTCCTTTTGGTAGTCGGGATAGTCGATCCAGTAATAGAGGCAGCGGCGTTTCAGGGCGTCGTGAATCTCCCGCGTCCGGTTGGAGGTGATTATCACCACCGGTGGGTGGACGGCCCGGAATGAGCCCAGCTCGGGGATGGTGATCTGGAAATCGGCCAAGAGCTCCAGCAGGAACCCCTCGAATTCTTCGTCGGCCCGGTCAAGTTCGTCGATGAGCAGCACCGGCGCCCGGTCCCGGCTTTCGTCGATGGCCTGTAACAGCGGCCGTTTGATGAGGAACCTTTCGCTGAATAGATCATCGGTGGCCTGGTCCCGGTTGACCCGTCCCTCGGCCTCCATCAGCCGAATCTCCAACATCTGCCGGGTGTAGTTCCACTCGTAGACGGCGTGCCCAATGTCCAGCCCCTCGTAGCATTGAAGCCGTATCAAATCGGTGTTCAAGCCCTGGGCCAAGGCCCGGGCGATCTCGGTTTTGCCCACCCCCGCTTCGCCTTCCAGGAAAAGAGGCCTCTTCAGGGTCATGGCCAGAAATACTGGTACCGCCATGCTGCGGTCACTGACGTAATCCTGTTCCCGCAGCATGTTTTGCACCTGGTCGATGGAAGCCGGGACGTTAGATGCCGGTGGGTTGGTCGTGGTAGTCAAAGAGGGTTTCTCCAAACACCGGATATGATGAAGGCCACCCGGTGTTAAAAATAAAGCTATTCCGAATCCATTGTAACTTATGCCAATGGCGTCACAAAATGGCTGCGAAAATACCGCTGGACCAGACCCCGAAGGTTGAGCCAGTGATCATCAAGGGCTTCTCGTTCAGCCGTTGAAAGCTGGTTGTAACGTTTGCCGAATCGGGGGAATTCCCACACGGAGAACACCCAGAACCCGGAATCTTCAGGCAACCTGTCAAAATCCTTGTCCGGTGCGTCTTGGGCTATGAATCCCGTGGCGCCGGCCAATTCCCAGGAAGCCAGCAGCCGCCCTCGGTGAGCAATGGCCAGCGCCTCCACCCACGATGCTTGCCGGTCCTCGCCTTGGTAGGGCCGCATCAACTCCAAAAGGCGGTCTATTCTGGCCTGCCCGTCGGCCGGTACTCCGGCAAACCGGTGGGTATAAAGGCTTTCCCAACGGCCGCCCAGTGCTGGTAGAGCCAGACCACCGTCGGAGGCGATGGCTAAAGTGGAGCCCGCCTGCGACCATTGGACGGCCTTATCGACCGCCACCGACCGGTGGGTTTCCCCGTTCTCCTCAAGGTTGATCTCCAATCCGATCTGGCTAGGGGTTACCGGAGACAACGGCAGGCCTTCCACCAGCTGGCGGAGGGCTTGCTGTTTGTCCGGATTGTTGGTGGCTAAAAGGATGGGTGTTTGGTGCATGGGGTATGCCGACAACAGCTTGCCTCTTAGATCAATCGGGCGACAGCCCGGGTGGCGGCGCCGTCTCCGCCCTGCAGCTTCATGGGCAAGGCCCAGAGCTCAAACTCCCGCCCCACCAACCGGTCTAGATTGATCAGGTTCTCGATGAGGGGAATGCCTTTGCCCAGCAGCAGGCGGTGCACCGGGAAATCCTCAAGCGTGGATTGGGGAGTCGCGGGGTGTTTATCGATGGGGAAATCCACCGCCACGGCATTGGCGTCGTTGTCGGCCAGGTATTGGGCGCCGGGCGTGCTCAAATACGGTCCGTCGGAGTAGAAACGAACGCCTCCAGACTCGTTTTCGGCCCAGGCGGTGAATAGCACGGTGATCTTGCCTTTGATGGCGCCGGGTTCCGCCCCGGCACGCCGCAGGTCGTCCGCCGAGATGGCTGTCTTGCTCTTCGCCGAACCCCGCAGGTCCAACAACAACGCCGCCCCCATATAACGGTCAAGCGGCATGTTTTCCACCGTGGTCCCATCTCGGTGGAAGTGGTAGGGAGCGTCCACGTGGGTCCCCAGATGGGTGGCCAGCGTCAGCTTTGTGTTTGACCGGGTGTGGGACTCATGGGTTTGCAGCGGCTTCATGGACACGCCAATCAGCCCCGGCACGGCCGATACCCGGTCACTGCCCAGGGTAAGGGTCAGATCAATCAATTCGGTCATTTTTCACCCTTCGAGTTCTACGAATTGTGCGTGAGTAACGATGTGGAGGTTGTAGGGGCTTCGGGCTTGACCTTCCATGCTAAGCCACCTCCTGCGGTTGGTGACAAGATATTCCCCGTTTGCCCCAATGGCGTCAAGTATGAACGTCTTATGCCATTGAGGAAAACGTGGAATGTCTACGGGGAACCGCCTGATTCGATATTCATCCATATTTAGGACAATACCGTCCTGGTTTAACTTATTTACGACCGGAAGCAGTCGAATTTGGGGTGGTTTGTTCGCTTCTTGTTGGTATTCTGAGAGAATCCCATCCGTAAGTAAGATTGCCAATTGCCTACGGTAAATGGGGACCCGGAAAGCATCAATCTCATCGGGGAATAAATCCGATTCGCCGCTGGCGTAGTTCTTGGAAGTAATCGCGTCGAAGACGACTAACCGCTGGGGGATATGCACTTCTACGCTTTGGGAAGCGACTTAGCCCATTCTCGCAGCAATTGCCGTTCTACTTTAGTGTAGGAAGGAACCCACTGTTTGATATACCCGCTCTTCGCCAAGGGCAGCAACTTGGCTTTGGTGCCTAATTTATTTTTTTCTACGTGATAGACAGCTAGGTCTTTGGATTCCAGCCATCCCTTTTGCACTGCATAGCCCAGGGCTTGTAGCATTATCAAGCTATGAGTAGTAGCGATAATCTGTTTGCCGTCCTGTTTGATGGCCTCACCAAACATCTCCAGGACGTCCACCTGGGATTGGGGGTGCAGGCTGATCTCCGGCTCCTCGATCATCAGCAGACTGTTTTTGGGTGCCCAAAAAAGCTCTGTAATTACCGTAAGAATCTGCCTGGCGCCGGAACTTGAAAGTGCCAAATCCAAAACGACTTTGAGGTCTTTGTCCAGGTAATCGGACCCTGATCGTCCCCCTCCAAGGAGCCCTGCCTTGAGATCTCCAATACCAAAATTAGTTCCCCATTTAGCTATCGCATTGGCAATAGTCTCGTGACGCCTTTGGCCGAAAATTATAGCCAACAAGGGCAGTAGGTTTTCGCCTTTCGTGCCCACCCTATTTGGGCTTATGCCTGTATCTGCGAAATAAGGAACGTCACCCCGCACAGATCCTAACAAAAATGCATTGGAGTCTTGCTGAGGCTTCACCTTCTGTATTAAATCTTGTACATGTGCGCCGAGGTTAGGTTCCCCGTTAACGAGGAAGTCGGTTTGGTGCTGCCCTGACGCTTGACTACTAAACCGGAATCCTAATCTATCGTCATAATCCCCCGAGACAAAGGACAGCTCGGTGGTTGCTTTCGTTCCGTTCGGTTTATGGACGATTGCATCCCACGATCGGAAATTCGTTAGGACACCGGTAGGTCCACCTTGAATGGCAACCGCAATCGCCTCCAAAATGCTCGACTTGCCGCCGCCGTTGGGTCCTACCAGCAGGGTAAGCGGCTTCAGTTCCAGGTCAACGCCCGGCTCGCCGATGCTTTTGAAGTTTTGTATGGAAACGCGGCTAATCATAATGGGAGTGCACAGTTTCGGGATTATTCATCCACTCAATGTTCGATAAACTGGTCAAAATAAAAAGCTGACCCCACTAAAAGGGCCAACTTTATCTTAACATAGGAGCCTGCTTGCCTCGCTAATGCAAGGGGCAGGCTGTCAGAAACGATTTGCCCCACCAGGTGTCGGCGCTGCCGCCGCCGGTGGCGTCCAAATTTTGCAGTTGGCCGGCGGATTGGTTATTTGCTTGAGACTCGGCTAGACGGATCGCGCTGGGGCCGGCGAAGGCCAGGGACAGGGTTCGGTTGTGGCTGTCGGAATCTGCCGAAACCGCCCATGCGCCAAAGAAGATAAACAGCGCTACGACTAGAACCACTGCCACCGCGAAGGATATGGGAACCGGTATTCCTTTGGTCGTATCTATTTTGACAGCCATTCACGCCTCTTCCTCCCCGAGTGTTCAGCCATGGACCTTAGATGCTGTTGTTAAGGGAAGGATTCCTTTTCCCTGGTATGGACCCACCTGGGTTCATCGGGCTGGCTAACGGACCTCTGTTTCGAATGGGAACACCATGTTGTTGCCGTAGCCACGGCCGTCCCATTTGTTGGGAAACTCCATGGGCTGGGTCTCGCCTTTGTCATTGGCCGCCCTGGACATCAGCGTGTAATGGCCCGGGCCTTTGGGCTGCCAGCGGTACTCCCATCGGGACCATGAGTAGCCGGAGGGGGGATGGATCACGTCCACCGGTGACCACGTATCGCCGCCGTCGGTGCTAATTTCCACCCCGGTTATCTTATCCTCACCAGACCACGCGGCGCCGGCCAGGGTATAACCGGAAGCGGGAATGATCTCTCCCGGCACCGGATTGGTGATGATGGATTTGACCTTCAACTTGGTGTAATAGGTGTAGGGTATCGCTGAGCCCGGCGCGTTGGCGGTCATGTATCTTTCGGTCTGGTAGAACCCTTTGAACTCGTGATCCAGCACGTGCAGGCCCATCAGCCATTTCACCGAGTTCATGCCGTACCATCCCGAAACCAACAGCCGCAATGGGTAGCCGTGGTTGATTGGGAGCGGCTCTCCGTTCATCTCGTAAGCCAGCAACGTATCAGGGTGTAACGCCTTGGCTATGGGCAGGCTGCGTTCGTAGGTCACCTCAGGCGGATCGCCGACGGTTTCGTCGGGGCCGTGGTCGGCGCCTTCGAACATCACTTCCACCGCGGAAGACTTCACCCCGGCTTTTTCTAGCACGTCCTTCAGGGACACGCCCGCCCATTCGGCGTTGCCCATTATCCCGTGGCCCTTGATCGCTTCCATCACCGTGCTGATCCTTAGGGCCTTGGTGTAATATTCCGGAACCGGGCTGTTGCCACAGCACTCAAAGGTCACCTGAAACCGTTTCTGAGGCAGTTGTTTCAGGTCCTCATAACTCAGGCTCAAAGGGTTGTTCACTTCGCCGTCCACATTGAGACGGTAGGTGGCGATATCTATCTCGGGGCAGTCCGTCCAATGATTACGGATGTAATACAGATCGTTGGGGACGATGTTGTTTTGCAGTGCCGAGGGAGGCGCTGCGAAGGTGCGCAACCCCGCGTTGGTCGGTATGAGCTGGGGTTCGATCTTGGTGCTTATCTGTTGGATTGCCATCGAAGTCTCCTAAGTTTTGGGTGGCGTGTTGGTCGGTGACGCAACCAGGCTCAATTCAAAAGGGTCATTCCAGGTAGGTGGTCTCCAGTTCGGCGGCGGGATAGGTGACCCACATTCTGGTGGGGATCCAAAGCCTGTTAATCAGCTTGTGGGGCACACCGGGAGGCGCCAATAGGGTGCATCCGGCCCGGACGGTCTCCACATGGTCGCCAATCATCACCTGAATCGCCCCGGCCGTCACCATCATCGCTATATCGGTGGAATGGGTATGCAGCCGTCCTTCCCAGCCAGGGTGCAGTTCCACCTCTTTGATCGTCAGCGATTTCGCTCCATTAACGCCGGACACCAGCGAGCGCTCGCGATGGTAGTCTACCACTTCGGGCATGCGGACTGAGCTATGGTCTATAATGGGCATACGGTCCTCCGGGGGACAGAGGTGAATCGTTTGCAGGTGGTTCGCTATTTATCTCAATATTGAATCCTAAATTGGGTGATCCTTCGACAGGCTCAGGACGAACCGGGGGAAGAATTTGATTGGGAAAATCCCTTCCGGCTATGGTTAACCTAATTTCGTTCGTGGTGAGCCCGTAGGATCATTTTTCAAATTAGTTACTTGATGGTTATATCATAGCCTACAATAGCGCTAAAGTTCTTGCGCATATTGTTGTACCGGGGCTCGTGGGACTGGACACGCCCGGCGGCATCGGTAGCCCGGCACATGACGGAATATTCCCCGCTTTTCTGGGCGTCCCAAAGGTATGACCAACGGACCCACATCCACCGGTCATTTGACTCCTCCAGCCGGGTGGCCTGCCAGGTTTCGCCACCGTCGATGCTGACCTCCACCTGGGTGATGGGCGCGGCCCCGCTCCAGGCATAGCCTCTGACGACATGGATGCCCTTGGACAATGTGTCGGTGTCGTCGTTCGGGTGGGTCACGATGGATCTTACGGGGATGGTGGTGATCAATTCTTTATCCGGCGAATCGGCCGAATCGGCGTAGTAGTAGAACTGGTAGTGGTACCAGCAATCGGGCATGTGGTCCATGACCTCAAGCTGTTTCAGCCACTTGACCGACCAGTTGCCCGACCAGCCGGGCACGATCAGCCGCACCGGCGCGCCGTGCAGGTGTTCCAATAATTGTCCGTTATGGGCCCAAACCAAGAGGGTGTCGGGATGCAACGCCTTCTCCCTGGACAATCCTTTGTCGTACAGAAACGGTGCGGTTCCAGGAGCGGCCGTGGCGGGTAAGCCCTCGTCCCAACCTTCGGCCCGGATATACAGCGCCTTGTCGGTGAGGCCCGAGTCGTTGAGCACCGCCGCCAGGGGAGTTCCAGTCCATTCGCTGGCGCTCAAAATCATCCTTTCCTGGGTACGCGAGGGTTTGGGGCCTTCCCCTTTGAAGTATTCAAAGTATGTAGCGTCGCTGCCCGAACATTCCATGACGGTCCTAACCGTTCGGCCTGGGTAACGTCGCAACTGTTCGTAATTTATGGTCAAAGGATTTTTGACCTCCCCGCCTATGGTCAAGGTCCATTTGTCGGCGGGAACGACGTCGGGCACTTCAAAGTGCTGCACCACATAGTGCAACTCGGTGGGAGTGATAAGTCCTTCCAGGTCGACCACCGGGGTTCGCACCCGCTTGACCCGGCCCTCCTCGTCAAGCAGGTTTACCGGATTCATCGCTTTGCTGGGCCAGCCGTACCATCTGCCGCTGCCGTGGGGGTTGGTGGACTGGGGTCCGCCTGACCCGTCCATCTTCAGAAAATCGGGGATCGCCCCTTCTTCTTGCTGGGTGGCCATTGATGGTGCCTCCTCTGATTGTCAGCCGTTATTTGGCGGTCTCGTATTTTTCCCCTAGAGCGGTTTCCCACCGCAGATAGTTCATCATATCGGCGTAATTGCGGTCGGGCCCGGAAAGCACCATGTCGGTTGGGGGTCCGGTGACCCCGGATAGGCCCTCTTCGATATCCAACCCGGCGTCACGCCACGCGGCCATGCCACCTTCAAGGACCGAGACATCTTGATAGCCGATCTGTTTCAGAGTTTGCGAAGTCAAGAGGGACAGATCACCGTCGGCGCAGGTGACCACCAATGGAGAGGTTTTGGATGGCGCGAAACGGTCTATTTGAAGTTCAAGGAAACTCCGTGGAACCCATCGGGCGCCGGGCACGTGCCCTCGGCTGAACGCCTGGCTGGTATCGACAAAGATTGTTGTGGTTTTGGCCGCCTTTACCAGGTCTTGGGGTGAAACCATCCGGGCTTCGGACCTGGCCTGGTCCAGACCGGAAACCTTTGGCCCAATCATCCCCTTTTCCAATTCCAAACCGGCCGCCTGCCAGGCGCTGGTGCCACCGTCGACCGCGTAGACCTCTTTGAACCCGAGTTGGCGGTAGAAGGAGGCCACCAATGTTCCTCGGGCCATCTTGTCGCAGGTGAAGACGATGGTAGCATTTTTGACCGCCGCCACGTCATCGGAGCGCTGGACGACCTGACCACCGGGGAACCAGCGGAATCCGGGGATATGGCCTGTCTTGAATTCTTCCTCAGTCCTAACGTCGACCAGGTAAACTGTCTCCTTGTCGCGCCGGGCCATCACCTCCTGCAATGCTTCTATGTCGAGTTGGCGTACCCCGTCTTCGCCCGCCAAACGGGTGGCGTAGGCTTCGGCCGCGGCCAAACCTTCCCGGGAAACCTGGGGCATTTCCACCCGGCCGGCTCCGGTTTCAAGCTCATAGCCCGCCAACACCCAGCCGGAGGTGCCGTTTTTCAGGCCCACGACGTTATCCCAGCCCATCCGTTGCAGAATCCGGGTGCCAATGATGCTGCGGGTGCGGCCGGCGCAGTTGATTACTACGGTGGTGTCTGGGTCCAAGTCTTTGGCGATGTCGGTGATGTGAAGGGCCAGTTCGCCGCCGGGCAGGCTGCGTCCTCCGGGGATGCAGAACCGCTGGTACTCCTCAGGCGTCCGGGTGTCCAGAATCACCAGCTTTTTGCCTTCTTCCTGCCATTGATGCAGCTCGGTGGCCTCGATCTCGGGCACATGGTGCACCACTTCCTGCATTTCCCCGAAGTCTTTCGAAGGAACGTTGCTGCCCCATTCGGTGGGTTGATTCTGACTGACCCACCAGTTGATGCCACCGCCAAGCACTGAGACGTGGGCGTAACCCATGGCTTCCACGGTTTTGGCGGCCAGGGCGGCGCGGCGGCCGTCGTCGTCGCAAAGGACCACGTGGACGCCTTTGTGGGGGACCGAATCGGCCATTTGGAATTCCAGCGAGCGGCGGGGAATCACGCTGGACCACGGTATGTGGGTGCTGTTGTACTCGCCCGGTTCCCTGACGTCGATCAAAGCAAGCGGAGTATCTCCGTCCAGCAGGGTCTGTAGTTCGTGAGGCGAGATTTCTCCAGGCATGGCACCGTCACCTCCGGAAATTCTTAGAAGGTTTTACGAAGGTCCTAATGGGAATGAATGAGTCTGGCAATCAAGCTAATCTTAGCAGAGGCCAAGGTATCGGATAATCCCGAAAAGGTCAATCGGCGGGGACGGCTGGAATCGGCGTGGAACGGGCCTCGGCGGGCAGAGCGTCCTCCCAGTCGGGGATCAACGGTTTTGTGGTCGGCTCCAGGAATAAGATTGCCGCCGCTCCTCCCAGGCTGGCCGCGATGGAAATAATCCAGACCATATCATAAGAACCGGTAAGGTCGACAATGACCCCTAACAAAAGACCGCCAATGGCCATTCCGATGCCGGAACCCATTTGCTGGAAGCCGAAGATCGTTCGCACCGGTCCCATGCCGTAATACTGGCGGTTGATGACCAGGAAGGCCGACATCTCCCCGCCCATGCCTATCCCAAAGAGGCCGGCGAATAGAAAGAACTGCCAAGGCTCGTGGGCCCACAAAAGCATAGCTACCGTGATTCCTTGGATGGCATAGGCCAGGGCCATGACCCCCTTGGCGCCGAACTGGTCCGCCATGATAGGAATGGAAAACCGGCTTATTACGCTGGTGAGGGAATAGATGCTGATGATGAAGGCGGCGGTCTCAAGGGAAATGCCCTTGGTTGTGGCAAAAATGACCACGCCCACCATTACGACGGAGTGTCCCACGCATCCCAAATAGTGGATCAGGATCAGGTTCCAAAATGCTCTGGTATGCCTGGCTTGGCGCAGAAACACCTTGGTGCGAATTTGGGCCACGCCCGGGTCCGCCGGCGCCGACGGGGGAGGGTCGTCGGCGGCGGCGCCGTACGGCTTCAGCCCCTTGTCTTCAGGAGCACCGTGAAATCTCAGCAGAAGCGCCAGGATCACCGTCCCGCCGATGGCAGCTAGGCTGAAAAATGCTGTTTGCCATTCAACCCTGGTGAGGATGACCGCCATAGCCCAAGCCATGACGGAAGAGCCCATTCCACCGGCTGACTGTTGAATTCCCACGGCCAACCCCAACCGGCGTTTGAACCAGGCGGCAACGGTGGTGGGAACGTTTACCCGGAATAGAGCCTGGGATATCCCCAACATGACGGCGTAGTACAGGTAAAACTGCCAGATGTGGGACATGGTTCCCAGGAGGGCCAGTCCCGCGACATAAACGGCAGTCGAAAAATAGAGGACACGCCGCGCCCCGTACCTCTCGGCCAGCCAGCCGGACACTGGGGAGAACACGGCGCTGACCATGCTGCGCAGGAAATAAGCGAAGGTGATGATGGTCAGCGTCCAGGCAAATTCATCCTGCAGAGCAACCATGAGGATGGGGAAGGCCTGTCCTACGAAGTTGGTGCTGAGTTGAAGCATCGTGGCCATGGCCACGATTATCCAAGGCTGGTAGTAGAAACCGCGAAGTTTACCGATTAATGGCTTTGGATTTTCGTTTGTCACAAAGGCTATCCATGCTCAGTTGTCGACTCTAAACTCGACGCCGGAAACCCGGGTAATATAAAACCGGGCTAAAATATCAGCGATTGTCCCAATTGGTGGTGGCGAAGGTGATGACGAACGTCCCCGAAGAAATTCCCGGTTGTCTTTAGCCTAACTCCCGGTGCTGGCGACCGGTTCTATACGAATCACCAATTTACGCCTAGAATCCCTTCGTTTTTCGTCAATTATGGTGATGGCCTAACCTAGTGTCAAGCGATAATGTTTGATGAATTCTATTCGGCGCAGACTTATTAGGTGCTGTCTAAAAATAATTTGGCCATATGTTAGAATGGGGCCATCCAGCCGATTGACGGTTTTCTTACTGAAAATTGATTGAGTAGGCCGGCTCAATCGTCAATAACTCCAGAATCATGGGTGTAATGGAGTGGCCGCCTAGCCAGACCCAGTCCACTCACGATTAACCAGACCCCGCAGAAAAAAATGGATGACGAACAGTTCATCGAAAAAATCCATTCCAAGATCGAGCGGCTTACTGAGCGCCGGGTAGACTTGGAGATCGACCGGGAAGAGGTCAACCAGTTGCAGGTAGACCTGGCTCGGGAAGTCCCGCGGGTGGTGTTGGGTTCCAACGTACTGCGTTACTCTGGGTTTGCCCGTATGTGCATCGAATATACCGTGGAGTCCATTCGCCGGGAACGCACCATAGATACCTTAGAGTTCCACCTTCTGCTGGCGCGAAACTAGGCCTCAGCCAGCGCCCAGCACATATCCTCGCCGAGCCCACGACATGAACCAAGACCTGCCTCCACCTCCGCCAGAACTACGCCCCTGGTACTATCAAAATCTTTTCCTAGTGGTCGCCTTCGTACTTTGGCCTGCTTGGCCGATACTGATCCTCCGTTCCCCTTGGAACCACGGCAACTTTGGCATCATTTCCGGCGGCGTCGCCTGGATGGTGCTGATTGTGGGCTCGGTGGCCATATTTCTAACCGTTCAGGCGGGACGCTGGGATCTCGTCGTTTTAATTGTGCCGCCCGGAATCGTCTTGACCGTCGCCCTGCAGGTATTTTGGGCGTCCTACAAAAAGCGGTATTTGGGACCGTATTTGCCCAGGACCGATAACGGCGCGTCAGAAGCGCCTGCCGGCCAGGAATCCGCTCGTTCCCAACAAAGGGCAACGTCTAAAGAGAGGCGGCGGCGGTCTCGATCACGCCGTTCGAGCCGGAGCTGAGGAAATCCCGGTTGCCATTCATCAAACGAAAAACGCGGAGGAATGGCCCTCGGTTACCGGGTGTGTTCAATGCATTATTTGGAGGTTGAAACGAATGTCCTGGCAGGATGAAGGGTACCAACGGGGTATGGTGGTTTTTGCCCACCCCGATGACGCGGAGTGGGGTTGCGCAGGCACCGTAGCCCTGTGGTGCTCCATGGGATGGGAGGTTGTGTTCGTGATGTGCACCGACGGCAGCAAAGGCAGTGACGATCCTGAGATGACCTCTCATCGGCTGGTGGAGATACGCGGCCGGGAGCAGGAAAACGCCGGCAAGGTCTTTGGATTGAGCCAGGTGGTTTTTCTAGGCTACGAAGATTCGATGCTACAGCCCACCTTAGAGCTGCGCCGGGACATAGCCCGGGAAATACGCCGCCACCAGCCTGACATCCTCATCTGTAATAGTCCGGCCCGCCGCGTCAACGGTGGCGGCTGGATCGGCCATCCCGACCACTATGCGGCGGGAGAAGCGGCCATGTCCGCGGTGTACCCCACCGCCCGAGACCGGTTGACCAACCCCGAGTTATTGGAAGAGGGACTTGAGCCCCATAAGGTGCGGGAACTATGGGTGACCGACCATATGGATCAAGACCTATATGTCGACGTGTCGCAGCATATGGATACGGCGGTCAAGGCGATACAGCAGCATAAAAGCCAGATTGGCGACGGGGACGTGGAAAAGTATATGAGAGAGGGCCGTAGACGCGGGGGCGAGATGGTTGGTTTGGAATACGCCGAATCGTTCAAGCGATTCAAGTTGTAGGTACACGGGGCCGCCGTGCCACCACGATGATATTTGATGGGTAGGGGCGCACGGCCTTGCGCCCCTACGGCGCCGGCTAGGCCGGTTTGCGGGCCACTACCTTTACGCTGGCGACGTTCATGGGAACGCCATCGTTATCGAATTTCACCTTTTCTTCGGACAGGTCTATGTCTATGAACCCGGCCTTGGTCAGGCGGCCCAGGTAGACCTCCCGGTCCTCGGCGCCGGCGATGCAGGAAGCCCAAGCCTCGGGGTCGGTGCGGGTGGGGCCGTTGGAATCCAGGGCCATCATGTCGGATATGTGAACCCTTCCACCGGGAGCTAGGACCCGGAACGATTCCTGGAAAACCCGGTCTTTGTCCGGTGATAGGCAAACCACGCAGTTGGAGATGACCACGTCCACACTGTTCTCAGGCAGTGGTATCTTCTCTATGTCGCCTTTGACGAATTCGACGTTGGCCACGCCTAGCTTGGCCTGGTTGGCGCGGGCCAGTTCCAACATGTCGTCGGTCATGTCCAAACCGTAAACATGGCCTTCTTTCCCCACCTGCTGGGCCGCTAGGAAACAGTCGATGCCACCCCCGGAACCCAGGTCCAGCACCCGCTCACCGGGTTTTAGCCCGGCCAGGGCGGTCGGATTGCCGCATCCGGCCGACGCCGCCACCGACTCGGCGGGCAACTGGGCAAGCTGGCCTTCCTGGTAGATGCGCATGGCCCGCTCCATGTCGGCGGGGCCGCAACAGCCGGTATCATCGCCGCCGGCCGGTTGCACCAGTGTCAGTTCAATCACCCCTTTTGCGCGGGAGCCGTATCGCTCCCGGACCAAACGTTTGATCTCCTCGGAATTCGTGGTCATGGCGTACCTCCTAAAAAATGGCACCACTCTTTAAAAATTATGATCGGGATTTGATTGAAATCACTTGGCGGTCCGGTCCAAGGCCTGTTCGATGGAACCGTTAAGGGTAGGCAACATCTTCTCCCAAACCCGGGCGGCAGCGCGGAAAGCCTCTTGCCCAGTGGGGGTCAGCCAGCAGACGCGGCGCTTGCGGCCTTGGTGCTCTTCTTCGCGGCAGACGACATAGCCGCCATCCAGAAGCTCCTTCATGGTGGAATAGACCATGGCCTCGGTGGGTTCGCAGCAACCCTGGCAGGCTTCCCGGATGGCCTGGTTGATCCCATATCCGTGGACCGGTCCATGGTCCAGTTGGGCCAGCAGCAGAAAGCGGCACAGGCTGCGTTTCACCAGGTTTTCCCAGTAGGCTTCCTGTTGCATCCCTGGAGACTTGGCTGGGGATTTTGATATCAGTTCGATGTTTGTCATTTGAAATCTCTATGATCTGGTTGTACTTGGGCGAATAAACAGCCAATGCTCAACGCCGATTACTAAAGCCTGTTTAGTATCGTAACCCCGACGGGGAGAACTGTCAATCCTCGGGGCGGGTTTGGCCCCCGCGAATCTAGGCTATGTTAGAATGGGCCGCATTCCAGGAATGGCTGGTTTACCCGCGGGTAGCGTTCCGGCTCGCATTTCTTGGAAGAGTGGCGATACGCAGCTAATCAACTGAGGTTTTAGCACAATGAGAATCACCGGTTCTACCACGCGAATCATCAGCACTCCGGCCGATAATCCCCTGGTGGTTGGGGTTCCAGTGGGCGACGCCACCCGGGAGTTCGTCACGTTGGAGTTGAACACCGACGATGGGATTCAGGGTGTCGGCATCACCTTTTTCGGAGGTCCCTTGACCAATGCCCTGAGGTCGGCCGTCGATTCGCTGTGCGAACTGGCCACCGGGGAAGACCCGATGAACGTGGAGGCGGTGGTTGGTAAATTGCGCCGTGCCGCCGGTGGCGCCGGTCCCGGCGGCATTTTCACCCTGGCGTTGTCGGCGGTGGATATGGCTTTGTGGGATATCAAAGGCAAGGCGCTGAACCAATCGGTGAGCTCCCTTTTGGGCGGCTACCGGGATAGGGTTACCACCTACGCCAGCGGCGCGTTGATGCGGCCGATGAACTTGGAATACCTGGCGGAAGCGGGGCCTCGGCTGGTGGGCATGGGTTTCAAGCAGATGAAGACCCAGATGGGGGCCGAGTCGACCCCAGCCAAAGAGGTGGAGCGCATGAAGGTGATGCGCGAGTCAGTGGGCCCAGACATAGACCTGATGTGCGACATCAACCAGCTTTGGGACGTGAACCAGGCCATCGATATTGGCCGGCGCGTTGAGGAATACAACCTATTCTGGCTGGAGGACGTGGTTGCCCACGACGATTACCAGGGTCTGGCCCGGGTGGCCGATGCCCTGACCACCCCGATAGCCGCCGGCGAATACGTCTATGGTATCAACACCTTCCGGCAGTTGCTGGAGGCCCGGTCCATAGACATCGTGATGATCGACCTGCTGCGAGTGGGCGGGATCACCCAGTTCAAGAAGGTGGCTGGCATGGCCGAAGCCTTCAACCTGCCGGTAGTAAGCCATTTGATCCCCGAGATCCAAATCCACACCATGTCTGCCATACCTAACGGGCTGACGGTGGAGTACATGCCCTGGACCCTGCACATGTGGGATGAGACGCCGGCGATCGAGGATGGAGAACTGGTGGTCCCCGACAAGCCGGGTCTGGGACTCAACTTCAACCAAGACACGATAAACAAGTATCAGGTAAATTAGCGGTCAGCTTTCAGCGATCAGCACTCAGCTTTTTGGACCCAGGGCCGACGCCTGATAGCTGAACGCTGACGGCTGATAGCTTGCGATGGAGGAGCAAAATGGTTTCACAACTACGTATCTACACCATCAACAGCGGAATGATGGATTCCTGGCTTAAATTGTTCAACGACAAGATACGGCCTATTCACGCAGGTCTGGGCATCCCGGT
The DNA here is from genome assembly GCA_034428715.1 of Dehalococcoidia bacterium. GTDB lineage: Bacteria > Chloroflexota > Dehalococcoidia > Lucifugimonadales > UBA3495 > Io17-Chloro-G2. Next base: position 3,273 of record DAOUHE010000273.1, on the reverse strand, counting down.
GGAAGCCACCTGGGTCAACGCCGACCGCACCGAGTTCCTATGGGTTCGGAGTTTTGACAGCGTCGAGGTAATACCGGAGAAAGAGGCGTCATATTTCGCGTCCGACGGCCGCAAGGCTTTGGGCGACATACCCACCAGCCACATCGCCAAGATGGAGGTGCGGGTGATCGAGAAGGTAGCGGCAGCATAGGATTTCAGTGGTCAGCTTGAAGAACTTCAAGCCTGGTCGTTGAGTTTTCTTGATCTAGGCCATGCCCGGTCGGCGGATGTATTGTAGGCTTGGCACGAATCGGGATAGAGGTGAAACGCATGACCACTCTGTCTGACAGACTCGGCGGCCAAGGGGCAATCGATGCGTTCGTGCCCTTGTTGTATGAGAAAGTGCGCGCCGATGACCGGATCAACCAGTTTTTCGATGGTGTCGACATGGGGGTACAGGGCGGGAAAATGAACGCGTTCCTAACCATGGCCTTTGGCGGCCCCAACAATTACAGCGGCAAGGATATTCGGGACGGCCATAGCCATTTGGTGAGAGCGGGCGTTAACGACAGCCATTTCGATGCTGTGCTCGAACATATCAATGCTACGCTGGAAAAATTAAACGTACCGGCGGATGTGTTATCCCAAGTCATGGGCGCCGCGGGAAGCCGCCGCTACGAGGTGCTAAGCAAATAAACAATCCACGGGCAGTTGGGAACTACAGTTCCTTCCTCATCTCGATGTGGGGGATCTCTACCTCTAGGAAAACCTCTCCGTGCTCCACGTATCCCTGGGAGGCGTAGAATGCCTTCACGTATTCCTGGGAGTGGAGGACGCTGCGGCTCATTCCCATCGAGCGGGCAACATCTTCCAGATGCTTCAAGATCAGCCCGCCGACCCCATGCCGGCGCCATTCCAGGTCTACAGCCATGCGCCCGATGATGGCCGTGCCGGCGTCTTGCTTCATCAACCGGCCCGTGCCCACCACCTGCCTTTCGTGCAAAGCGATGGCGTGGGTGGCGGTGGCGTCGGCGTCGTCCAATTCCTCTTCCGCCGGAATGGACTGCTCATCCACGAAAACCCGAAACCGCACGCCGATGGCCGCTTCCAATTCCTGCTCAGTCTTCACCAGCCTGACGGTGAAGCTCTCCCCCGTTTCAAGACCTCCGCCCGGATGGACAGATTCGTTGGCCAAGGTCATCCCCTTAAAAAGCTGATAGCTGATAGCTGAACGCTGACGGCTGACGGCTGACGGCTACTAGTACATGATGGCGCCGCGGCCGATCTCGCCCTTGTCCATGTCGCCGTAGGCTTCGTTGATCTGGTCCAGGGAGTAGTGGCGAACTACCAGGTCGTCCAGGTTGAGCTTGCCCGACAGGTACATGTCAACCATCTTGGGCATGTCGGTGCTGGAGCGGGCGGAACCGTAATAGGTGCCTCGCATAGTCTTCTCGTTACGAACTATATCCACGGCGTTGATGGACGCCTCGGCGCCGATGGGCGCGATACCCACCACGGTGACGGTGCCGGCCTTGCCGCACATGTCGTAAGCCGCCTTGACGGTGTCGGCGGAACCGAAGACTTCGAAGGTGTAATCGGCCCCTCTGCCGCCGGTCAGCTCCTTGACCTGGGCCACGGGGTCCCGGTCCGAGGCGTTGACCGAGTGGGTGGCGCCGAACTTCATGGCGAATTCCAACTGGCTCTCGGATATGTCTACGGCGATGATCTGGGAGGCGTTCATCAGCTTGGCACCCATGATGACGTTGAGCCCCACGCCGCCGCAGCCCACCACGGCCACGGTGCTGCCCGGCTGGATCTTGGCGCTGTAGATGGCCGCGCCCACCCCGGTGGGGACGCAGCAGCCGATCATGGCGGCGATGTCCATGGGTATGGGTCTGCCAACGGGGACGCAACCGGCCTCGGGAACCACGGCGTGTTCCGCGAAGCAGGCCACCTTGCCCATGTGATGAATGTCCTGGCCGCCCTTGTGGAGACGGCAGGTGCCGTCGTACATATTGGCGCCGGTGGCCCCGTGAAGGTCGCAAAGGTTAGATCGGCCCTCGACGCAGGACTTGCAACGTCCGCAGGCGGGGACGAAGGACAAGATCACCTGGTCCCCCGGCTTCACGGAGGTGACGCCCGGCCCCACCTTCTCAACGGTGCCCGCGCCTTCATGCCCCAACACTACCGGCAACACGATAGGAGCGTCGCCGTGCATGAAATGGCGGTCGCTGCGGCAGATCCCCGCCGCGCCGATCTTGACCAGCACCTCCTGGGCTTTAGGATCGTCCAGTTCCACGTCTTCGACCACCAAAGGGGTCTTAGTCTCATACAATACCGCTGCCTTCATCACAGAGCCTCCTAATGGGGGAATCGAGGGTTATCTTGCCTGGGGAAGGGGGTGGCTGTCAATTTGTTGTCGACTATCCCGATTTTGGCGCTAGCACCAGATTATGAGCACCGGATTATTTTGTAGAGGAGTTCCACCTCACTCCTTCTTCAGTTTCGCACGCTCGTCATCGGCTGAATTCCCGGTAGCCTCTAAATATTGTGTATCTCCTTCGATTCCTCCGTCGTTTTTGTAAAAATCAAAGGCACTAATCAGGTAGTCATGCCGCCTCTGGATCGCATATCTCTCACCCGCTGCTTGATTGACGTAAGTCTGGAAGTTTAGCAAGTGATGATAAGCGGTATGCATTTGAACCCCCTTAGGAATCTGCCATTTCAGGGTGTCTAGAAATTTGACCAAGAAATCCGTGAATCCATCAAGCTCATCATCTTTACTTCGGTCAATCAATTCGCCCACAAATAGGAAAACTGATACAGCTACGGCCCGGTTTCCAATGATGCCTAGCTTGTCACCGAAGTGCTCACGGGTCTTATCCAGCCTCTCCCGAATCCCCTCAAAAAGCTCTTTGTCGTCTTCGCCTAGTTTGTTTTTGTCTTTGAAGAACTCCTGCAAGTCTAGGTATCTCGACCGGTGGAATTCCCCGTTTCTTTTGTTACTGGCGTAGTTAAGGGCGATTTGTGCTGCCACTTGTTGTCTAGCATATCGTCTGTAGGGGATGTTTATTTCGTTGAAGAACGCATGGTTCCCAATGTCACCGAAAATAAAATCTCTCATTTCGCCAGTCATCGCATGCAACCTCTCGCCGGCGTTGAGGATTGACCCTAGTAGTCAGTCATGTTTGGAATCGAAGGGATAGAGGCGGTGAAGTTTGCCCCTGGCGTCCTGGGTGTTGAACCGCCAGTTAATGGTGGCTCGGGCGGCATTTCGCTCCGTGACCAGGGCCT
>DAOUHE010000272.1:0-21276 GCA_034428715.1 Dehalococcoidia bacterium | reverse complement strand
TGCGGTCTCTGTGGAAAGCCAAGAGACGGTCCATGGGCGGACCGCCTCTTTTGCTAGCTCGTTGAATTGACCGCCAGATCCCTAAACCGCTCTGATCGCAGTCATCCTATTTTCTGAGACAGTCTCACCTGTGCGCCCCTACGCTTGTCATTTTGCCAGTGGCTGAAGGCTGGCTCTAGACGTCTCGAAAACGGGCGTCGCGCCAGTCCAGGGCGCCCCGCAGACCCTTTTCGTTTCGGACGGCGTTGAACGCTTCCTGCTCCGGGGTCAGAGTGGTGTCGAAATGCGTCATCAGTTCCAGGTTGTGCTTCATGGTGGAAAGGAAACCCATCTCTTCATATGCCCGGTTGACGGCGATCTTGGTCATCTTCACACCCAGTGCGGGCAGCAGGGTTATCTTCCGGGCCGTGCGCATGCATTCGTCCATCAATTGATCGTGGGGGACCACCCGGCTCACCATTCCCAGGCGTTCTGCTTCGTGGGCATCGATGGTGTCTCCGGTGAGCAACAACTCCTTCGCTTTAGCCAACCCCACGCTGAAAGGGGTGATTAGGAAAGGCGGCCCCACTCCGGCGCGTATCTCCGGCTCGCCCAACACCGCCCTATCAGAAGCGATTTTGATGTCGCACACCTGCACCAGCTCGCAGGCACCCGCCAGAGCGTAGCCGTTAACCGCCGCGATGACCGGTTTGGAGAGGTTCCAAACCATCAAAAAAGTATCTATGTGGCTCTGGAGGTGCTCTCGCCAAACATGGGCCGGCGTCTGGGACGGATCGGCCTGGTCCGGACCCCGCTCAATGTCGAATCCCGCGGAAAAAGCCCGTCCCGCCCCCGTTAGAATGACCACTCGGATATCCGGATCGGCCTCGATGGTCTCAAAAGCCTCCCTCAATTCGGACATCAGAACAGAATTAAGAGCGTTTAGTTTTTCAGGCCGGTTCAGGGTGAGGTGGCAGATGGCGTCTTCACGCCGGTAGACGAGGTGCTGAAAGGGCATGGACATGCTCCTTAGACTGGGATTTTTGCATCATCGCATGGGCCCTCACCCTGTCCTTGATTTCATCTAGGGCATCCCTCTCCCATCGGCGAGAGGGACCGAGGGTGAGGGTTTTTCAGAGGCACCCACTATCTCTTCGTGTCGCCATGGCCGGAATGACGAAAAGACGCTGCAGGCTTAGTTGTCCTTCTTAATCTCGATACCCTGGATGACGACGTTTTGTATTGGCCGGTTACCGGCGGCCGCGGGCGTCATGACTATGGCATCGGCCACATTTTGCCCGTCTATTATCTTTCCGAAGATGGTGTGGGCGCCGTTCAGGTGAGGGGTGGGGACTATGGTGATGAAAAACTGGCTGCCGTTGGTGTTAGGGCCCGAGTTGGCCATGGCCAAGATCCCTGGGCTGTCGAACACCAAGCTTGGCACGATCTCGTCTTCGAATTGATAACCGGGTCCGGAAGTGCCCTTTCCAGTTGGGTCTCCTCCCTGAATCATAAAATTTGGTATGACCCGGTGGAAGATGATCCCGTCGTAGTAGCCGTCTTGCGCCAGAAACACGAAATTGTTGACTGTTTTGGGCGCGTCCTTGGCAAACAACTCCAGGGTCATCGTTCCCAGGTTGGTGCTAATCACCGCAGTGTATGACGCCGAAGGATCGATGGCCATTTGCGGCGGTGATGCATACTGTTTCATCGACTGGCCACCAAATTCCACGACGTTGGGCGTGGCGGTCCGCCCCGTAACCGGCGTGGGGCTTCCCGCTGGTCTGGCAGTGCCGATGGTGGTGGGTGTGGCCTCCGGAGCGGGCGTGGCCTGAGGCAGGCAACCCATGGCCAACAGAGCCAGGATCAAAATGATGAACGGGACTGACCGGCGCATACGTATCCCCTCTTTATGATGATGAAATATATTGGCCGTTAGCGGGTTTCCGGGTTGAATGTTCTCCGGGTTGAATGTTCTCCGGGTTGAATGTTCTCCTTTGGAGATCAAAACCGCCTTTTCCATCCAGAAACCTTGGATTTCGGCTATGTGAGCCAGCAGTTGTGCCACCGTCCACTCATCTTGTTCGGGGATTTGGTGGGCGTTCTCTTCGGAGACCCCCTGGACGGAATCAATCACCGCGGCGTGAGCGGCGCGCAGGCCTTCTTGCAATCTTTCGGTTTCGCCGGCGCTCATTTCGACTGTCCTCGTTCCAACCCGAATCCTCCAGCGCCCCTGACTATGATGACACCCGGTTCTAATGGCCGCGGCTCAACCTGAAACTAATGCCCAAATCCTCAACCGAGGATATCAGAAAGTCTGGGCGAGGTGAAGGTTATTGCGGGCCGTTGGCGGGCGGCCAATCGCCAGGGTTTAGCCAATCGGCGGATTCGTCATCGGCAACGGGTTGAGGCCAGATGCGGCTGATGGCCAACCGGGCCGCCGCCACTGCAATCACAAATAATCCCAGCCCGCCAAACACCCAGGCGTCGAAGTAGAGGAAAGGTGATGGCCGGGCGGGAGAGATTTCGATAGGGCTGGCTGGGCCTTCATTCTGGGCGCCGTCGAAAAGGCGCGCGCGCTGTTGTTGGGCGGAGGAGCCTGCGGCCGCTGACCCGCCGCTGTCTCCAGACCAACGGGCCTCCAATCCATCGGTGTCGAAGCCGTAGACCGCCGTCAAAGACTGGTCCACCGTCTTGCCTTGCCTCAACTCCGCCAACAGTTCCTGGAAAGCGGCCTCTCCATTGTATTGAACCAGGAACGATACCACGCTGGTGGATTTTTGGTAAAAGGCGCCTATGTGAGAGGGTGTCCCCGATACCGTGCTCATGGACCGGAGAGGCAATCCCCCGCTACGAAACCTGCTGGCGTCGTATGGGCGTGAGTTGGGCTCCATGTAACTGGCAAAGCCTTCGTTCAACCAGGCGGGCAGACCCAGCGCGCGGTTGCCCAACGACTGGTCCAGCAGCAAATGGGTCGTTTCGTGAACGATGAGCCGAGAATCCAGCCCGACCCCGATAAAGATCCGGTGGTTGGAGAAGGCGAAACCTTGGAATACGCCGGCGTCGGAGATGGTCTGGCTCTGAAATGGAAACGCGTCCTTTGTTTCCGACCGCCGGTTGTAGATCATTCCTTTGATCTTTTTTCCGTGCTGGATCTCCAGCAGATCGCTTATGCGTTGAATGTCGGCGCTGATCCGGTCCGCGACCTTGTCGACGCTGGATTGGCGGATGTCATGGTGGACCAACACCAGCGGGCCTATTGAAGTCCTGTCCCAGTCAAAGCGGGTATCGGTATATTCGAAGGTGGCGGGTTCGGTTTTGAGGGTGTTCCCGGCGGCGTCGCGAATGACGTATTGGTATTCCAATTCTGCGCCGGGGGGGACATACGAATTGCCCGATGTCGCCAGTTGATGCTTGGCCGTCACCCGTTTGCCGGGTTCAAAGGAAGAGTAGGCGTAGGCCCAGACCCGGCTTCCCAAACTGCGGAATAGCAGCCGGACCTCAGTGATCTCGGCGGTCGACTCCACCGTGAGTTCAAAGTCCACTTCGTCGGGAAAGTTGATCTTCTGACTCTCACTGATGATCTTGATGTCTTCACCGGCGGCATAAATGGATGGGCTTGCCAGGCCAAGAAGCAACGAGGTGACTATGGCCAAGATCAGAAAGCGGAGCCTTGTCCGCCGGACGGGCCAGAGATGGGGGTTCGTGGCTATTCTAATCAGCATTTAACGGGCTTCTGGCCGGACAAAGCAAGGCCGGTTCACTTGATAGATACGATTCCATACAGCGTTGGCACGATGCTTTTGTCAATTATACCCCTATGAAAAGTTAATTGACTTACGGGGGAGAATCACTGGATTGCTCTTGAGCCAGCAATTGCTCCTTGCGGGAGATTCCCCACCGGTAACCCCCCATGTCGCCGTCTTGGCGCACCACCCGGTGGCAAGGGATCACCAGCGCCACCGGGTTGGCGGCGCAGGCCGTGCCCACGGCCCGGCTGGCCCCTGGCTTGTCCAAAGCCTGGGCCACTTCCTGGTAGGAACGGGTTTCACCGTAGGGTATAGACCTGAGATACTCCCAGACCTGCCGCTGAAAGGCGGTGGCGCGGATGTCCAGAGGCAACTCCAGCCCCAGCGCCCGGTTTGAGGGGCCACCTTTTATTTGGTCGAGGATCGCCTGGGTTCATTCCAGCAGACTGCCGTCGTCCTCCTGGAATTGGGCGGCTGGAAATTCGCCACGTAGAGAGGATTCCAGCTGAGCGTCGCTATCTCCCAGCTTCACGGCGCACACACCATGCCTGGTCACGGCCACCAGCAGCCGTCCCAGGGGAGAGTCAACGATGTTGTGGGCGATGCGCGCTCCTTTACCGCCCCGCCGATAGGAAGCCGGCTTCATCCCCAGACCCGCGGCCGCTCCCTGGTACAGACGGCTGCTGGAGCCGTACCCCGACTGGTACATTGCCCCAGCCCTCTCTTAGCCGTTCTTTGAAGCTGTCCATACGGCAGGCGTCGGCATACTGGCGCGGCGTGATCCCTATCAGCTCTTTGAACACCTGGTGGAGACGCCCCGGACTGACGCCGGCCGTCTGGGCCAACTGGGACAGTGACGGCGGGCCGTCTTGATTCTTGGATACGTCGTGGATGTGCCTGCAGACCCGGCTCACCATCTCTACCTGGGGATGTGGCAACCGGGGCCGGCAGGGTTGGCAGCGAAGGCAGGAGCGGAACCCCGCTTTCTCGGCATCCTGGTGTTGGGAGTAGAAGATCACCTACTCCCGGCCTGGCCTCCGGCTGGGGCAAGACGGGCGGCAGAAGATGCCGGTGGAGCGCACCCCGTAGACAAATGCCCCGTCAAACCGCCCGTCCCGGCTCAAAACGGCCTGCCACAAACGGTCCCAGTGGTTTTTGGTGGGGTCTTTTGGGGCGCCAGCCTGCCCTTCACCCGGCAAATCTTCTTTCACAGGATTTCTTTTCAATAGGGCCATCCGTTTCACCTATCCTAGCACTCTTACAAACCCCGGCGGCCATATCCCTTTGAGAGATAAGCCAGGGGATGGTGTCTAAATCCGAGATTTAAACCGTCTCCAGATTACACAACAGCCCAAGGCGGAATCTATCCGATTCTTACCCTCAAATTCTCAGGCAAAGTCTCAGCTAAAGTTCACTCCAAAGCCCCCGCAAACTCCTGACCCGCCCACATTGAAAAGACGTACATACGTTCTATATAATTCGTGACCCAGCAGGGACTTAATGTCGCGCTGAATGCATGCGGGGCCAGCCGCTTTCCACCATGTCACGCGGAGCAAATAAGCAATCAGCTTTCAGCCTGAAGGACTTGGCATGAAAGATTTCAAAGAACTGAAGGTGTGGGAGAAGAGCCACTCTTTGACCATGTTGGTTTATAGAGTTACTGCCGGGTTCCCAAAAGATGAAATGTATGGACTGACAGGCCAGATCCGGCGTTCTTGTGCTTCAATCCCCGCCAACATCGCAGAGGGTTGCGGCAGAAATGGTGATGCCGAGCTGGCCCGGTTCCTCCAGATCGCCATGGGCTCAGCAAGTGAGCTGGAATACCATCTTCTGCTTGCCCGTGACCTTGGCTACATGAACCCCATGGAATACGAACCGATTTCCAAAGAGACAACCGAGGTAAAGAAAATGCTAACCGCCTTCATTCAAACCCTAAAAGCCAACCGCAAATAGCTGAACGCTGACCGCTGAATGCTGATAGCTGATAACTGATGGCTGACCGCTTGATGGCCTGCCTACTGGTTACCCATCTGCCCGTGAAGGCAGAGATCCAACGTTGTCCGGAATTACGGGGGAAACCCGTGGTGATAACGGAAAGCTACGGGTCCAAAACCCTGGTGCTGGACAGCTCGGCCGAGGCCAGGGGAGTGGCCGCCGGCATGTCGTTGCAGGAAGCCACCTCCCGGTGTAAGGATGCCGTGCTGCTTCAGGCCGACGGGTCCCACTACCACAAGGTTTTTGATGGCTTGATCCGCGCCCTGGAATCCAGAAGTCCCCTGGTGGAAGAAGCCGGTCTGGGGTGCGCTTATGTTGGGCTCCACGGGTTGGAAACCATGTATGGGGGCGAAGCCAGGCTGATAGCGACCCTGCTCCAGGCAGCTCCCCTCCAGTTCAATCCTCGGATGGGCGTGGCCGAAGGGAAATTTCCAGCCTACATAGCCGCGGTGACCAGCAACGGCGGCCGTGCCACCAAGGCGCCCGCCGACGTGGCCAGATTTCTGAAAGGGTTCTCCATAGACCTGCTGCCCCTATCCTGGGAGAACAAGACCCGGCTGCACCGTTTTGGCCTGCACACCCTGGGCCAGCTGGCCGGTCTGTCCGTGGGCTCGATTCAGGCCCAGTTGAAGGCCGAAGGAAGGAGGGCGTGGGAGCTTGCTAATGGCGTCGACCATAGCCCCTTGACGCCCTGCCGGCGGGAAGAGGTGGTTGACGAGTTCCTCACCTTCCCTTCGCCCACGGTGACCCTTCACGCCGTTCTAACCGCCGTGGAGACCCTGCTGGGCCGGGCCTTTTCCCGTCCGGAAGTCAAAGGCAAGTACGTCCGCACCGCCAACATTGAGAGCCAGATTCTGCACCACGCTCCCTGGGCCAAGCGGTTCGCCTTTAAAAACGCCGTGGGCAGCAAAGAGAAGGCCCTGTTCATTTTGAAGGGGCGCCTTGATGCCCTGGAATTGCCCGGACCATTGGAGGACATGAGGCTGACCCTGGCGGGGTTCGCCGGTGAGGCGGGCATACAATCCAGACTTTTCTCAGATGTGCGCAAAAAGGAACAGCTTAGGGAGATGATGCGGCAGTTGGAGGCTCTTCTGGGCTGCCGGCCGCCAATCTACCAGATGAGGGATGTAGAGCAATGGTCCAGAATACCCGAGAGGCGACAAGCACTGGTTCCCTTCGACCCTTAAACCTTCCGATTCCCGCATCGGTGGAGGAGGACGATGAAGGCAGGCCCCTGGCCGTAGTTCAAAAGGGTGGGCAGAAAGGCCGAAGCACGAAGATAGCCTCCATAGACGACCTGTGGCGGATCGATGAAGAGTGGTGGCGTGAGAAACCCATCACCAGGATCTATTATCAGCTGACCGCCGAGGGCGGAGGACGCCTGATAGTCTTCCAAGACCTGACAGACGGCAACTGGTACCGGCAAGGGGGTTAGTGGGGGAAAGTCCCTTCCCCTTCGTGGGGGAAGGTTAGGATGGGGGCGTCTATGACCATCAGCAAAGCCAGGAAATTGAGAAAAAACCTTACAGAAGCGGAGCGGGCTTTGTGGAGACACCTGCGCACGAGGCAGATTGCTGGATATAAGTTTCGCCGCCAGCAGCCAATTGGAAAGTACATAGTCGACTTTGTGAATTTTGAGAAGAGGGTAGTCGTCGAGGTGGATGGCGGGCACCATTCACAGCAAGTGGATTACGATTCATCAAGAACTGCTTGGCTTGAAGCTCAGGGATACCGGGTACTGAGATTCTGGAATAACCAGGTATTGGGGGAAATTGAGGCGGTCAAAGGGGCCATATTGGACATCCTCAACGAGGGTGATACCCCTCACCTCAATCCTCTCCCGCAAGGGGAGAGGAGGCCTTAAGTCCCTTCCCCCGCGAGGGGGGAAGGTTAGGATGGGGTATCCCCCCGCTGCCCCGACAACCAATATCAAACTAAAGCAATCGTCCCGGAACCAAAAAACTGACTGCTGACCGCTGAAAGCTGATCGCTGGGTAGTGATGTGTGGCGGATGAAATGACCTTCTCGAACTATGAATACTTCCTACGCGGAGCTACACTGCCATACCAACTACTCCTTTCACGAGGGAGCGTCCTCGGTGGAAGAGCTTTTGGTGCGTTCCAAGGAACTGGGCCACCGGGCTCTGGCCATCACCGACCACGATAATCTATGCGGCGCCATGCACTTCGCCCAGGTCGCCCGGAGCGTGGATGTCCAGGCCATCACCGGCGCCGAAGTCACCCTCACGGACGGCTCCCACCTGACGCTGCTGGCCGAGACCCGGCAGGGGTACAGCAACCTGTCGCGGATCATCTCCTACTCCTACATCTCCGGTGAGCGCCGCGACCCGGCATTCGATCTTAAACATATGCCTGAATTGGCCCAGGGTTTGGTCTTGCTCACCGGTTGCCGCCAGGGCCGGCTCTCCAGTCTTTTAGAACAGGGGCATCAAGCACGGGCCCAAAACCAGCTCAGGCAATACCTGGATTGGTTTGGCACGTCCAACGTCTTTGTGGAACTGCAACAAAACCTGGTCCAAGGAGATACCCGCCGCAACCGCCAACTGCTCCAACTAGCCGGCGAACTGGGTGCGGGCGTGGTGGCCGCCAACAATGTCCATTATCACAGCCCCGAGCGCCACCGCCTTCAGGACGCTCTGGTGTCCATCAAGCACAACCTCAGCCTGGATGAGACCCATCAGCAACGCCGCCCTAACGGCCAGTTCTATTTAAAACCGCGAGAAAAGATGGCCGCCTTATTCCAGGGCTGCCCCGAAGCCCTGGGAAACACCCTGCGGATAGCCGGCCGGTGCGACTTTGACCTTACCAAGGACCTGGGATACCAGTTCCCTGACTATCCGGTGCCTCAGGGTTTTACACCCTTGACCTACCTGGAGGACCTGTGCCTTCAGGCCGCCCAACGCCGCTACGGAGGCGTCACGGAAAAGGTGAAGGCACGGCTTGACGAGGAGTTCTGGTTGATTGAGAAGCACAACCTGGCGGGATTCTTTCTGATCTACTACGACATCATCCAAATGGCCCGGCAGATCATGATAGAGTTGGGCCTGAGCGACGCCGAGATACCCCTAGAAGAGCGGCCGCCGGGCAGGGGCAGAGGTTCGTCGGTGGCCATGCTGACGGGTTACCTCATCGGCCTGTCCCACATAGATCCCCTGGAATACAACCTGTCCCTCGACCGGTTTTTGTCCGACGACATGGGGTCGGTGCCGGATATAGACCTGGACTTTCCCCGGAACATCCGGGAAGAGCTGATCAAAAGGGTGCACGAGAAGTGGGGCTGGGACCACGCCGCCCTCAGCGGTATGATCTCTACCTACAGGCTCAAAGGGGCCATCCGCGACCTGGGCAAGGCCCTGGGGTTGCCTTCCCAGGACGTGGACAAGCTGGCCAAGAGGGTAGACGGCCATAATGCCAGCGCCCTGAGGCCGGAGATGCTGGGGCTTCCCGAGTTCCGCGACAAGGTTGACGCCCCCGTTTGGCGCCACCTTATCGACCTGGCATTGCAGCTGGACGGCTTTCCCAAATACCTGGCCCAACACCCAGGCGGCATGATCATCAGTTCTTCCCCCCTCATCGACATGACGCCGGTGCAGCCCAGCGCCATCGCGGACAGGTACGTATGCCACTGGGACAAGGACAGCATCGACCAGGCGGGGTTCGTCAAGATTGATTTCCTGGCCCTGGGCGCCCTGTCGCAAATGCAGGACGCTCTATTATTAATAGAAGAGCGCACCGGCCATTACATAGACCTGAGCCGCATCGACTTTGACGACCAGGCGGTGTACGAAAACATGCACCAGGCCGACACCATCGGGATATTCCAGGTGGAGTCGGCGGCCCAGATGCAGACGGTCCCCCGCATCAAACCCCGCAACCTCACGGACATGGCCTACGAGGTAGGCGCTGTGCGGCCGGGCGTGGGTGTCAACGACGGCGTCAGCCAATTCATAGAGCGGCGCTCCCAGGGCGCCCCGTGGGAATACGACCATCCCCTGGAGCGGCGGGCCCTGGAGCGTACTTTGGGGATCATCCTATTTCAAGACCAGGTGAACCACGTGGCCATGGACGTGGCCGGCTTCAGCGCCGTGGAGGCTGACCAGATGCGCCGGGCCTTCACCCGCCGCAACAATCAAGCGCTGATCGATTTCTACCGTGAAAAGTTCTTGCGGGGGGCCTGGAAAATGGGCGTTGCCCAGAACGCCGCCGAAAAGATATTCAAGAAGTTCAACGGCCACTACATGTTTCCCGAGTCCCATGCTTTTGCCTTCGGCGCCACCGCCTACCATATGGCCTGGCTTAAATTTTATTACCCCTTGGAATTTTTCGTCGCCATCTTTAACCAACAACCCATGGGGTTCTACAACCGGGAAACACTGAAAGAGGACGCTAAACGCCACGGTATCGCCGTGCTCAATCCAGACATCAACGACAGTATCGAGAAGTGCACCATCAAAGACGAGTCCCTGCTGTTGGGGTTCTTCCAAGTACGGGGCGTGGGAGAAGCGGCAGCGGCGTCGATCGTAAGCGCCAGGGGGAAAGGCGGTCACTTCACCAGCCTGGCCGACGCCATGGAGCGCACCGGCCTGCAGCGGGAGGCACTAGAAAACTTGGTGAACGCCGGCGCCTTTGACTCTCTGAGCACAAGTTCTTTAAAAGCCGATAGGCGGGCGGCCCTTTGGGAAGTGGGACTGCGCTACCGTCCGGGAGGCTACCAACAGCCGCTGCCCCTGCCCGTGGAGCAGGACATGCCCGGCCTGCCTCCGCAGAGCCAATGGGAGGCCATGGCCGGCGAGTACCGCACCATGGGTGTCTATCCCAAGGGGCACTTGATGGGCATGATGAGGGAGTACCTGCCCCACCAGGTTTCCAGCAGTCAGGACATTTTGGACCTGCCCGACGGTACTGAGGTGACCGTGGCGGGTCTGGTGATCCGGCGGCAACGGCCTTTAGCCAAAGCCGTATTCGTCACCTTGGAAGACGAGTTCGGCCACACTCCCTTCGTGATATGGCCTCAGGTCTATGAAAAATACCGGCTGGTGCTCAGGGAGCCGGTGTTGATGATTCTGGGAGAAGTCTCCCGCCGGGAAGGCACCATGAACGTGGTGGCCAAACACGTGGAAAGCGCCAACAGCTTAGAATACCTGCCCAAATCGAAAAACTGGGGTTAACTCAATACCTCGAAATTTCTGTCCCCCTTCCCCCTTTATCCGGGAAGGTATCGTGTTCATGATATGCAACCCGCAGTGATCCGAAACCCTGGATATTCCATTGTTCAAGCCAGCGCGTAATCAATTAAGGTTGAATCCCTGTATGTGGACCGAGTGAGAATCGCACCGTGGATCTACAGTCGACTTTACAACATTCGTGGATCTACTAAGGGCAACCCATTTGTGGAGCAGCTTGTTTTGGTAGCGACGACTACACTCCGGGCAGGCAGCGCCCCCCAGGTAATCCACAGGATTGACAGCCCAGGCCCAAGACTGTATCTTCGACCAACTCTGGGTATAGGCAGGAGTAAGGGAGAGTCATGGTACTTGGGATCGACCATATCGAGCTAATTGTCCGAGACGTGGACGAACATGTTGATTTCTAAGAAAGGCTGGGTTTCAAGGTACTGATGCGCACCGCCCACCACGGCGGCTCCGCTGAGCTCCAGCTTCCCGGGCCAAACCAACCGGTCATCGAGATCCACACCGTAACCGGCGAGGAGACCATAGGCATCAACCACATCGCGTTTAAAGTCGCCAACGCCCAAGAAGCCTACGACGACGTCACGCAGAAAGGGATCAAGCCCGAGCAAGGTCCCCACCTGGTCGAAGTCACTGGCAGAACCAACGTTAATTTACGGGACCCCGATGGTTGGCGTCTGCAACTCGTTGATGCCGACCGGAAGCTACCCCAATAGCCACCCCCGCCGTGCGGCGAGATGGTAGCTAGGAGTGCGGCCGCTTTTCTAACCCGCGGCCACCCCATCGATCCGGACGATCCCCCGTTGGACCAGGTCGTCGAACCGGCCGCCCATGCCCACACCTTGCAGGATCTCTAAGGCGTCGGACCCCGGTTTAGGCGCGGGCCGCCCTGGCTGCACTGGCGTTCGGGAAAGCCGTGGGGCCGGACCGCAAGCGGTGACGAGGCCGATCTCCTGGTGTTCTCGTGTCATGCTCAGGCCCTGTTCCTTCACCCAGGGAATGCTCATCAATGAATGGGAATTCATCACCACCTGGTGGGCGCCGACTCCCGCGGCCGTCAGGCGGGCCACCCACGTTTCCACGTCTTCGGCCAGGAACCGCTCTTCCAGACCGGGTTCTAAGCCGGCGCCCCGCTGAGCATCGATCCCGGACATGCCTGAAACCGCCGCCAGACGTTCCAGATCAGATTCACTGGCTCCCAAAAAGACCCAGCCGTCTCTGGCTTGATAGGCCCGGTGCAGCGGTCCGCTGCCCAAGGCATCCTGACCTCTGGGCTCATCCCACTGTTTGCCTTCAAACTGCTGCATATAGGGTGATTGCAAGGTCATTGCCGTATAGGCCAACGCGGCGTCAACGTACTGGCCCTCTCCGGTGCGTTGACGGTGCAGTAAAGCCAGTGCCACCGCGTAGGCGCCCATGTACCCCGTGCCATAATCGTTTATCGGGTTTGGCTGGGTAACCGGCTCTCCATCGCCGCCGAACCGCCGGTCCATACCCGTGGCCGCCTGAGCGAACTGTTCGTGGCCCGGACGGCCTGCCCATGGACCCAGATGGCCATAGGCGTTTAGGGAGGCATAAACGATATCGGGCTTACGCTTTCGTACATCTTCGTAACCCAGGCCAAGTTGTTCTATCTTGCCGGCCCGGTAGTTTTCCGCTACCACGTCGGCGTCTTCCAGCAACTTCCAGAAGATTTCACGGCCTTCGTCTGATTTTAGATCAAGCAAAATGCTGCGCTTGCCCCGGTTGACCTCGTTGTGCCGGGCCACGGTGCTTCCCCGGGCCGGATTGTCGATCTTGATCACGTCGGCGCCAAACTCGGCCATGGTCCTTCCCAATGTAGGGCCCGCCAGAATTATGCAAAGGTCTAGCACTTTCACCCCTGCCAGGGCCGACCTGAGGGTTTCCTGTATGGTGGGCTTGCCACCTCCATTAGAAGTCCGGGATGAGAGCTCACCCAGGATCTCTTCCCGGTGTTGGTCCGGCGCCGGGGCCGGACTGCGTATAGCTCCCGGGGTGCGGGACATACGGGCGGCGATGCCCGGCTGGAGCATCTTGCCGTAGGTGGGATCATCCACTTCCACCACCATCTTGGATTCCAAGGCGTGGGGATGTCCAAACCACTCTTCGCTGGTGCGGCAAATGGAACCCTCGCTGCCGGCCTCGGCGATCAAATCCTCCCATTCCTGGGCGGTGCGGGTCATGAACAATTCCTTGGCCCTCTTTTGAACCTCCGACGCCAGGTCTTTGTCGTCCAACAATCGGTCCAGGTCGGTCAGGTTTTCCGCGTCCCAAGATGTGATGCCGACCGCTTCCACGAATTGCCTGAAGTTCTGGTTGCCGGTGCCGCCAAACCGGACGTATCGCCCGTCCTTGCACTGGAAGTGTCCTCCCCAGATCCCCCGCAACGACCTGTCGACGTAGTTGGGGTCGTGCACCGTCATTCCATTAGACCCCAAGGACGGGAACATGGCGTCGAACATGGGCACTTCAACGATCTGGCCCAAGCCATCACGATGGCGTGCGTTCAATGCCATCACGATGCTGACTACTCCTTGAAAAGCGCTGTAGGAAGATGCGATTGGGATAGCAGTATACACAGGGCGGTCGGCGGCCGATCCATCGTTGTCCCGCCGGTAGGTGGCCGCGGCAGCGCCAACCACACCCTCCCAAGCCGGGACCCCGGCCCTGGGGTCGTTGGAGGCAAACCCGGGCAAGGAGCAATAGACCAAGCCGGGATTCGATTCCGTCATGTCCTTGGCGCCCAGGCCGAAACGGTCCATCACTCCGGGCCGGAAATTCTCCACCACCACGTCAGCGCTCTCGATGAGCTCCTTGGCGGTGGCAACTCCGTCCGGATGTTTGAGGTCTAAGATGATGCTGCGCTTTCCCCGGTTCCAGGTGGCGTTAGCTGAGGTCTGCCACCTAGGCCCGCCGGGAGGATCGACCTTGATCACATCCGCGCCCTGGTCCGCCAAGAGCATTCCCGCCAAAGGACCGGCGATATACTGGCCAAAGTCGATTACTTTGATACCATCCAGGGCTCCTGCCATATAGGTCCTTCCTTATCTAAGCGACTCTTATCGCCGATATTTTATTCTGATTCCTGACGCCGCTATTATTTAACGGGCCAGACCGTTGGCTACCCGCTGTAGCGCTGGGTCGTCGGCTTCGGTCATTACCCGGGCCAACTGGGAAGTAAGTTTTCCTGCGGCCGTCTCCCCCCAAAACCAAATGTGGAGCTCGGGCTCGGTGATGGCCGGTTTCTGAGCCATCTTGGCCTCAAAGTAGAAAGCTTTCAAGTCGTCGACGCAGTGTCGAATATATTGGGGAACCGCCAGGCCGGCAGGGCGTTCGTCTATGTCGGCTTCCTCTCCCCTAGCGTATTTCTGAAGGAAACGAATCATTCCCCGGAACCGGCGCTGCGGTATTCCGCACACCCCCACGGCGGTTCTTCCCCCGTGGCCATCCACCCAGCGTTCGTAAAACGGGCGGAGAGCGGTCACCTCGTTGGCCGCGTTTTCCATCAAGGCTTTCTGAGAGCCTTTTTTATCTGAAGCCTGGGGGTATTCCGTGGGGCCGGCTTCATCGGGAAACTCCTCCAGCACCGGGCCTTTTGGCGCGTCGAAAAGAGCCAAGCTGGCCGCCATGACCCGGTGTTGGAAATCCGTGTCATCTGGTTTGCCCAGGGGATACCCGTAAGGGAATGGCACGAAAAGGGCCCGCGGCGGCTTCACCTTTTCGGCGTGTTCGCGTACCAGGGCGATGGTAACGGTGGACAGTCCCTCTGCTTCGATGCCCCGGGCCAGCACACTCACGGTGTGGGTGCAGTTGGGTCACATGGGCACCATGAAAACCAGGTCAACACCCTCGGCTTTCATCCGGCGGGCTACCTCGGGACCGGTTTCTTCCAGCATCGTCCTTGGTTCCCTCTGGGCGCCCATGAAAGAGTAGAAGTCATTGGCCAGGGAGCCTATCACCGAGCGTTGCTCCAACTCCCGAAGCCGGTCCATGGGGAATGCCAGGTTCAAGTCTCTATAAAAACCGGTATGGTCCCACACGATACTGTAGTGACTCATGATGATATCGCCCGCGCAGGTGCTGGACGGAATCACCCTATACGACTGATCGCCAATCCCGAAGGGCTCGTCTCCCCGCAGGTGAAGCCCCGCAGTGCTTACCATTGCCACTCTGCTTTCGGACAATTTCTTGGTCCATGGAGTCCAGGGCGTATCGTCGTATTCCATGCATGGGAACATCAACACGCTGTTTCGCTGAATCTCACCAAGTTGGTCTAAACGCGGCATTTTCCTTCCTAAGACGAGTTCCAACGGCGAGTATATCAGCCGCCACCAGCCAGCGGCAATGAAACCTCAGGGTGTCTGGATTCGCATCCAACAGGTCGATGACCCAGCGTTGACAGATGCTTCCAGTGTTTGGCGTGGGAAAAATTCCCGACGGTACCAACTTAAGCAGGTTTTTCCTCTCCCCGTATTCTGGGAAGGTAATTAACCCTATTGACGCCGAAAAGCTGGTGGCGGGACATGCTGTTTAGAAGAAATGGATGGACTCCCATCTGAAAGAGCTTTTCCACGTCGCCTTTGGTAAGGGCTTCCATTTCCGGTGCGGTTATGGAGTATCCGCCCATTGCCTGTTTAGGGTCTGCCAGCATCCGCTGCCGGAAGGCCGCGTCATTCTCCAGCGTATAGCACATCTTAATGAAGCCGGATGTTAATTAATTCGGCAATCGTGGCCGACGCCCGAGCAACCCTACCGGGATGATTTATACCGTGGGCAGTCCGTTATCCCGGCGCACGTCATTGATGATTTCCCTTACCCGGGTGGGAAAGGGCGCATATTCCAGCTCAAACTCGTTCATCAACCGGCTGTTGTCCACCAGGTAGTTGCCCGACCGGTCCAGCCCACCTTCATCGTTGAATTCTATTTGGGCGCCGGGCAGATACCCGCGCACGATATCAGCCAGGTCTCCAAGGCTGATTGGGGTGCCTCCGGAGTTGTAGATCGAATGGTGGGGGGAATCGGAAAGCAGGACCCGGGTGAAGGCCTCGGAAATATCTTCCACGTGGATGGGAAGACGCATCAAAGCCTCGTAAGGGAACCGTATCGGTTCGCCAGCCGCGGGCAGGGTGATGCACTGCACATGGTCGGTGGAGCCCCGGACTTTGTCAGGGCCGGTGACGTTGGCTGGGCGTATGCCCGTGATGGACATGCCATGGTTTTGGATGTATTGCTGGGCTTGAAACTCGTTGAAAGCTTTGCAGACGGCGTACTGGCTGGTGCCGTAGGAGGGGTCGTCCTCGGTGGCCATCCGGCTGCCAAAATTGCTTTGCTGACCGCTTACCGCGATGGAACTGGCGTAGACTACCCGCGGGACCTCATACAGGCGCCCGGCTTCGAAGCAGTTGTCCATGCCCAGGATGTTCAAACGTATGGCGTGGTGAGGGTTTTCTTCCCCACCGCCCAAGCGGTACGCCAGGTTTATCATCCGGTTGGGCTTGGCTTCCACCACGGCACGCATCACGTCTTCAAACTGGGTAACATCTCCGCGGATGACCTTGACCTCTTCCCCCCAGCCGGCGAAGGACGCCGTGTCTGGATTTAGGTCCATACAGACCACCTTCTCGCCCCGTTCCACCAGCCGGCGAATCACCCTCGGCCCAATGAACCCAGTTCCTCCCAGAACCAGCACCGTCATGTCGCGCGCTTCCCGGCCCCAGAGTTTAGCAGTTGTTCAATGCGCCTTGGATGTACCACCAAGGGAACGCTAGCGAGGCCAAGGCGAGTATAGGGTGGGGCTAGCCGGCAGTCAATGTCCGGTGTCGTTAATCGCGTCTCTCGTAAAGGATGATCCGCACCGAAAGACCGCCGAGGGGACTGGCAAAGGTCACCAGCATCTGGGATTCTCCCACGGTGGTGAATTTTGAGCCCACTGGCTCGATGACCACCGGGGGGCTGATATCGCAAACGTAGCCTAATGAAGCCAGTTTGGTGGCGGCGTTTCCAGTGATGATGTTAGCTATCTCACCGATCGCTGAAAGCCCCATTTCGTTGCTGATCTGTTCGTCATCTTCACCTACCATCACGCGGATAACCGATTTGGCCGTCTCCTCGGTGAAGCCGTAAAGCACATTCCCTTGCAGGCGCCCGCTTACCCCAATGATTGCCGTAACGTCATCGGTGGTGAACTGGTTCGATACCATTTTTGCGCCCTCTAACTCCAGGGGCTGGCCCAGCTCCTTTTCCCAAACCAATTTCGCCGGTGCGAGAAACGCGTTGATCCATTTTTCTTTCATTAGAGTAAACCTCTCAGTGTTTGTCTATAGTTGAGCCGCCGTCCATGGCGGTTTCCAGTTTACCGGTCCATCTGTTTTTCCAGCCTTGATCCCAAATCTTCCCCTATTGTCTTTATTAATCAAAGACATTACGGTAACTTATAGTCCAACGTGGTGTTAGGCGCGGGGCGCTTTTATTGTGCGGGCGGGAACCACCCCCACCAGTCCTCCGTGCCGCAAGACGTGCAGGTAAGCCGGGCAGCCACCAAGCCTAGGGATTTGCAAGAATTGCAGGTGAAAGTCCCTTGGGCATTGAACCCCACCGTGGCCTGCAAACCGGAGATGATCCCATCAACCTTTTCGGTAAGCGCTTGGAGCTGCGCGGTCAGCGCCTGCACTTGTTGTTGCAGTTGGGCCGTGTCACCGCCGGAAGGGACAACGGGGGAGGCGACTTCCGGTGGTGCGCTTGCCGGGATCGACTGCACGATCTGCTGCACCGCCGGCGGCGGCACGGCCGGCGGCGGCTCTGCCACGGCCGGCGTGGGAGCCGATGTGCCCGCCAACATGGCGTCGATCTCATTTTGGGATAATACCTTGTCGCCGTCTTGCATCAATCCTCCCAAGGAGCAAGATATGGGTCTACTTCAACTACCAGCAGGTGCTGGTGTTTTGGTTGGGCCAGGTCGATGTCATACGGTTCGTTCAACGGCTGCGCATTTTCGTCGGTGCAGATTCGAACTATCGGGCGCCCTATGTGCCCCAAATTAGCATTTGAAACGATGCCCAGTTCACCTGCATTGAGTTTTACCGTCGTGCCCGTAGGATAGAGTGGGACCAGCCGGGTGAAGAGTTGCACCAACTCCGGATCAAACAGTTCACCGCTGTAGGCCAGGATGTACTCCACAGCCTCATGTGGTAAATACGCTGCCTCATCCGGGCTTACTGACACCAATTCAAAATAGGTGTCGGTTATAGCTAAGATCCTGGCGAAGGGAGAGATATCGGTGCCTTTTAATCCTTCAGGGTAACCGCTCCCGTCCCATCGTTCGTGATGCTGGAGGACCGCCTCGACCACTTCAGGGCCGTTGAAGCGCTCATACTCGCCTAGAAATTTAGCGCCATAGCCGGGATGTTTTTGATATTCTAGCGGCTCCGATTCTGATTGTGGCTCTAAACTTTCCGCGAGATCTTGCTGCAGTAAAATGTAGCCGACGTTTTTTAACAAGGCTGCAATTCCCAGGTTTGCTAGTGAAAATAAGCCATAGCCAGCCATCTTGCACATCAGTAGAGACAGGGCGGCAACTTTCACTGGTTGAACGTAGTCGTAATCTTCCAAAGAAATGCAGCCGGCGACATTGACTTCACCGATACCCTCTGGAAATACCGCTCGTGCCATCCCGTATATTGATTTCTCAACATCTTCAACAAGGATGTCATCAACTCGGCTATTTCCACGGCTTTCGGTGATCAGTTGGCGGATCGCCTGCGCAACCTGCGCTTCCAGTTCCGGTGCAAATACCGACTGTACCGGCACGTCGGACACGCGCCGGTCTTCGATCAAGACCTCTCCCACTTCATAGATAGCTAGGGTCGTCCGGCAATCCTCACTTAATGTGCTTCCGGCGTCCAATATCATGTGGCCCTGGCTATCATAGACCGCCCGGCCCAGGACCATTCCTTGGCGGGCATGTCTTAAGGATATCCGACGCACTGAAATTTCCCTCCTAGACCCAGTGAAGTAGCCCGCTGGCTCCAGCGAGGCCTCGCGGGGCGTCGCTAACGTTCTTCCAGAAAAAGGAGCTGTTTACGCTGGTGAGCCCCAGATTTTGGGCATCAAACATGGTTTCGACGCCGCCGATTGGCAACACGCCTTGGAGTTTCACGGCATGGGCAAATCCGTTGTGCAAATTATCCTTTGCCTTGTCCGTGAAATAGATCGTCAAGTTGCGGTAAAGGATAGGGCTAGTGCCAAGCTCCGGCGGCCCGGTCAACATGTCATGCCGGTGTAACTCCACCCGCTGCCTGATATTGTCCACTACCCGATAACAGTCACCGTCGGAGACTGGAAACTTGTCGCCGTCTTGCATCATTCCTCCCAAAGGGGAAGATGGGCGTCTACCGTATCCACCAGCCTGTGCTGGTGCCTGGCTTCAGCCAGGTTGATCTTATACGGTTTGGCCAGGATCCCCTGTTCCGAATTGAAGCAGACCCGCATCACGGGACGGCCGATATGGCTCATGTTCGCGTCGCAAATTATTCCCAATTCCCCGGTATTCAGCCTCACCGTGGTTCCTGTGGGATACAAGGGGACAAGCCGGGTGAAGATCTGTACCAACTCCGGGTCAAATAACACCCCGTTATAGGCCAAGATGAACTCCACAGCTTCGTGGGGCATGTACGCCTCGCGGCCGGGCCTTCGGGAGACCATCTCAAAGTAGGTATCGGCCATCGCAATGATCCGGGCAAAGGGGGATATGTCCTCGCCTTGCATCCTGGCCGGGTAGCCGCTCCCGTCCCAACGTTCGTGATGTTGACCGACGGCTTCCAAGATCGGCGGCGTGAACCGGTCATATTGTCCTAGAATCTCAGCGCTACGCTCCGGATGGCGGGGTATCTCTTGGTTGATCTTCTCCTCCAGAGAATCGGTCTGGTCCATGATCCACGAGGGCGCCAACGAATAGCTTACATTCATCATCATCGCCGCCATCCCGAGTTCGGATAGCTCAAAGATATCGTAACCGACGCTTCTGCCGATACAAAGGGAAAGCCCCGCAACCTTGGCCGGCTGAAGGAATTTATAGTCTTCATAGGATAGGCATCCCGATACGCTCACTTCGCCCAAGGCCTGGGGGAAAAGTGTTCGGGCGATGGCGTTGACAGACCTTTCCACGTGGTTTAGCGCCTGGTCGCTCAAAGTGCCATCTGCCAGACTTTCGGCATCCAGCTCACAAAGCGCCTGCGCGGTCACGGCTTCAACCTCCGGAGGTATCAAGGAGTGAACTAACACGTCAGCAGTCCGGCTGTCTCGTACGATGATCTCGTTGATCCGATGTTTCGCTAGGGTGAGCAGAGCGAACTTGGTAAGCTCCGTGCCCGAATCTAATAAAACCTGCCCGTTACCGGAATAAACGGCCCGGCCTAGGATCATTCCAGGCTGGAGATATCTTGAAGAGATTCTGCGCACGGTGATGCCTGTCCTAAACCTTGCCCAACGCTTTGCCAGAGTCTACAGCCGCGTGGGAAATCCGGCGGGAAGGGTCTTGGTCTGCGCCATTTCCGGCCTTTTGGTAAAAGGAAGTGTGTATCCTTTGCAGGCCCAGTTCTTGGGAGCCCAACAGGGCTTCTGTGCCGCCCAAAAACAGGACTCCCTGATCTTTCAATGCTTTGGCGAATCTGCTGTGCACATTATCCTTGGCTTCGTCGGTGAAATAGATCATTACGTTGCGGCAAAGGATCAGGTCAAAGCCAAGCTCCGGCGGCCCGTTCATCAGGTCGTGTTGGCGGAACTCAACCCGGCGTCTGATGTCGTCGGCTACCCGAAAACGATCGCCATCAGCCACCAGGTGCTTTTTAGCGAATTCCTGGGGAACCCATGGCTAGGGAATACGGTTCGGCGCCTATAGAACAACCTGCGCTCCAGATGTTGAGCTTCGGGTTCTGGGCAAGCAATTGGGGAAGAACCTGGGACTGTAACATTTCGAAAGGGCTATCCCGGAAGAACTCCGAAACGTTTATGGTCAAAAAATTCCGCAAATCTTCAAGCACTTTAGGTTCATGGTCCAGATGTTTGATATATAAGTTGACATTCAAACCTTCGGTCAGGTCAATGTACCCTTCCAGCCGTCTGCGCATTTGACCGGATTTGTAATTATTCAGATCGATCTTGGTCAGGCTCAATATCTTGGATTTCAGGTATCCATACTCTAAGCCGGGATTCCCCAGATCAAACCAACTTTCCTGGATATAGCTCCTTCTGGGATACCGTCAAATATAATCCCGCATTCCAAGGGCATCAAATGCGGCCTGATTCGCTCAAATTCCCCGTTTTCAT
>DAOUHE010000271.1:0-10558 GCA_034428715.1 Dehalococcoidia bacterium | reverse complement strand
GAATGACGGGCTGTGCTTCCTCCGTTCTTTTGACATGTCCCACTCCTCCTTCACAGCCACAGCTGCGCTTATTTTAGGAGCAGGATTCTCACTTAGCCACCTGTCCGAATTTCCGGGTCCACCTCAGTGTAAGCAGGTTGGAAGAGGCGTGTGATGGTTCTTCGCTGTAGCCATAGACCACCTCCACGAATAAGGAATATTTCGAGGAAGACGAACCTGACTACTGAAAGAGGCCAGAAGTTGTAGGCAGGCCGCGATGTCACCGTCTTTGCCGGGCCTGGGGTGGTATCTCAATCACCAGGATCAACTAGGAAACGCGACCGTGATTTCCTGAGGGCCTTCAGGTTCACGCAGCGTCTGCAGGCGGATGTCGTCTCCGGGCCCATGCTTGCGGATCTCAGCTTGGAGCTCCTGATATGTCTGGACTAACTGGCCATCCACCGCAAGGATGACATCTCCTTGCTGCAAGCCGCCCCCGAAGGCAGCGCTGCCCGATTTTGGCGATCGCACCAGGATGCCGGCTTCGTCAGCAGGCGAGACCGGAATATAAGAAGCAACGTGAGCGTGCCAGCACAGGCATATTCCCAGGCTGCATGCAGGACACGTACAGACACATTCTCCATTTTTGCCCATTTCCTGTATGACTACATCGGGTATCAACCGGTAAACGGCTTGGGAAGCTTCAATGTAGCACAATTGGTGGTGTTCAGCTAAACCAGCGGCGCTCTTTTCACCAGTGAAGTCGTTGAATCGATGTGCCACTGTGTGTAGCATGGCATAGCCAAACACCGCCCGGTTGAACGCCCTTGTCATGGCATGCAAGGCGTTTGACCCTGCGTGAGGGCCGCCCATATACAGAACCGGCGCCATATCAATTGGAACGCCCGAAGGTGCGGCTGTGGGAGCGTTCGTGATGGCTGAACCTGAACCGCTGTCGTGGGGTCCCGACCAGGCATGCTTCCATCGCCTCTCGCTGGCCTTTCACTATGGTTTGGAATTGTTTGATGACTTCGGCAGCTTCGACGTGACCTTGCACCTCTGGCATCCACTGATCGAGCGCTTCCTCAATTTGGCGTTCGAGCGTTGCCATTTCCGCTACAAATTTCCGTAGTGTGTCCGGGTATTGAACGTCGCCCATGCTTCGCGTCCACAAACTGATGGACAGCCACGGGTTGCGCAAATCCAACCCCGCCCTGTACAAGTCAAACAGTCATAGCTAACGAAGCCCTACTCGTCCTTGATCACCTTTCGCACTGCCGCCACCAACTCCGGGGTTAACTCAATTGTGGGGTGGACCTGCGCGGCATGCTCACTGATCGATGCCATAACCTCGTCCTCGGTCGCTCCAGTGGTCTTCCAGTCACATTCGACCCCAACGTCACGGCAGGTGTAGGTTTTAGCCATAGCGTCGCCCTTGGAACCTGAATCTGGTACTACAGCGCCATCCTACCCGCTTCTCCGTGTAAAACATGCTCCATCTGAACCATTCCGGAAGGATTCCGCCTGGATATCGGATACCCGAAAATGGGTAGATGCAGGGGTCGAGTCTGGACGTGAGGACTGGCTCTAAACGTCGGGCAATAGGCCATGCTGCGAGGCCAGCGTGGCGGCCTCTGTGCGATTGGCGAGGCCCGTTTTGGCGAGAATCGTGGCGACGTGTCTAGCTACGGTGGCCCGGCTGATCTCCAGTTCGTCTGTGATGATGGGATTCGTGGCGCCTTGTGCGACCAGCCGCAGCACCTGGATCTCCCGGGCGCTGAGGTCGGAAAGGGTTGCTCCCTTTGCGGCTCCGTTAACAACTGCGTCCTCGGGAATCGCACCACCACGCCGGTGCAAACGCCGCTTGACGTCGCGGGCTTGGTCGAGATAGAACCGTTGACCGGCGGGCAGAATGCACTCATCCTCGTTGATGTCCGTTCCTTCGCGGCTATGCACTACGGCTACCTTCGTTTCCCCGGTCTTGCGGCGGACGGTGAGTTCCATCCAGTCGCCGGCGTTGCGGTCGCGTATTACACGTTGCAATGTCGGGAGTGCATCAATCTTTTCAACATCGATGGAAACGATCACGTCCCCCTGCACGAATCCCGCTTCGGCTGCGGCGCTACCGGGACGGGGGGATTTCAACTCGACGCCGTGCTCCGCCGCCGGAGGGCGGCCCGCGATCAATCCCTCACTGAAAATAGACCGGCTACTGATGGCGCCGACGCAGATCCCGATGCTGCAGCTTGGGCAGGTGCACCCGCAAACGAGTCCGTCCTTCTCCAACTCCCATATGACGACATCGTGGATCAAGGCGGCGACCTGGCCCGCGACATCCAGATACTCCTGGGTATGCCGCCGCGATATGTGGGCGGTTGTGCTTTCGTCAGACATCACCCAGCTATCATGGGCACGGAGCGCGATGGGCAGGATGGCCGAATAGCCAATGATGGCTTCCCGCACGACGGTGTAAACAGCTCCGAGTGCGTTTGATATGGGGTGCAGTTCGGCGAACTTATTTGGGTTCGCCGGCGGTTCGCTGACTCCTGCGGCTTCGTTTGGTCCTTGGTCCGGCGTTACCTGCAATCGCTCATACAGCGCGTCGAGATGGTTGCAGGCCATCTCCTCAAGCCCGGCCACTAAGTCCCGAGCCATTGAATGGGCCGAGACTTTTTCATCAAGATTGGCAGCCGTCCGCTGAATCCGTCTTTCCAAGGCCACCAGTCCGGTAAGCGCTGAGTGAAGCCGTTCGATGGGTGGATCAAGTACCATCCTAACCTCCCCATGACCAGAGGTCTTGCTATTGACGAAGCTGGGCCGCCCAACGGGCTACGTCTTCAACTCCACCACCATCTCTATCTCCACCGGCATCCCACCGGGAAGGGTGCTCATGCCCACGGCCGAGCGGGCGTGGCGGCCCGATTCGCCATACAGGCTGATCAGCAGGTCCGACGCGCCGTTTGCCACCTTTGGTGTGTCACCGAAGTCCGGCGCGGCGTTGACCATGCAAAGCAGCTTGACTATCCGGTTGACCCGGTCCAGGTCGCCGATCTCGCCTTTCAGCGACGTAAGCAGGTTTAGCATCACCAGACGGGCACAGTCATAGCCCTGCTCGATGGTCAGGTTCGCGCCCAGCTTTCCCACGTGAAGGAATCCCCCTTCTGGTAGTCCGGGACCGTGGCCCGACAGAAACACCAGATTGCCGGTGGTCACTGCCGGAATGAAATTCCCCACCGACTGACTGCGGGGCGCGGGTAGCTCATAACCCAGTTCTTTAAGCTTGTTCTCTACTTCCATTTGGCCCTCTATGGTCGATGTGATTTTCGCCACTGGTAAACCATGTGTACCGGCTGCCAGCGCTGCCGCTGGATAGCCGCCCTGCCTCCAAGGCTGCTCACAACATATCACCCTGAGTCCTTCGGCGGAGACATTCCTAAGGAAAGCGAAGGGATCAGAATAAACTCCGCGAGGGGATTTCATCTATCGTTGTTAAGACCTTTCGATCGATCTTAGCGCCAGAGCGCCTGCCAGGTTGGCCAAGCCAAAGTAGGGGGACTGGATATCATGTGGGATAGCCGAAAGACGGCGGAATTATTGGATCGGCCCTTCTAATATTTTGAGCGATTCCCATCGGCCACCCTGCTCCAAGTAAGAAACGACAGGGCCAAAGGCATTCCGGCAGATTAGGGGAAGAAATGGATGACCAAGTTGCTGACTCGGCAAGTATCCAATTCCGCTGATTGGATACGATAAGTCTGTCCGGAGGCGCCTGCGGGGACCAATTGGGTTATGCTGGCTTCGCCGCTACCATCGGCCACCACGCCGCCCAGCGCATTCGGGTCGCTAAAATCAACGAACACTCCAGGGCACCCCGGAACCGCGGTTGAACCCGCCACCGTCCCGTAAGTGAATTGCACCGTCGCCCCAGGGGTAGCTCCGCTAGCCATGATTGTATTGTCCACACCAGCTGTCCCTGGAACCGGGCCGGTCAACACCAAGTCGGCTGTTGGTGTCGCCAGATCGCAAGTTCCATCGCCGCCAAAGGCAGCTCCGTTTACGAACAACAAAGGTTCAACTGATCCCTCGCCAGCATGTTCGTTGGTGTACCCACAGGAATGGCCCTGGGGCAAAGCCGCGCCCAATACGGCGGATGCGATAGCGATCACCCCGGCAGTATCCGTAGCCGGATCAACGCCGGCATTAGCATGAATATAGAGGGCAACCGCTCCCGTGACATGGGGAGAAGCCATGGAAGTGCCATTTATAGTGCTAGTGCCTCCATCGTTCCAAGTAGAAAGGATGCAGGTCCCAGGAGCGGCGATATCTACTGATGGGCCGAAGTTGCTGAAGCTGGCTAGACTATCATCCTCGTCGATTAAGCAAGTGGAGGAACCCTCCCCTCCCGCTCTACCGTCAAAGTCAGCCAGAGCGGATACTGCCAAGGCTTCAGGATATGCGTTCTTCAGCCGTCCTTCATTACCTGCAGCGATTACGAAGACCACACCCTCGCCGACCAAGCCACAGATCGCTTCGTGTACCGCGCCGGAAGAGCCGGTGCAGGCACTATTGTCATCGCTCGTGCTAATGCTCATGTTGGCTGCGGCAAAGTCAACCGCGCCAGACGCCTTTTGATCTGCCACCCAGTCGATACCAGCCACGATGTCGCCAGTGAAGCATAGGCCAAGGATGTTGCAAACCTTTACCGCCCACACCCTGGCCCCAGGAGCAACGCCCACCACTCCGGAGGTGTTGTCGATGGCGGCAACGGTGCCAGAAACGTGGGTCCCGTGACCATTGCCATCGTTCCACGAACCAGCCCCGCCAAAGGAGAAATTTATTCCTCCCCCGATGTTCAGGTCGGAATGATCCATGTCGATACCAGTGTCGATGATCGCGACATCCAGATCGACCGTAACACCGGTGGCGTTGGGATTCTTGTCGGCTTCAATGCGGTCGATGCCGGTGGGGGTCGGTTGAGCGTCAACATGATAGACCCGTTCTTGCTCCACCGCGACTACGTCTGGGTGGTTCCTCAGGGCTTTGACCTGCCCAGGGCTGAGAGAACCTGCGAAACCGTTGATGGCTGCCCTGAATACATGCCTGGGAGCGGCGCCATTATTCTCCGCTATCAGGGCAGGAGAAATGCCGGCTTTCACCGTTACGATAAACTGACCCGGAACTACGGCGCCATCGGGGTCAGATCCGAACACAGGCTCCGCGGCCATCGCCACTAGTAATGTCACCATTACCAGAAAAGTCATCGATGCCGTTTTCCTCATACATCCCCCGGTATCGAAATGAAAAGCGCTGCGTCAGTCTAACAAAAAAATCATAAATAGAATCGTAGCTTCGCTAATAGAATCGTAGCTTCGCTCTCGCCACGGGCAGCCCCGCTCCAGATTCTTGGGCGCCGCAGCTGCCTCATGACGACAGGTTCGGGCCAAGTCCGTGGTTAGACACGTCCATCTCAACTGGAAGTCAGTGCCTCGTCGGCGGCGAAGACCGCCTGAGGACGGATAGGCCGGTTGCGGCGGTTGACGGCTTCTAGCATTCCGGGTAGGTGAGCTTTAGAAGGGTGTGCCGGCGGTTGGTGGTATAGGGCCGCACCTGTTCCGGCCAGCGGCCCTTTTCCACGGCCTCGGCCCAGGCGGCGCTGGTCAAAACTTCGGGGCTTTCCAATTCATAGATGGCGTGATGGGCCGGCTCGCCCCCGATCTTGATGGTCCTGGTTTCCCCGCCCATGCTCATTGTCAGGTCTTGCAGCTCGAACCGGGAAATGAGACCTACGCCGGGTACCTGGGAGAGCATGGGGCAATGCTCGGTGTTGTAAACCTCGTTGAAAAGAGCCTGCTTCGCGGGCTCCACATCCATACTGGCGATAAAAAGATACCGGGAACGAGCCGCCATGATAAACCTCCTAGTTTGATGATGAATCCCCAGGCTGAAGGCTGAGAGTTGACCGCTGAAAGCTAATGCCTAAAATGCCCTCCGGAACGATGTCTCGGTCTCCGAGGCGGTTATGAACTCCAAAAGAACGGCTCTGCCGTCTTGTTCGGTGACCCGGCGGGCCCTTTCGAAGGCTGGGCCGATTTCGGCCGGATCTTCAATGCGCTCGGTGTAGCCGCCCATGGCCGCTCCCATGTCGGCGTAGTTTCCGCCCAGGTCCCGGGTGTTGTACAGCTCGTGGGAAGCGGCCATGGCATTGGTTTCCACGGCCATGGTGCCGTTGTTCAGCACCACGGTGATGATGGGAATCTGGGAACGCACGGCTGTCTCGAAGTCCAACCCCACCATGCCGAAGGCGGCATCACCCATGAAGTTGACGCAAACCTTTTCCGGCTGGGCCAGTTTGGCGCCGATGATAAGGCCCAGGCCGGTCCCCAGACCGTGGGATTTTCCCCAGCCCAGGTAGGTGCGGGGACCGTTGGACCGGTAGAAGGGCGTTATCTGGTCGCGGGGGCTGCCGGAATCGTGGGTGATGATGGCCTGTTCCGGAGGGACGGTATTCATGAAATCCCAGATCACCCGGTAGGGGCTGATGGGGCGGTCGTTGCTGGTCAACTTGTGGGTCCAGTCCTTCAGCCAGGCATCGCGTTCCGTCTGAATCTCCCGGGCGGTTGAGTCGGCGCCCTGGCGGCTGGTACCCACGATCTCCCGGCAGGCATCTATCATCTGGCTCAGTATCAGCTTGGCGTCGCCCACCATGGGCAGATCGATGTTGTAGTCCTTGTTGATGTCCCTGGGGTCGTTGGTGGCTTGGATCAGCGTCTTGCCGGGTGGCAGAGTCATGCACATGCCGTGTCTAGTGAAGCTGGTTCCGATGCCAAACATTACGTCGGACCGCCGCACGAAATGGTGAAGTGGCCCGGACATGACGCCGGAACCGCTGCCCAGGGCCAAGGGGTGTATCTCAGAGAACGCGCTCTTGCCCAGCAGGGTGCTCATCACGGGGACCTGCAGCAATTCGGCCAATTCGGTAAGCTCATCAGTGGCTTGAGCGTACATCACTCCCTGACCGGCCAATATCACGGGAAATTTGGCCTGGCAAAGCGCCCGGGCGGCGGCCTGCACATCCCGGGGGTCCGCCTGGCTGACCATGGAGCGGCTGGGCTTGTAAAAGAATGCTTCCTCGCTGACTTCTTGCAAGGCCACGTCAGCGGGGGTCTCGACCATCACCGGTCCCGGCCTGCCCTGACGCAACGCCGCGAAGGCCCGGCGGATGACGTCGGACACACGGTTGGGAGTATTGATCTGTTCGATATTTTTGGTCACGCTGGCGTAGCTGACCATAGAGTCAAAGTGGGGCGCGATGCCGTGCCGTTCCGTAGGGTGTCCCAGGGGCAGGAGCAACATGGGTGTCCCGTCGGAATAGGCGGTGGCCACGCCGGAATAGGCATTCTCGGCGCCGGGCCCATACTGCATGGCGAAGACGCCCACTCGATCGCCGTTGGTCACCCGGCTGAAGCCGTCGGCAATGCCCACACCAACCCTTTCCTGGCGGCACACTATGGGGCGGATACCGGCCTTGGCCGCCGCCTCGATAACCGGTGTAGTGGGAAAGCAGCTCAGATATTCCACACCCTCGCGTTTCAATATCTCGGCCATAGCTTCTATCGTGTTCACGGGTTAACTCCTTGAGGTTTTAATCGAACTAGCCGCCGCTGCGGGTTTAAGGCGGAAACGGTAGGTGACCGGCGGCTGGGGTTGGAAATCATGGAGAGTATATCACCGGACATAACGAGTGCGGGACACGACGCAGAAATGGCAAGGCAGTCAATATAGCGAAAACCGGCTCACCTACCGTGGCAGCGCTTGTATTTTTTGCCACTGCCGCAGGGGCACTTCTCGTTGCGGCCTATCTTGTGGTCGGAATCCTGAACGATGTGGCGTTTCTCGTCGCACAGCGCGCAGGTGCAGGCGGTGGGATGTTCCGCGTACCAGTTGGGTCTAACCATCTTTCACCTTTTGCCGGCCCACCGTCATCGGGGACAGGGCCTTAGGTAATGTTAATCACCAACCGCCCGAAGGTCAAAGATGGGCCATCATTACGCCCAAGTAACCGCTACAATGATGGGCGACAAGACCGTCAGTTGGCGAACTGGAGAGGCGATCAACAGTGTCAAAATTGATCTATGGCGAACGGATCGGCAAAACCGCGGTCCTGGCCCCGGGGGCTTCCGCAATCATCTTCGATGAAGCCAGAAAAAAGGTGCTGTTGACCCGCCGGAGCGATAATGGCCGGTGGTGCCTGCCCGGCGGTGGGATGGACCCCGGTGAAAGCGCCGCCGAGACCTGTGTGCGGGAAGCTCTTGAGGAGACGGGGCTGGAGGTGCGGGTGACGAGGCTGGTGGGCATTTACACCACGCCCAACTTGATGATCGAATACCCCGACGGCAACCGGAAACAGCCGGTTGCCTTCAGTTTCGAGGCGGAGATCACCGGCGGGGAATTAGGCCTGAGTGATGAAACCACCGAATTCGGGTATTTTGCCCTTGAGGGGCCCGGCGGGATCGGCGAGCTAGACCTGATGGAGCATCACCGCCAGCGAATCCTAGACGCCGCCGAGAACCGGGAAAGCGCGTTTATGGATTAGGCCGGTTTTCTTTTGGGGTGGCGAATGCAGGCCGCTGCCTCACCCGGTGGCCACAGCCCTGCGCAGGAACCCGAAACGATAGTCGGCGGACCAAGGGTCGTCGAAGCCTTCCAATCCCAACTCCCGCCGTCCGTCGTTGCTCCAGAGGCAAAAGCAGTCCCGGCGGCCGTAAAAGCCTTCCCAGGGCTCGTGAAGGAACGCCACCGGCCCATCCAGTTGGACTTGGGGATGTTGCACGCCAAAATACAGCGCGTCCTCATAGGTGGGGCGCTCCAGGTCCATGCCGGCGGCTTCGCTGATCATCTCTTCGGTGGAAACCTGCCTGCCAACCGCCAGGAGGACTATCTCCCTGACGCCGCCCATTCCAAATTGCCGGGCGGGGAAGTTGGCGGTAACCGCCTGGGAATGCGCCCAGGCGTAATTCCCGGCCTCCACCAGTTCCTCGGTTGACCGGCCATCACCGGCGTTGATCGGGTAGATGTCCATATGTATTTCTGATGCCTTGCCAGGACGATACCGCCTGGCTGTTGGTTAGGCGGGCTGTACTTTGAGCACTGCCCACCAACATTTCTAAACCTTCGATAGTTGCATTGCCAGGGTGGCAAAGGCGCTGGCCAGCCGGCCGATGGATTCGACGTCGATCTCCTGGGGCCAACGGTCGGATTCCAGGTGGAAGCGCGGGCTGTGCCCGACCACTGCGGCAACGTTTCCCCCGCCCCGGGCCACCACCTGGGATTCCGCTCCAACCGGAATGCCTTTGGGCGCGGGCGTCGCGGGATTTACTCCAGCGTCCTGCAGGGCGGCTTGGGCCTCCGCCTTAAGATCGTCGTCAGTGGCGGAGAACCGGGACTCCTTTCCCACGTCGGCCCCAAAATGGAGCCAGGCGTGTGCGCTTTCGGCCAGGCCGGGACGCCGTTCCAGAAAATCATCGATTCCGGGCAGGCCCAATTCGTGGCCGCTGGTGGTTCAATCCCGGCCCTGTGGGGCCGGGATTGAACCACCAGCCGCATCACCTCAAGCCAGCAGGCCAACCCGGCGCCCCTTTCCGAAGCGCAATGCCACCAGCCGCTGCGGGGCGTCATGACAACTATGGGCGGTAGATTTTGCCCGCTGCCCTTGATCAAACCGGTGACGTTGAAAGACTCGGATCCGACGCGTTCAGCCGATGCCACCAGGCGGACCGGAGAGTTTCGTTTGGCGTGCCCCGTGAGAAATTCCCGCTCTTCGCTGCTGACCTGCAGCACGGGAGGCCCAAATGGCTGGCGGAAATCCGGGGCGTTGGACGCCATCAACCCATGTTTTTCGCCGATGGTCACAGCTACCAACGCTTGGTGACCTCCGGACCCCCGGAAATTCTGGAAATCGCGGTTGGGTTCTCCTCCCAGGGGACCCGAGGCGCGCACCACTTTTCCCAGCCCGATCTCGGCGCTGGAACCAGCGGAGCCGATGTGTCCCGAGATGCCTTCCGCAGAAGTGAAGCTGCCATCGAAGAAAGGCAGGCCCTCGATGCGGCGCCCTTCTATCTCCAGAAAACAATCCTGAGGAACGACACGGTTTAACTGGAAGCTTTCAAGCTCCAGATCCAAGCCCAACTCGCGCCCCCTTTGGGCCAGCCAGCGGGCGGAAAGATGGTCCACCTCGGTCCCCGACCGGTGCCAGCCCTGGGCATCGAACTCCTGAATGATTTTTGAAATTCGGTCGTTTTGGTTCATTGTTTGCCTGCTGTTGCTTAATCCGCTAAGCCTAGGACTTTAGTTCACAGATGAACTACGAATTTAGATTCGCCGTGGAGCTAGTAGTCAGTCAAACTTGATATTAATGGTAGCGTGAAAGATTGAGCAAAAGAGCTACCCTGACTCTGGATAGTGTTGATGGGAGGCGGTGGTATGGTCAGGGAAAAGTATGGAGTCCGGCTGGCGGCGGAACAGCGGAACCAGCTCCAGCATCTGGTTCGTGCGGGGAAAGGCACAGCCCGGGTGACGGTCC
>DAOUHE010000270.1:0-1782 GCA_034428715.1 Dehalococcoidia bacterium | reverse complement strand
TGAGGCCAGGTGCATCGTCATGGTGCCTGAAGCCGAAATTCGCGATCTGATCCCAGGAAAGGGAGAGAGAAACAACACAGGTTTGGGACCCAACGGCATGGTCTACCAAGACCTGCGGGTCATTGAGGCGACCAAGCGCCAGCTGGCTGGCAATCCCGTCTGGGAAATACCCGCGATGAACCGAGAGTTGGTGGAAAGGGCAACACATCCGACAGAACTCGAAGCCATCGTTAAAGCCAACCCGGCGGACTGGCAGGAACACGATAACTCGATAAAAGGACTGGCTACAGCCGAGCGGCAGTCAGCGGAAGCCATCATCATAGACCGGTCAGTACCCTTCTACGACGGAGACATGGGAGACAATGACAAGGTAGTGTGGAACAGGAAGGCAAAAGCCTACACCCGGCTCGGCGAAGCGACCATCGACATAGACGTCGAGCCGGCCGAGAAAGGCCCCTTCGGGAACGACGTAGACCAGCTGAGCATACCTCACTGGATGGTCAAGGAAAACCTAGCTGACTACGAGAACCTAAAGGCCGAAATCCTGCACCAGAACGAGCAGGGTTTTGACTTCCTTGTACCTAACGATAACCGGACCTTCCGGTACGACCGGTTCGGAATCAGAAGGCCGGTGGAAAATAATCTTATTGACATTACCATTTGACTGAATAGGACGTGCGAGATAAAATGCACCAAGCAGGCGCCGAAAAGACGCTGCCGCCAGCAGCGAGCTTGACGGCGCCTGCAATACCCCGGCAGCCGGCCCGGGGGTCCACCATGGTATCGCCAGTAAGAACGATTGCCCCACGTCAGTGGGGACCCAAATCCACCAGAAGGCCAGAAAGGCATGCCGAAAACTAGAAAGTTAGCCAACCCGCCATCCGCCAGTGACGACCCGGTGCGTAATGAAGAACCATCCCTGAACCTGCTGGACGACCCGCTAATCACCGTCAGGACGCCGGAAGGTATAACAACGATATCGTTGCCGGAAGTCTACGCAGCTCTGGCGAAGAACACCGTGGAAGACCTGGTTTACCTCCGACCGCACCAGCGGCACCCGCTGCACAGCACCATCTGCCAGATCGGGGCAGTCGCCATGGTCAACGCCAGCTTAACGACAACGCCAGACGACGCCCAACAATGGCGCGAAATACTCTCCGCGCTCACCGCCAACGAGTATCCCGGACAGGAACCCTGGCACCTGGCGGTGCCGGACATCACCAAGCCGGCCTTCCTGCAACCTCCGGCAGGGTCCGCAGACAAAACAGACGAATATCGGAAGCGTATGGACACACCCGACGCGATTGACCTCACCGTAGGGTCAAAGCGCCACGACGTGAAGGACGGTGTGATCAGGCACGCCAAACCTGAGCACTGGCTCTACGCCCTAATCGCTTGCCAGACCGCTTCAGGATTCGAAGGAAACAGACTGTACGGCGTTTCGCGCATGAACGGCGGACTCAGCAACCGCCACGGCTTCAGCCTTACCCCAGACACATGGTGGGGAACCCATGTCGTTCGAGACATGGAAATCCTGGCTAAACAGCATCAAGGCGAGAACGTCACAGAGCACCTCCTGTGGACCAGAAAGTGGAACGGCACTCCCGAGGAATCAATCACGCTGGACCGCCTGCAACCAATGGCGCTGTACGTGGAGGCATGCAAACGAATTCGACTGATCACCGACGCGGACGGCGTTTCACACGCCGTCAGAGCGACCAGCAAAGCGGCGCGAATCCACGCCAAAGAAAGCAAAGGGCGCACCGAAGACCCGTGGATGCT
>DAOUHE010000269.1:0-3919 GCA_034428715.1 Dehalococcoidia bacterium | reverse complement strand
ACGGTCACGCTTTTGGGCCTGGCCAGGGCCTACGACCTGGGCCTACGCGATGCCAAGCTACAAGCCGAAGCCTGGGTTGAGGGGATTGACCGTACTTACAGGTTGATTATCGAAAAGCTGATAGCGAATCTCCACATGGCGGATTGACTTGCGGCGGAAGCGGGCTGAACCGGAACGGCAAGGGCTACTCGCTGACCACTCGTATGCTTAGGCAAGGGCTACTCGCTGACCACTCGTATGCTTAGGCAAGGGCTACTCGCTGACCACTCGTATGCTTAGGCAAGGGCTACTCGCTGACTACCCTGGGCCGCACCTAAGCCGATTCTAGGGGCCTCTTAGGGCCCGGGTGACCTAAACACCCGGGCCTTTTCTTTACCCTTCAATCTGTAAATGATACTTTGTCTCAAAGACTTTAGGATGGTGACATTATGACTGAATCCCAGAAACTCCAAATCAAAATGTCCGAAATCAGACAACAGGCCAACTCCACCACCAACACCGAAGCGGACAGGACTCGCCTGCTGGGTGAGCTGGCTGGATTGGAGGAAGCTTTCAGGACCGCGCTGGCTGCTGAAACCGCCCAGGTTGACCAGGACTTCGCCGGCGGCGCGGCGGAGAGTAGCGAACTCCGGGCCCTGATTGGCAGGGCCTCCAGCGGGCAAGAGTTTGGGCCGGCTTTCGCAGCCTTGGCCGCTGGCCGGAACCTTCCCGCCGGGGCCCTTTCGGAACTCCAGGAAGCGCGGGGGCTACCCGGCCACTTGCTGCCCCTTGATTGCATCATGGAACAGGGGGCTTCGATAACCGGACTCGCCGGAAGCCCAGCGCCCGTCCAGGCTTTCAGACCGTATATTTTTCCGGCGCCTATCGCCGGCTTCATGGCCTGGGACTTCCCGAGAGTGGCCTATAGGACTCCCTCGTATCCCGTTGTGACTACTCCCGTCACTGTCCACACCCCAGGAGAAGGGAATGACGCCGCCGAAACGACCGGAGTAATCGCGGCTGATGCACTCACTCCCCAGCGTACCCAAGGCAGTCTGCGGTACTCCCGCGAGGACGCCGCCCGCTTTGCCGCCCTGGGCGATGCTGTTAGGGCGCATGTCTCCGCCGCCTTCGCCAGCGCCGTTGACCAACGCTGCCTGATCGATACGACTTCCGGCCTGCTGAGCATCGTGGAGCCTGACGACCCTGCCGCCGAGACTGACTTTACCGCCTATCTTGGGACGCTGATACCGGACGGGCAGTATTCCGCCGTTC
Organism: Dehalococcoidia bacterium; assembly: GCA_034428715.1. Lineage (GTDB taxonomy): Bacteria > Chloroflexota > Dehalococcoidia > Lucifugimonadales > UBA3495 > Io17-Chloro-G2. The sequence continues at coordinate 2,665 of DAOUHE010000269.1, read as the reverse complement.
CCGGCGATGTGCGAATGATTATCGGGGCCATGACCGCTGCCCATGCCGTCGCTGAGTACAAGACCAACAACAGCCCGACCAGCGCATACCGGGCCATGCTTGACCTGGTGGGCAACGACGGGCTGAGGGTTGCCCACGGAATACCCGCGCCCGCGGCCAATGACCAGGCTGCTTTCAGCGTTGGCATTGTGGGCGGGCCCCATGCCCTTGCGCCGCTTTGGGACGGGCTTGAGGTGCTTGTCGATCCGTACATCTCTAGCGTCAAGGGCGAAGTCACCGTTACCATCGTGGGCCATTCCGCCTTGAAGATTCTCCGGGCCGGCGCATACACCCGGCATCGTTTCCAACTGGCCTAGTAATGCCAGCAACTATAACCGTGCAAGAATTGGCCGCAGCCTTGAGACTTTCTGATGGGTCTGCGGTGCCCGAGGAACCGCTGCAAAGCATTCTTCTACGCCAGCTTGAGACTGCGCGGGAGCTGGTCAACCAATATGCGCCCACGGCTCCCGACACAATCATAGACTCCGCCTTAATCCAGATATGCGGCTAGCTGTACGACGCGTCCAATACGGCTTTGAACAACGCGCCCCAGGTGGATGTGATGGCACTGTCGGGGGCCAAGTAGCTGCTGAGCAGGTTCCACGTCTCATACGGAGTAATAATATGAGATTACCTTTCTTAAGGCGGGGCCAAGTAGCTGACCCCCCCCAAGTGGAGGAACGGGCCAGCTACACCGACGAATTGGTGGCCCAAGCCTTTGCCAACGCCACAGAACCCGCACCATCGGCGGGAGCGTTGGCGGTGGTGGAAAAGCTGCACTAGCCTTATCGCAACCCCCTTGATGGTGGCCTCAGTGACGGGATATGCCCTATCCGGCGGAACTCTCCTAGCGATGGGCCGCGACCTGCTATTGCGCGGCAACTCTGTATGGCTGATAGATATACTTCCTAACGGGCAAGTCCAACTGCTGAGGGCCTCCGGTTTTGAAGTGGGGGGCCGATCATCGAACCCGGCCCGATGATCCTATAGCCTGGAATTTGAGACACCCGGCGGGCAGACCATCAAAAGAACTTCACCTACTGCCGGGGTTATTCATATCATGGGAGATACCCCTCCTGGACGGAGTTGGCGAGGGAACGCACCCTGGCAATCGGCTGGGTTATCGGCGTCTGCGATGGCTGAGATTGAACGGGGAGTACGAGATGAAAGCCGGATCATCAATGGCCGGATATGGACCTCGCCGGATGGTGCTACCGCTGACCAGCAAAACGCAATGGCCCGGAGCATCGGGACAATCCGAGGGGAAAGCAGGTTGTCGCTGAGACAGTTGCTAAGGGCTTAGGTCAAGGGGCGTTGGCTGCGCCGAAGGCTGACTGGAACCCCGTAAAGGTGGGCATGGCGCACGACCTGGGAAACGTGGGCATGAGGGAGTCTGTTCAGGCCAGCATCGCCTCAGCCTATGGTGTATCACCTTTATGGTTCTCACCAAGCGCAACCGCCCCGGGCGTTAGGGAGTGTAAGAGGTTAGCCTTTCTCAATTGCACCCTGCCGTTATCCAAGGCCATAGCCGATGAACTGACCGCCAAGTTGGATGCCCAGATAGCAATTCGATACCCGAACATCAGCGACCAAAGCGTTGACGTACACCTGAGGGCCAGAGGTGCCCAGGCATTGGGCCAGCTAGGAGTGCCCCCCCAGGATGCCCTGGTAATCGCTGGACTTGACGGAGTTCTGCTAGCCAATGAGGATGACAACGACTTTCGTATAGCCCCCCGAATACTCCCCAATCAATACCCCCGTGATACCCCTGATACCCCGGACCCCGATGGAAGTGCTTCCGACCTGGTACTCTCCCATCTGCGGGATGGCAAGGTAATCAAATCACATGATGCTGATTCGCCTTGCAAGTTGTGTCGGGCCAAGACCAACGGGCGGATGGAATACCGGAATTCGTAGCTGGGTGCCCATTTGAAGGCCTGATATAGTCTGGGGGGCGTAGGGGGTCTCTTCCGTGTAAAACCACACACAAACGAGGGAGAGCGGACTTAATCAGAGGGGTAAGAAGGGGGCTGGTGGAGGGGGTTAGCGCTGGGCCAGTTCCTTCTCTTGCAAGTCTTGCAAGTCTTGCAGGTCCTGTTCATCCATGCCTAGGCTACGCAGCTGTTTCGCGGAGAGGTCCGAGAGTATGAGAGCTCCTGATCGGGCCAAATTCAGGACGACTTTCTTTTCCGCGTTCCTCCTCCATTTCTTGTATTGATTCAATGCTATAAGCATAACTGCACCAACCAGTTCTAATATCCAAATAACTGCGCCGTAACAGGTGGCTCCAAGAGGAATCAGTTTGCCCGTAAATTCGACGCTATCCTTGTTGCTCCAAGGGGGCCAGGATCCGGTAAAGAAAAGGATGCCGGCAGTTGCTAGGAGTGTCCCAACGGGCGCGAAAGCTAAATAGACTCGAAGCAACCGTCTATCTTGAGGCACAACCACCTAAATGTCCTATCCCTTTATATATCACCGTAGTACGAAAATATCAAGTTAGGCCCGTCAAGTGGATACAGAGCGCAACCTAATCGAGGGGCCACGGAGGATGGGGGAATGGCCATCAAGTGCATTTAACTGTTGTTGTATGTCTTTTAGCTAGGGTGAAACGATGAACCTACGCCCA
>DAOUHE010000268.1:0-3855 GCA_034428715.1 Dehalococcoidia bacterium | reverse complement strand
CACCGCTCCACGTCTCCCCGGCGCGCCGTGGTCAACGCCATCGCCGGACAGAACAAGCATTTCACCGCCGAGGAGTTGCGTGGACAGTTGCCGGGCGTCGGCCGGGCCACCATCTACCGGTCGTTGCGGTTGCTGGTTGACTCCGGCGTCCTGTGCCGGGTGGTGCTGGAAGAAGGCGACCTGCACTACCAACTCAGCCATAGAGGCCACCACCACCACCTTCTTTGCGTGGAGTGCGGCTCCTCTCAAGACCTGTTGGGCTGCGATATAGAGGACCTGCTGCAAACCGTTTCAGCCGCCCACGAATTTCAGCTCAGCGGCCATTGGCTGGAGGTCTACGGCAGGTGCCACGATTGTCTGGCCGCCGCGGCTGCCGTTTAGTCTCTTTTTTGACACATATTGATACTATGTCTCACAAGCTTAGATTGCTGATACCTGGATTGGCGGCCATCCGATTGAATAAAATAGCCTCCCGCTGTCTTGGTTGGATACCGATAGCGCTAAGTACCTGTCTAAAAAGATGGTTCGACAAGCCTGTCCTGACCCCGACTCGTCGGGGCGAAGGGCTCACCACCAACGGAGAGGGTTTTTTCTGCCCGTGCGTCCTGAACTCCGGCCTGAGGTCGCGATTCGCGACAAAGTCGGACCTGTCGAAGCATGGTCGATTCTGGACAGCCGGTTTTAAGATCTGTTCTAAGCCAATCTACCTGGCAGCCGCCGTGCTGCTGTTGCCTGGTTGCTCGGGAGCCCAGGCAGTTCCCGTAGCGGGTGATGGAGATCCCAGTAAAATCGTCGTGGTAGCCACCATACCGGTGCTGGCCGACCTGGCCCGCAACGTGGGCGGCAGCCTGGTGGAGGTCCACTCGGCGGTTCCGCCGGGAGCGGATGCCCATTCCTACCAGACTACGCCCGGCGATAGCGTGATCATCAGCCAGGCGGACCTGACGATATCAAACGGGCCGGGCGGGCCGGGCGGGCCGGGCGGGCCGGGCCTGGATGATTTCCTGATTCCCGTTTTTCAAAGCGCCCGCCCCGAGCATGCCCTCCACGTGGTGGCATCCGACGGGTTGGACACCCGATCTCAGAAGGGTGATCCCCACTTTTGGCAAGACCCATTGCTCGCTATCCACTATGTGGACCAAATACGCCGGGGCCTGGCGCAAGCGGACCCGGGCAACGCCGGGCAATACTGGGAACAGGCCCAGCATTACACGGCCCGCCTGCAAAAGCTGGACAAAGAAATCGCCGGATTACTTGACCAGGTACCGCCGGATCACCGGATTTTGATCACCCACCATCAGGCCTTCGCTCACCTGGCCCAACGATACGGTTGGCAAACCCTTGCCCTGGCGCCGGGAGACGCCGGCTCCGTGACCCCCGAAGCGATCCTCAAGGTGTCTCAAAAAGTTAAAAACGCCGGCCTGCCATCGGTTTTCGTCGAGCCAAGGTTTCGTTCCTCGGCGTTGGAACAGGTGGCCCGGGACACAGGAACCAGGGTGTCGCCCATATACGCCGGCCTGGGAGGAGAGATAAATACCTACGTGGAAATGATGCAGTACAATGCCCGCAGCCTGGCGGACAACCTACGGTGATAGAGAGGAATACTATTAGTGGTTAATACCAGCACACCAGCCGCAAACGAGATTTTAGACGCCGGCCCTGGCAATCCCGATAAGGCGCCAACCCTTCACGCTTTGGACATCCGGGGGCTTTGGACGGGTTACGGCAAGCTCCCGGCCCTGAAAGATATCACCTTCCAGGTCGATGCCGGGGAAGTCCTGGGCATCATCGGGCCCAACGGGTCGGGCAAGACCACCCTGTTGAAAACGATCTTGGGCCTGGTGCGGCCGTGGCAGGGAGAGGTGTCGGTGCTGGGAAGGCCAGCCGAAGAGCAAAGGAGGCTGATGGGCTATATGCCCCAGGTCGAGCAGGTGGACTGGGATTTTCCAGTTACCGTGGGCGATGTTGCCCTGATGGGCAGGTACGCCCGCCGGAGTCCCTTCCGGCGCACCACCAGGGAGGACCGGGAGGCAGCCGGCCAGGCAATGCAGCAGACCGGCATGTATGAGTTACGGGACAATCTCATCGGCGAACTGTCGGGAGGACAAAGGCGGCGGGCACTGTTGGCCAGGGCTTTGGCCAACCTACCACAGTTGTTATTGATGGATGAGCCCATGGCTGGCCTGGACGCCACCGCGCAGCACCAATTGTTGGACCTGCTGGACGATCTGCGGTCCGGCGGCACCACCATCGTCGTCAGCACCCACGACCTGTCCTGCGTATCGGCCTACTGCAGCTACGCGGCCTGCCTGAACCGAAAACTGATAGCCTTCGGGCCGCCTTCCCAGGTGCTGAACGAAGAGGTCCTCAGCCAGACCTTCGGCAGCCACCTGCTCATGGTTCATCTGGACGGCCAGGCCGACACCTACCAGCACCACAGTCACGACGATGGCCGCGGCGAAACCGCAAAAGACCTGGACGATTAGACATGTCTGGAACAAAAAACCGTTTTCCCAACATGGACCATCCTTCGACAAGCTCAGGACGAACGAGCGGCGAGAACTATCTCCGTTCCTGGTGAGCTTGTCGAACCATTTTTTGAGAAAAATACCATATCACCGGGGCGAAATATGCCCGGCCCCGAGTCGCCCCGTTTTAGCAGCAGATGTTTGATGCCGTCACCGGACCTTTAGAGTTTCCATTTATGCAGCGGGCCCTTCTGGCCGCCGGGCTGGCCGGTTTGGTCTGCGCCGTGGTCGGCATTTTCGTGGTGTTGAAGGGTATGGCTTTCATGGGCGACGCGGTGGCCCATTCTTCCCTGGCGGGGATGTCGGTGGCCTATTTCTTCGGCGGCAACGTCTTCTGGGGCGCCCTGGCCTGGGCTGTTCCGGCTTCTCTTGCCATCACCCTCGTCAGCCGCCGGGCGAACTTGAGGCTGGACACCTCCATCGGGATCATTTTCGCCAGCGGTTTCGCCGTGGGCATCATCCTCATGAGCCGGGTGCCCAACTACACCGCCGATCTCTTCGGTCTGCTGTTCGGCAATTTGCTTGGTGTCTCCTGGTCTGACGTGCTCCTCATCTCAGTCATCGCCGGGGCGGTGCTGCTGGTAGTGGCCGCGTTATATAAAGAACTGCTATTTACCTCCTACGACTCCACCATGTCGGCCGCATCCGGGATACCCGTCCGCCTGGTCGAATACCTATTGCCCGTATTGGTAGGTGTGACCACCGTCGCATCCCTCAAGGCGGTGGGCATCGTGTTGGTGCTGGCGTTGCTGGTCACTCCAGCCGCGACGGCCACGCTGCTGGCCAGGCGCATCCCGGGTATCATCGCCTACAGCGTCGCGGTTGCCTTGGCGGCCATCGTCGCGGGGCTCTACCTGTCTTTCTATGCCGGCCTGCCCTCCGGCCCAAGTATAGTGATGGTGGCCACGGGGTTCTTTCTGCTGGCCCTGCTGTTCTCCCCCAGCAAGGGCGTGCTGTGGCGCTGGCGCCGGGAGCGGTTGGCGGCGGTGGAAGAAACAGGCGGTTAACCGGTGGCGGAACGTATTCCAAAGGCTGCCTTGTTAAACAAAAGCTAAACCAGCAGAATGTTGAAGCGGCTGCCAGGACCCGGTGATAACATTTGGGTCCAATCATCCATGATTCCAGTAAATTGGGCGAACTAACATTCGGGGGTATTAAAACGGTTATGTACGCTGATGGGCGAAGTCCTTCATGGTGCGCCGCCGGGTCACCGCCACGTGACGCCAGCCCGCCAGCGGCTCACAGGTCAGGAACAGGTTGCGGACGCCCTCCCTCCGGTACTCGTAGTCCTGCCGCAGCGGAATTCCGGGCCGGGACGGCAGAGATG
>DAOUHE010000267.1:0-1512 GCA_034428715.1 Dehalococcoidia bacterium | reverse complement strand
GTAGTACCTGGTCTCGCCAGTGACTTTTATTTTCAGGCGGGAGTTGTCTCCCGCTCCGCCACCGGTGGCCAGCGTTTCTGGTCTGGTCTGGGACACGCCGGTGGCCCGTTTGTTCAACAGCTTGACATGGGTGTTGCCAGCCAGGAGTTTTATCCGGGGGTTCTCGATTGTTCCCCCTGGCTGGCTGCGTTCGCTACCCTTGACGTGGTCGTAGTACAGGAATTGCTCGACGAGCCGGCTGCGGCTGGTGCCGGGGGATTTGCTTTTGGCGACCTTCCCCATCAGCGTCCCGAGGCGGTCCCCACCGCATCCAGGTCGGCTATCCCCAGGAAACATCTACCGATTCCAGGGCCTCGGCTGTCGTTCACATTGGCTTTAGTTTAGGATATATTGCCCAAGACGGCTTTGCACGTTTCATGGTCTACCCGGCCCGTTGCCGTATGGCGCACCATCCCACCAAAGGCGTTCTTAGCACCGAATTCCATTATGATACGATGCTCACCGCCCACTACGGGCGTTATCCGAGTTTCGTATGTCTTCATACTGCCAGGGTCGTTCAAACGGGCTCGTACCAGCCTTTCAAAGCCGTAGTGGTTGCCATCCCAAGAACTTAGGCAGTGAAACCCCTTTCGGCGTTCCTCCAGTTTCTCTTCTGATGGCGGTCCGCCACTGCATGACCCTATCCCCCACGCAATGCCACCTATGACCAAGCCAGCTAACACGATCATAATTGCGCAACCACCAATTTGCCTCTTGGATTTCTTCTCCGCAGACGGTGGCTGAGAGGTTGCCGGTTGCGCTGCCTGGCCAGAGATTGATTCGTCTGTTTGGTGTGCCGACACATGAGACCGGACGACAGTGGCGAATCGTTGACGGTCGCCTTTCTTCATGGGGAGGGTTTTCACGCCACCGGTGATTGTCAATTTACAGCCGTTGGATGCAAACGCCATATCGGCCCGGAATGTCTTTATATCGTTGTAGAGGTAGGGTGTTACTTTGCTGATTGACTTCTTCCAGAAGTCCGTTTTGAAGTGAATTATCCTGCGGTCCGTCGCCACGTAGACATCAGCGTCACCGTTCCGCGCTACGCATTCGGGGGCCTCGTCGTTTTCCAATAGGGCTGGGAGTTGCTCAAATGCTGGGTGTTGCAGCAACTTGTCGTCGACGTCGTCCAATCCCCGAAGAACAGACCATATATCAGGAGTATTGGACAATGGGGAACCCCCTTGCGGCTAGCTAGGCTCTTGCTACGGAACCCGTGACACATGCCAACAAGGGGGCACGATGGCCCACCAGCCTTTTGGGCATGCACCAAGGTCAGGTTCCGTAGCAAACAGAACTATACGCATCCTGGGGGTACTATGTCTAAACCAATACCAAGGTGGAATCTATGCCGTGACCCTGGGAAGGCTGCTCCGGCCACCCCGTCGGACATTCCTTAGAGGACCATGGCTTCGTGGGCATTTTCGCACCGGGCGGTCTCGTCCCGGCTCAGGTATTTCGCTCTCGATT
>DAOUHE010000266.1:0-21927 GCA_034428715.1 Dehalococcoidia bacterium | reverse complement strand
CCAACCGCACTGCGTACTTGTCCCGGACCATCACTGCCACCCCCGCCAACAACACTTCCCACCAGGCAGGATAGCCTAATTGTCCGTTTTCTTAAACAAATGCTAAAACCAAGTTGACTGAGTACTAGGATGAATTCAAGTCAAGGGATGTGGCTCAAGGTAGAAAAAACGCGAAACATTCAATCTGGGCACAAAGTATTGCAAGACTGGATGCCGGTGTGGTATAATGGAGCTAATCTCAAAAAAAGTTGTTGGGGCTCTTTTTTTGCCCAAACCGGATGCGCTCGAAACCCCCGGTGGTTAGCCGAGGGTTTTTTGTTGCCTGACGCCGGATTGACCGGCCAGCGGTTCCGCGGCTTAAGGCTGAAAAAACCGAAACATCAAATCTGGGCACAAAGTATTGCGAGACGGGACGCCGGTGTGGTATAATGATGGAAGCCTCAGCAGATAGTCGTTGGGGCTCTTTTTTCGCCCAAGGCAGATGTGCATAAAAACGCTGGTTGTTAGCCGGGGTTTTTTGTTACCTGGCGCCGGGCTGGCCAGCGTTTCCGCGGATCAAGGCCGGAAAAACCGAAACATCAAATCTGGGCACAAAGTATTGCGAGACGGGACGCCGGTGTGGTGTAATGTCACAAGTCTCAACAAAAGTTTGTTGGGGCTCTTTTTCTGCCCAAGGCGGTTGCGCTCGAGACCCCCGGTGGTTAGCCGGGACTGGCTAATGATTCGGGCGGGCTACGCCATCACCCGGCGGAAGAATTCCAGGGCGTTGCCACCTACCAGCTTTTTCACGTCGGTGTCGGCATAGCCCCGGCGAATCAATCCGCGGATGATGTTCTTACCGTCGGCGGGGGATTCAAGGCCGTTGAGGTAGGGCGCCGGCAGCTGGCTGGGGTCCCTTCCTAGCATTACCCGGTGGAACGCTACGTGGTCGCCGATGTTGGTGTCGGTCCCGATGCCCACGTGGTCCACTCCCACCAGGTTCACCATGTAATCATAGTGGTCCAGCACGCAGTTTATGTCCTGCTCCGGGTCGTCGCTCAACGAGTTGGGCACCGCGGTGATGGCGATTATGCCACCCTTGGCGGCGCACGCCTTTAGCTCCTCGTCGTTTCGAGTCCTGGCGGTGGGGCGCAGGGTGTAGGCCGCGTTGTGGCTAAAACTGATGGGTACCTGAGAGAAGCGGATGGCGTCCATGGCGGTTTGGAATGAGGCGTGGGACACGTCGATGGCCATGCCCAGCCGGTTCATCCGGTCCACCACTTCGATGCCGAACTCGCTGAGGCCCCCGTCGTTTCGCTCGTTCTGACCATCGCCTATGAAATTCTTGCGGTTATATGTCAGCCCGGCCAAACGGACTCCCATGGCGTAAAACATATCAATATGTTCCAACTCGCTGCCGATGGCCAGGTGCTCCAACGATGGCATGAAGCCCACCTTGCCCTGCTGTTTGGCGGCTTCGATCTCATCAGCGCTGGTCACCAATACCGCCTGGTCCGATCGGCTCAGGTCCGACAGCATCAGCGCGACCTCAGTCTGAAGGTCTTCGAACCTGGTGTATGACATGTCATGGGTATTCACGAATCCGCGAAAGGCGTTGGACGTGGTCACCGCCGCCCAGCCGCCGTGCTTTACCGCCTGGTACCCCCAGTTGTATTTGTTGCTCCGCAAAAGTTCGATGAGCCGGTCCATATCCTCGGGGCAAACAAAAGGGTGTTGGTGGATGTCCACCATAACCGACTCTTCTTCCAGCGCCTGGAACCGCAGTTCCTGTTGAGCGTCCAGGGGCACGGTCATGGAAGGCACGCGCCCAATCTCCTGAGCCAGCGGTATCTCGTTGGTTGTCATTGGTGTTTCTCCCAGCGCGTAAAAATCTTCTTATTTGGCCCGGCTCATTTGGCCGGCAAGGTCTCCGCGTAAGCGACTCCGCGTTGGATCCACTGTTTTAGGGGATCGTCATGCTCGGTTCCTAGGGGACCGACGTAGACAAAGCCTTTCATGGGCCGCCCTGTGAAATCCATGGGCCGGGCATGGGGCTGGGCCATGGCGTCGTCCAGGCCGTCGGGGCCTACACGCACCATCAGGTAGTCTCCGGTTATTCCGACGCACATGTTGCCGGAGAGCATGAAGGCGATGCCCCCAAACATTTTCCTTTCGACAACACGTTCCTGACCGTCCAGTGCGACCCGGATACGCAAAGCAAGCTCTTCGTTATAAGACATTGATTTCCCTCCAAACTGCTAATCGTCCAGCACCGCGATGGCCTCGATCTCGATCAACAGGTGGGGCTCCGATAGGACTGCCACCTTCACCCGGGTGCTGGCCGGCAGGTTATCACCAAAGAACTTTACCCTTACGCTCTGGGTCGCCTCGGTGGCGGCCGGAGAGTTGTCCACGACGAAGTTGGTGATCTTTACCACGTTGTCTAGGGTCTCGCCTTGCTTTTCCACTATATGTTTGATCCGTTGGAAGATGGCCTCGGTTTGCTGGCCAATGTCGCCAAATCCGGCATCGGTGCCCCTGGCCAGCGCTCCCGAAAGAAATAAAAGGTTGCCCACCCGCACCGCTTGGGGATGGGTCCCTTTTTGCATGGGAATCCCTTCGTAATTGCTTCTAGTGATCTTCATTCGGTTTCACCTGAACCGTTTGGATAGCAAGTTGCCGCCTATTGAAATAGCGGTTATGTCGATTATATGCCAACAATGGCGGGGGATAACAAGTCCAGGCCAGGGGACCGATTTGCGCCGGCAAAAACGGCTTGCTCTAGCGAAACCGCGATGACACGCTGGAAGATGGATTCCGCAACGTTGGGCGAACCTGTTGGGTGTGGTATCGCCGTCGTTTGGAGAGGGAGAGGCGAATCATTATGGGGAGAACTTTGACAGTGGCTGCCGCGGTTTTTGTGCTGGCGATGATATTCACTGGCTGTCAGACGATCGAGGAAAAATTGCCCGCGGCCAAGGATGCCGTTCCTAAGCCGGTGGCCGACGCGGTCCAAGACGCGATAGGAACCGCGGCCGAAAAGTTGGCTGAGCCCCGGGCCGTCGATCCCGGCGTCGAACCCACGGTAGAAATGGTTCGGGAAACAGAGCCTGTGAAAGCCTAGCCAACCGTGATCTCGGCAGTTACGCTGCAACCGGTCGAGGCGGTTCCCACGGTCTCCGTGCCCATTGTTGCACCAACGCCGCTTCCCAATGTGGTGGTTTTGCCCGCCACCGCCACTCCGATACCACCGCCTACTTTCATTAACCTGAACAGCGGCACCGGGCAGCGGCTCACCGACGTGGCATGGAATCCCGATGGGAGCTACGCCCTAGTCACCGGGAGTGGCGGTACGCTTCTCAGGTATGACGGCTTAGGATTCACTTCTATAGAGTCTCGAACCACGCTAGACCTGTTCAGCGTGAGCTGGAATTCGGCCGGAGACAAGGCCGTGATCACCGGCGGGGCAGGCAACACCAAGGCATTGGTCATGACCTACGACGGCGACGAATTGGTCACCGTGGCCAGCGGTTCCGGCCCAAATCTAAACGGCAGCATGTGGGCGCCCGATGGCAGCTACGCAATGATCGTGGGATACAACGGCTTCATTCAAAAGTTAGATGCCAGCGGATTGACCAATATGGACCCGCCCTGGGGTCATTACTCCGGTGTGGCCTTCAATCATGACGGCAGCCGGGCTCTCGTGACAAACACCAGCGCTCCTAATACCACGGTGTTGGAGTTCAACGGTGAATCGTTTAGCGATCCCATCCCCACGGGCGTGTCCAGCAACCTGCAAGACATTGCCTGGAAATCTGACGGTTCCTATGGCCTGGTGGTCGGCACCGGCGGCGCCATACTCAAATACGACGACTCGGGATTTACCGACCTGAGCAACGGGCTTCGGGACGCCCTCTTTGCGGTGGACTGGAGGGCCGACGGCGAACAGGCCCTGATGGTCGGCGGGGTCCTATCGTTGGACTTCGGGCAGGAAGAGAAGGGCGTGGTGTTGGCGTTCGACGGGAAAGCGGTGCAGACGCTGAATACCGGATTGAGCGCCGATAAAACCCTCTTTGGCCTGGATTGGACCCCCGACGGAAGTTATGCCCTTATGGTGGGCAACGACGGCACGGTGATCAGGTACGAACCCTCGACACCAGCCACAATCATAACCGAAACGGTGTTGGACCAGGACCATTCCCCGGCCCAGTATGCCTTTGGTCAAGGATTCGGCGCCTATGACGTGGGTCTATCGTTCATCCCCAATATGCCGGTATTGACGGCGGTGGGGTTGCCGGTTTGCACCGGATCCCAATCCGATGAGATTACCGTTCAGATTCGCCAAGGCGCTTATGACGGACCGGTGGTGGCGGAAACCGTCATGACATTGGATGTCCCGTTCTGTAGTTTTGGGGAGGAACGGTTCACCCGCTTCGACTTTGATCATCCCGTGGCCGTGACACCCGGCGAGACCTACGTCATCAGGTTACATTCGGTCGCCCAGTCCGACGCCTCGATCTTCGGAACTACAGACCAATATCCCAACGGCCAACTATTTCGCTTCGATCATGGGGAGCAGATGCCAGACCTGGATATGGGATTTAGGACATACTCCTTGGAGGCTCCCAACTAGCAACCAGAAGGAAGAATGACATCCCTGGGGCCGTGTCTCTTTCAGCCACACCGGTCCCGGGGATTGGATATTTTTGGCATAACCTATCTTGTTGTCTAACCTGCTAAGGGCCACTTAGGAGCCCGGCTAACTGTGTATCAGGCTCCACCCCCGGTGGCCTCCTCCCATTGCCGGAACCATCTAACTATGTTGACCGCCGTTTGCGTTACCAGACCACCTCTGTCAAAATAAACCCTACTTACCTTCAGCAGATGGTTTCCCGCGGAGTGGGTTTTGATAAGGAGATTTACCGGATGGACAACGAACTTGTGGTCCTGAAGGAAAAACCGGCAGCCCAATACCTCATCGCTGGCTGGAGACGCCAATGGTCCGACGGCGGTTCCATTTCAAGCGGTCTTCCCCGGTACCTCATAAATAAATTGAACGCCAGGGAGATTGGCCGGCTTGGGGAAGGGGTTTCCAGGGAATGCTACCCTTTTCAGGTTCCCGGTACCCACGACGCTTACCGGCCCCGGGTGGCATACCAAGACGGCCTGCCCAGCCAGGATATGCTCCGGCGGAATTATTTCTACGATGCCGGCAATGGGCTGATAATCTTTCTTGGCGAGGAACCCTGGTTCCGCGTAGACATATATGGACAGGCCTTTTTTCAAGCCGTTAGGGAACTGGGTATTCAACGGACGGTAGCCGTGGAAGGGTACAACGGAGCGGCCCCACCGGAATTAGAGCGAAACGTTAGCTGTATCTACAGCAATCCCAGAATGAAGGAGGAGCTGGAGAAATACGGTGTGAGTTTCTCTAATTACGGTAGCCGTGGTAGAAACGGACCCACCATCGGCATGGCCTTAAACTCCATTGCCTATGCCGAACATCCCGACCTAGACATGTTCCGGTTTGGTGCGATGGCTCCCATGTTCCCGTTTCTGAGCCGCAACAATGATCCAGTAGGGATAGCTAGGGACCACCGCGCGTATTACGCCATCATGAAACGGCTCAAACCCATGTTCAAACTGGATATAGACCTGGCCGAATTGATGGCGCTTGGGCAAGCCGAGTCGGAAGAATTGCAGGAGTCTTTGGAGCGCATCGGCAACTCCAATTCAAAAGCCAAAGAGCTGATCGACCGGGCCAGAGCGGACTACGTCGTCAGGCCATTTGAGGAATCCGTGGAATTGGATCCAGAGTTAGATAAAACCCTGAACGACATCCTTCAAAACATGCCTGATGAGCCCCCGGAGAATTAGATCACCGTTGGCCGGACCCGGCCCTAGACCTGAAACTAGACCAGACCTTCAGCCACCGCGGCCTTCTCTATGATCTCCCATCCTTCGGTGATGCCTGGCACGAAGGATGAACACCCTTCCGCGTCTAGAACTGTTTTCCCCAGCGGGTCGTCATAATCCACCGACAAGAATGCGCGCTCAACCTCGTGATACAGGCCCGCCTCCATGTCTCCCTGAGCGGTGAAGCAGCAGTGGCTATAACCGGGGCTTGACCAGAAGATACGCACTTGGCCGGGGGCCAGCAGCCCTTCACCAGCCATGGTCTCCAGGGTCCGCTCGCTGACCGAACCAGCGTCGTACTCCCCGTTCAACACCCGCTCTACAACATCCCTTTCGTCCGATCGGGTCTGGGATTGGCGCTCCTCGTAAAAAGTGCTCAGTGCCAGGTCTGATCTGGGGTAGATCCCCATCTCTTTCAGAAAATGAAGTGGCAGCAACCCGGCCTGTTCCGACGAGCGGCGCCCAAAGGCGAAGCGTCTGCCCATCAGGTCTTCCACGGTGGTGATGTCAGAGCCCTCCTGAGTGATGAAGTGGGTTGTGAAGTTGATGTCCACGTCCCGCATGGCAATCACACTGCAAGGGTTGCTGATGAGCCTTTTGATCTTCACGTAACCCAGAGGGCCGTTCCAGGCCAGGTCTATTTCGCCGGAGACGAAGGCGTCTATCATGGCGTCATAGTCGGAGTATAGTACCCAGTCCATCTCGATTCCCCGAGCGCCAAACAGCTTCTCTAGGCCCTGGAACACCGTCATATGGGATGCGGATGCTACGGCGCCCAATCTAACCATGTTAACCTCCGGCGCGGATGATTCTGGGCCTGCATTATACTTACTGAGGCGCTTCTCCGGCAACCACCTTCACGGACACCGCGCTTAGCCGCACGGGGGCTTCCACGCCCGGCGGCAGATGCACGCGCACCACCACCGGAAAGGTGACCACCCCTCTTTCGGTCCTGGGAGAGGCCGCGACGGCCGTGACCTCTCCGATGAATTGCCGGCTGGGTATGGAATCGATGGTGACTCGAGCCTCGGCTCCCTCTTGGATCTGGGTGACTTCGGACCCTTCCACCGCCGCGAGTACCTCTAGGACTGATGTGTCAACCATCTCCATGATACGTGACTCGTCGTTCACGTCGTCATCCGGGTCGGCGTTTACCCGGGAAACCAAGCCTGCGAATGGAGCCCGGATAATGGCGCCATCCAGGTCCTCCTCGGCGTCGCCCAGCGCCGATCGCGCCAGTCCTACCCGGGCTTCCAACAAGGCTAAATCTATTGGGTCCGGCCCGTGGTCCAGTTCCTGGGATTCCTTTTTTGCCTCGGCGAGGCCTTCGGTGGCCAATTGGACCCCCTTTTCCAGCAGCGCCAGCTCCAAGAGGTCTTCACCGTCTTGCAAGACGGTCAGGTTTTTCCCGGCTCGGTCCAGAGTGCTCTGAGCGGCGCTCAAGCCGGTTTCCAGAACCGCTCGTATCAACGGGTCTGGCCCGTTTGACAATCTATCCAGTTCCCGGCTGGCGACGGTCAACTCCTCGGTCAAGAGCCTGGCCGTGGACTCCACCGAGGCCACTTCCAGCGGATCGGCGCCCGATTCGATGGCCGCCAAGGCCCTTTCCTTGGTGGCCAGGCGTGCTTGAGCGCTGGCGACGGCATCCCGCTTGACCTGCTGGTCCGTATCACCACCAGCCGTACCCGTGGACGCCAGCGCGGCTTCCGCCTCGGCCAACTGGGCTCTGGCGGCGCTGGTGGCTTGCCGTTGACGGGCGATCTGTCCGGAGTTGATGCTGACTCGGGTGTCATTCAGATCCTGCCGGGCGGTTTTCAGGGCGGCCTCGGCAAATTCCAGTCCCGACGCAAGGCGGCTTCTTTCCAACGCGTCGGCGCCTTCCTCCAAGTCGTCTTGGTCATCAAGGGCGGCGCCCAGTTCCGCGTTGGCCACTTCCACCTTGGCCCTGAGTTGTTGCCTTTCCAGGGATTCCTGCCCTGTGGTCCCGGACTCGCCTGCCGATGCTTCCTGCAGGTCCGCCAGGTCGCGTTTGGTTTTGTCCAGGTTGGATTGAGCTAGGACGATGCCGGTGGCAAGCTGTTCGCACCGGTCCAGCAACGGCGCGGACTGGAATTCCCGGCATTCCAGGCTGCCCGTGATCAGACCCAGCCTGGCGAGGTCGATCTTGGCCAGGGTTAAGTCATCGCTGGTAGATTCTTCGGCCGCCTGTAGCGCCGCCAGGGTTCTGGAAACGTCGTTTACTGGATTCGGCCCCAGTACATTCGCTAGGATAAAGTCACTTAGGGCATCTTTGGCATCGGTATGTTCTTTGGTGGCGTCGGTCACCGTCTGGGTCACCAAGGATAGTTGGTCCGTCCTGCTTGCTTCAAAAACGTCAAGCGCCAGGCGGGCTGCCCTGAGGGCATCTTCGGCGTCGACCTTGGCTTGAAGGGCTTTGGCCAGATCATCAGCGTGGGTGGAAGTGTCGTCCGCTAGATCGTCCAGTGCCTGTTCCAATGCCAGTTCGGCGTCGGCCGTGACGCGGCGTGCCTTGGCCAGAGCTTGCTGGTAGTCTCTCTGGAAGCCGGCCAGATCTTCCTCAGCCTGGTCGGCCGCCAACTCCGCACTGGCCAAGACCTGCAATGCTGATGCCAAATCTTGGCTGTAATCAAGACCGAGGTTGGCCAGGCCTTCCAGCGCCTTGTCCAGCGACAATTCGGCACCAGCCTTTTTTTTCAGGGCTTGGGCCACTTCCCGGTCGTAATCCAGTTGAAAGTCGATCAGGTCTTCCTGGGCTTGGTCAAGGTCCAACTCGGCTTTGGCTTTTCGCTGGCGCGCCTGGGCCAGCTTGACGCCGAAGTCGAAAGGGAACGCGTCTAGAGCTTGAACCGCCAGGTCATGGGCCACCTTTGCCTGGGCTTCTTTCTGCTTGGCCAGGGCGGACTCCTGGCGGTGCATCCGTTGAAAATCGTCCAGTTCTTCCTGGGCCTGATCCAGGATGACCACTTGTTGGGAATAAGCTCCTTCCAGCCTGGAAATGGAGGTGGCGTCCAGGGTTGCCAGAGTCTCTCTAAGTGCTACCCTCTGGCCGGGCACAATCAATATACGTCCCACCGTTCCGGCCACACCAAAGGTCAATTCCGCCCGGTTGGGAAATTCAAGACGGCCATCCATGGGAATCAGCACCGTCTCGGCACTTGGATCGGAAGTACCGTCGGGAGCCCCGCCTTCTTCGACCACGGTTTGGCCGGAAGCTCCGCTGATACCGCAGGCCATTAGCACCAGCGCCAGCAACCATGCAATAAGAAACGGCCGGTATCTTAGTCTCTTCTGCCAGAGCCTGGCTGGCTGTTTGATCACGCTCAATTTAAATACTCTATCCATCGATCGATCCTAGCCTCTTGCGTTAGCCAGGACCTTCCTTTTAGGCGCCGCCGTCCTGGGGGCCTGCCGCCTGTTGCGGCCGCAGGGGGGTCATGCGGACCATGGCGGAAGCTATTTTCCCCACGCCGTTTGGTACCGATTCATGGGCGAGGGTATACACCACGGGCACCACGATTAAGGTCAAAAAGGTGGAGCTGACCAGCCCCCCGATTACCACCGTCGCCAGTTCAGCGCCGATGATGCCCGAATTATCGGCAGACGACATGGCCAGAGGCAGCAGGGCGAATATCGTGGTGAAGGCCGTCATTAGGATGGGCCTCAACCTGACTTTCCCTCCCTCTAGCAATGCGTCGTATACCCCATAGCCCTGTTCCCTTAATTGCTCCACGAATGTGATCAAGACAATGGCGTTTGTCACCACCACGCCGATGAGCAGCAATAGCCCCATCAACGCCGACAAGCTGAGGGTTCGGTCGGTAATGGCCAGGGCGGTCAAGGCCCCCACCACCGCTAAAGGCAGGCTGAGTACGACCACCAGTGGGTTTCGTAGGGAACCGAGGCTGGCTACCATCACCAAATAGACTAGGATCACGCCCACGGCCATGGCGGTGAATATGTCCTCAAAACCCTCCGCGATCTGTTGAAATATTCCGCCGGTCTTGATGTTGACCCCGGGGGGCAGGTCGATGGCCGCGAGCACCTTTTCAAGCTCTTTGCCAACTGCTTGGGTGTCTTCGGCAATGATGTCACCGGATATGCTGGCGGAACGTTCTCCGTCGAACCGGCTGATGGTTATGGGGGCGACTTCCAGGGCGATCCGGCTTATGGTTCCAAGTTTCACATTGCCATGGGGCCCCTGGATGGTCAGCCGGCTTAACTTTTCGATGGCATCGGCATCTTGTGGAAGCCCGGTCAGCACCACGTCCATGGTGACCTCTTCCAAATCCACTTGAGAAACCGTCTGGCCTACCAGATACCGGTTGACCTGCTGGGCCACCGCGCTTGCGCTGAGGCCGAACTCGGCGGCCTTTTGGGGATCGACTTTTATGGACACCTCTTCTCTGGAGGAAGTGATGTCGCTACTCACGTTTATCACGCCGTCGATGGCCTCCACCGCCGCTAGAACCTGTTTTGAGGCGTTGGAGATGGAAGAAAAATTGCTGCCGGTGACGGTGATTTCCAGCTGGTCGCTGGGTGGTCCCCCGGAGATTTCAGTCACGGTGATGGTGGTCTCATCATCGCCGGGGAGTAGTATTCTAATGTCCTCGGTGATGCTTTTGGGTACGTCTTCGGTCAGTGTCACGATGACCCCTGCCAAATGAAATCCGCCGGATCCGCCGCCGCCGGTGAAATCCTGTGTCGATGCCCCCAGCGTGGCCTGGTAAGCATCTACTATTCCTCGCTCGCGAAATTGCTCCAAGACCTCTTCCACCCGCACCACCTGCTCCAAGGTATTACTCACCGATGTACCGGTGGGCAGGTCCAAGTCGATGGTTATGAACTCAGGGGTTCCAGCCGGAAATAGGGTTACGGGGATGATCAAAGTGAGACCCAAGCTGGCCAGGGTGATCGCCAGCGCCGCCAGGATCGTTATGAATTTGTGGCCCAATGTCCAGACCAGGGCCGAGGAATAGATCCGCTGGGATAACCCCAGCGGTACCTCTTGGTCCTGTCCGGCGCCAGCCGCGTCACCCGATTCGGGGAAGTCTCCGTGTCGTAGCAGCACCACTCCGAGGGTGGGCACGGCGGTTAACGCGACTACGGTCGACGCCAGCAAAGCGAAGCTGACGGACATGGCAAAGGGCGAGAAAAAGGATCCCACCAAACCTTGAATAAAAGCCAGCGGCATAAAAACCACAACGGTGGTCAGGGTGGAGGAGATGATGGCTGCCGCGACCTCGCGGGTTCCGTCCACCGCCGCCTGGATGCGCTCTTCCCCCGCCTGCATGTGGCGGTACATGTTCTCCAGCACGACGATACTGTCGTCCACCACCCTCCCTACGGCTATGGCCAGCCCGGCCAGCGTCATGAAGTTTAGGCTTAGGTCGGTAAAGCCCATGATCAGTACGCCAGTGAGAATGCTCAGGGGGATGGATACTCCGATGATCAATGTGGGCCGCAACGCCAGGGTTACACCCTGAATCACCCGAGGCCGTAGATTCGCCAAGAAGATGAATACTACGCTGATGGCGAATAAAAACCCCAAGAGGCCTTCCCGCAGCAGGGCGTCTAGCTCGCCCTGAACCTCCGGGCCATCGTTGGTCAGGGTAATGATTTCTACGTCGGCAAGGATTCCTTGGACCTGCTCCAGGGAGTCCAAGACCTGCTCCGTCACGTCCACCGTGTTGGCATCTGGCTCTTTTATGACAACGATACCCAGACTAGGCTTTTGGTTGGTGCGGGAGATTCGAGCCGCCTTCTCAGTGCTGATCTCTACCCGGGCCACGTCTGAAAGCCTGATGGGACGGCTGGTGAGGATCCCTGAGCCGTCCCTTTCAAATGCGATCATCAGGTCCTGAAAGTCTTGCAGCGAACCCAATTGGTGGGACGTACGCACCGGGTAAGACGTCGTGCCGTCGTCTATGCTTCCGGCGGGCAGGCTGATATTGTTTTCCGAAAGGGCAGCGGCCACATCGGACAAGGTCAAACCCAGGTCTTCCAACTTGGCGGGGTCTGCCATGATCGACACCTGTTCGTCAACCCTGCCGATGACGCTGGCTTCAAACACACCATCGACGCGCTCTATCACCGGAACGATCAATTCGTCCACCACCCGTTGCAACGAAGGTATGTTCCGATCCCCGATGACGCTTAATTGCATCACCGGGAAAACGTCGGTGGCTATGCGGCTGACGATTGGATCGGAAACCCCATCGGGGAAGCTGATTCCGCCTAGGTTGCTGACGATGTCCCGCTCGGCCTCTTCCATGTCTCTGCCAAAGTCGAAGGTAGCTAGAACCAGGGACACGTTTTCAGAGGAGGTCGATTGGACTTCCTGCAGACCCGTCATTCCGGCGATGGCATCTTCTATGGGGTCGGTCACTTCCCGCACCACTGTATCGGGATTGGCCGACGGGTAAACCGTGGCAATGGTGATATTGGGGAATTGAATCTGAGGGAATAGTTCGCGCTCCAGATTCCGGAAGGTGTATACCCCGGCGGCCATTACCAGAAGAATCGCCAAAATGGTGACCGAACGCCGTTGCAGGGCTATGCCAGTCAAGAAGGTCAAGCCTTACGAATCCTGGCAGCCGCGATTGGCGGCGGAACATAGGATTTCCATGGCGTCGACCACGGTTTGAAGTTCTTCGACCGTCAACCGGCTGGCCATCCGGGTGAGCCGGAGTTGGTTGATGCGCATGAACCGGTCCATCTCTTCCCTGCCCCTATCAGTGAGCTGGCAGGTTACGACCCGGCGGTCTGAGGAGTCGGGTGCCCGCTCAACGAGGCCTTTGTCCACCAGCCGGTCGATCATGCTGGTGGCCGATGACATGCTGGTGCTAAGGTGCCCCGCGATGCTGCCCATTCGCTCCGGACCCTGGCCCAGCAGGCAAATTGTCCGAAACTGGGGCATGGTCAGCTCCAGATCGGACCATTCTTCTTCACCCAATCCGGTCTGAAACGCTAGGGCCGTACCCCTGTAGGCGTCCTCGCTCAACTCTGTAAGCCCGGTGGAGAACTGGGCAGAGTCAGCCACCACCGAAGCTCCCCATACCAGGGCAACCAAGGCGATGACCACCCCCCATTCCATGGGAAGAAACCCTATGAATAGTGCCATACCGCCGCTAATGACCATGGCGATGCTGGTCGCCAAGGTGCGGCCGTGTCGTTCCGCGAAGAATCCGGCGGCAACGCACCCCAAAGCGCCGGCGGCGAATACCAGGAAGGTGACCAGGCTAGACAGAGCCAGGGACCCGCCGGCCACGCTTCTGGCCCCGTAGACCACTGCCAAGAAAGATGAGATCCAGGACCACATAGCATACAGTTCCCACATGTGGCCCAGGTAACCTAAGAAGACCATGCGGGTGGCTGGGACCTTGATGGTTTGTATCAAATACCGAGGGTTGAAGTGGCGGGCCGGCACGTCCAGCGGTCCGTCCTCCACCAGGAAGTAAACGATCGCCCCGGCCAGGACCGCCAGGGCGGAGCTTACGTACAGAGTGAGTTCCCACTGAGATACGAAAACCGAGCGCAGGAGGTGGGGTGAACCCGAGCCCAGGGTCAGCGCGCCGATCATCACGCCGATCGCCACGCCTCGTCCCGACCGGAACCAGCCGGACACGATCTTCATCCCCGGAGGATATACTCCCCCCAGAAAAATGCCGCTCAACAGCCGTAAAACCAACGCGGTGGCAAACCCGCCGGGCAGGAAGACCAAAGCTATATTGCTGGCGCCCGCCAACACGGCGCAAATGGCGAACAGTTTGCGGGTGTTCATCAGGTCCGCCAGGTTAGTAATGGCGATTATCAATGTGCCCACGACAAAGCCTAACTGGACGGCAATCGTTAACCAGGCGATGTCGGCGCCGGAAAATCCCCGTTCCGTTTCCAAGGCGGGAGCGATGGCGTTGGTGCTGAACCAGACGGTTAAAGCGAATACCGTGGCGATGGATAAAAATCCAAGGGTGCGCCACCGCTTGGGGTGTTCGCCATCGGAGGCAATTGGCGATGGATCAGAACGCATTCGTCTCCGAGCGCCGTCCATCAGCGGCGGCGATGGCGCTGGCGGCTGGTATTCTCAATTAGGGTTCAGCCGCGGTCCGTGGCTTGGGGCAGGGCCGAATCCAGTATTTCGGCGGCTTGGTCAAATTGGGCATGGGTGGTGGTGAACGGCGGTACGAACCTGATCACCGAGCCGCCCCGGCGGAGGCTAAATATCAGCCCATTATCCAGGCATATCCGCCCGGTTTCCTGTCCCGCTTGGTATGCGGGCTCCTTGGTATCCCGGTCCACCACCAGTTCGATACCCTGGAGCAACCCCCTGCCCCGGATATCTCCGATGATCTCGTGCCTTTGCGCCAACTGCTGCAGGTGGCCTTTCCAGTATTCGCCCAACTCCCTGGCCACGTCCACCAGGGAGCCCTCCAATATGACGTCGATGCTGGCGATGGCGGCATTGCAAGGTAGAGGGTCGTTGGAATGAGAGTGGCCCAGGACGAAACCTGACTCCACTACCTTCTCTTCGATCTCGTCGGTGGTTATGGCGGCGCTGATCGCGATACCACCGCCGAAATGTTTGGAGATGGTGAATATGTCTGGCGTCACGCCCTCTTCTTCAAAAGCCCACATGGTTCCCAGCTTGGCCAGGCCCGTTTGGGCTTCGTCTAGTATCAGCAACATCCCTCGGTCTCGGCACATGCTTTTCAGCTGTTGCAGCCAACCCGGCGGCAGGTCGATCACGCCCCCGGCGCTGAACAATGTCTCGGTGATCACGGCTGCCGGGCGTCCGTCGGCTTGGGCATCCAGCAGGTCGAAGCTCGCATCCAGACAGGTGGAGTCACAGCCGGGTTTGTCCGAACAAAAAGAGCACCGGTAGCGGTAGGGCGCGAACATCGCGTAATGGCCTGGGGCATAAGGGCCGTAGCCCTGATGCCCCAGGCCGGAATAGGTCACGGCCCGGGTGGACTGGCTCAATCCGTGGAAGCTGACCATGGGGCTGGCCACTTCGTACCCGCCGGTGTACCGCTTGGCGATGGCGATCGCAGCTTCGTTGGAGTCGCTTCCGGAGGTCAAAAACATGCTGCGGTTCATGCCCGCGGGAGCGATCTCCGCCAGGCGGCTGGCCAATATGATCTCCCGGTCGTTGAACATGCTCATGTGGCTGTGGATCAGGGCGCCGGCGCTCTCTTCCAACGCCTGGATGATGCGGGGATGATTGTGGCCCAGGGCGGCGCACATTTGGCCGGAGTTAAAGTCCAGGTATTCCTTGCCGTTTACATCGCGGACCACCGAGCCCCTTGCCCAAACGAATATGGGGCCCGAAACGACGCTCTTGTCCATACGGCTGCGAAAGCTATACCTCCGCGCCAGGTCCAGCAGTTCGTCCTCGGTCAAAGGGCTGGTCATAGGCCTCTCAAGCCGGTTGGTTGCCTGGTTGAAGGGTTGCCGGGTAATGTTCCCCGGCGCTGACAGTTTCCTTTAGAGAGTTGATTCGACAAGTTCACCAAGAACGGAAAGTGATGTCTATACCGCTCGTCCTGAGCCTGTCGAAGGACCCAACTGCCGGTGGTACAGCTAACCTAAACTAGAGTCTAATCGGCAGCAGCGCCAGCTTTGGCCTGGTTCTTGAACGTTGGCATGACCTCTTTGCCAATCCACTCCAGCTGTTCCAGCGTGCGCTTCTCGGACATTCCCATGGAGGTGCAACCCACGTTGATCTCCTCCAAACCCGGGAACATTTCTTGTACGGCCATCAGCTTTTCAATGACCATTTCCGGAGGGCCGCAGAGCCACTGGCCGGACTTGATGGCGTTTTCCAGGGTGGGCAATCCGGCCCCGCGAGCCAGGGCCGGGTCTCCCATGGCGGTGATCTGCTCGGGCGTCAACTCTCTCACGAAGCCAAGCGCCCCGAACATCTTCATGTTTTCTTCAAAGACACTACGAACCTCGTTAATGGCTTGTTCTTCGGTGTCGGCCAGGTGGATGGAGATGCCGATGATCAGGTCTCCGCCCAACTCGGTTTCCCTGCCTGCTTTGGCCAAAGTGTCGCGCCAGTTGGTGAGCACCTCGCTGCCGGCGCCGCCGGTGGCCGCGCCGCCGCCTACTATCCCTTTGATGCCGTGTTTGACCATGAAGTCCATGGCCCGCTGGCTGGCGCTGACGATGGGTTGCCACGTTTCCACGGGCAGGTTCTTGGGCCTGGGAACCAGGGTCAACTCTTTCAGGTCGTAGCCCCGGTAGGGGACTTCGGCCGGAATGTCATAGTACTTGCCATGGTGGGAGAATGACTCGTTGTTAAAGGCCTTCATGATCACTTCGACTTGCTCTTCGAACAACTCCCGGTTGGCGTCGCTGTCGGTTATGGTGCTGGGCGAGCCGAACGTATCCACCTCGCGGGAATGGTAGCCGCGGCCGACGCCGAAAATCACCCGGCCGTTGGTGAGGAGGTCCGCGGTGGCGAAATCCTCTGCTAGACGAAGGGGGTGCCACATGGGAGCGATGTTGAAACCGCAGCCAAATTTCAAGTTCTTGGTAAGGTGGGCCATGTGCACGTACAGCATGAGCAGATTAGGGATGCACTCATAACCTTCACGCTGGTAATGATGCTCGGCCGACCAGAAAGTGCTGTAACCCAGGTCGTCCATCACCTTGGCGAAGGAAATGCTCTTATCAAACGCGGTGGTCAAATGCTCGTCCGGGAGCCACCGGTCGTTTACCGCGGTACCTTCAAACCCGATATTTTCTAGGTCCACGTTGCCGGCGAACAGGCTGCCGAATTTGGTGATCATGAGAACTCCTCTCTATGATGATTCCCTTCAAGAACGGACCATTACCATGGCCATTGTAGTTAGGCGACATAAATTGTCAATAATCTGGTTTCTTTACTATCACGAATTTGGCTATCAGCGGAAGTAAGGCAAAACCTGGCTGGAGAACATCTCCATCTGGCTGTAAGACCCGTCTACATCCGGCGACAGGAAGCCGAAGTTAAAATCCCGCACTCCTGCTTCCACCCGGTCTTCTATGGCTTTGATGCAATCCTGGGGCGTGCCGGATACGCACAACGCTTGGGCAATGTCTTCGGCGCTTCTTTCGGCAGTCACGTAGCGTTCTCCAACGTTGGCCACGGCTGCGGCGAAGGCGTTGTCCTTGTCGGCGGCGACGGAGGTGGGCTGGTTTAGGCCCCAGTGGAAGCCACTCATATCGCGGCCTGCCTCGGCGGCATATTGGCTGATCATCTCGTTGCTGGCTTTCAGGCGGCGTACCGTGAAGAGATATGGATACCAGCCATCGCCCAAGGTTGCCGCCCGGCGCATGGCGGCATCGCTGCGGCCCGCCACCCAGATGGGCGGATGGGGCTTTTGGGTGGAAGTCGGGACCAAGGTCACGTCGTCGAAGTCGAAGAAATCACCGTGGTGGCTGACATGTTCTTCGGTCCAGAGACGTTTCATCACCCCCAACATCTCGTCGGTACGGCGGCCCCGGGTGCGGACTGAAACGCCAACGGCGTCAAACTCTATCTTGGTGCCCCGTTGACCGCTGATGCCGATGCCGAAGTCCAGCCGCCCTCCAGAGACCACGTCCACCGTGGTGACTGATTTTGCCAGAAGCACGGGGTCGTACAATGGCGCGATGACTATCCCGGTCATCACCCGGATGGTCCGTGTGGCTCCCGCCGCGGCCGCCATGGCCGGTAGGCCCAGCACCGTGGGCCTGGGAGGGTTGCCGTCCATCAGGTGTTCTCCCATGGATATCCGGTCGAAACCCAAAGCCTCGGCCCGGCGGGCGAACTCAGGAATATCGCTGTACTCATCTATGGACAGACTGCAACCAAAAGTTAGATTGGGAGTGGGCATATATTCTCCTACCAGCCTATTGCGTAGCCGATGTTGCCCTTGGCGGCGACACCGCCTTGGATGACGCCTCGTTCTTGATCGAAGCGGATGCCCATCACCTTGCCGTTGGACCACTCACCGGTCATCTCGACCCTATGGCCCCGCTTTTTTAGTTCGTCGATCACCTGTTGGGGAATGCGTGACTCGGCGACCACCTTGGCGGGATAGGCGGCCCGGGGATAAAAGGATGACGGGAAGTGGTTGGTGTGGACCGTTGGAGCGTCCAGCGCCTCCTGTATATCCATCCCGAAATCCACGTAGTTCAAGAAAAACTGTGAGGTCCATTGCTCCTGGGCATCGCCACCGGGCGTTCCGAATACCATATAGGGGCCGCCGTCTTTGGTGACCAGCGTGGGGGTCAAGGTGGCCCTGGGGCGCTTGTGGGGTTCCAGGGCGTTGGGCCGCCCGGAGTTCAGGTAAAACATCTGGCCCCGGGTTCCCAGGGGAAAGCCTAGACCCTTGATCACGGGTGAGGTGCCGATCCATCCTCCGCTGGGGGTGGCAGCCACCATGTTGCCCTCGCGGTCCACCGCGTCCAGATGGGTTGTGTCGCCGGTGTGGGCGTGGTCCAACCCCAAATCTTGTATGGCGGCGGCCGCGACTCCCAGGGCTTCGCGATTGTCTTCGGCCACGTCCCGGAGGGCGTAGGCTGGGACGCCGTTACCCAGGTCGCCGGGGCGCAACTCCAAAGACGCCTCCCGCTCAATCATCTCCCGCCGCATGGACCCGTAGTCCTTGGACAACAACACGTCCAAGGGCACCTTATCGAACCTTGGGTCGCCGTAATAGGCCTCCCGGTCGGCGAATGCCAACTTGTTGGACTCGATGATGGTGTGAAGGTAGTCGGCGGAATTATGGCCCATTCCCGACAGGTCGTATCCTTCCACCAATCCCAGTATCTGCAAGAAAACCGGCCCCTGGGTCCACGGCGGGCATTTGTGCACTTCAAAATCACGGTAGCTGCTGGTGACGGGCTCTTCAACCGACGCGTGCCACTGGGCCAGGTCGCCTAAGCTCATCAATGCCGTATGTGCTTTTCCGCTGGCGTCCTCTACCGGGTTGTTGGTGGCGAATTCCAAAATTCGTTCGGCAATGGACCCCTGGTAAAAGACGTCTCTGGCGGCTTCTATCCCGGCGATCCTGCCTTTTTGTTTGGCGGAGTCTTCCGCGGCGCACATGGTCTTGAGGGTATTGGCAAAATCGGGATTGCGAAATACTTCACCGGTCTCGGGCACCCGCCCGTGGGGGCAGTACAGATCAGCCGAGGAAGGGTAAAGGCTCATGAACCGGTCCACCAATGCCATCAGGCGGGTCTGCATCCGCCGGTAGACGGGGAAACCGTTCTCCGCCAGCTCTATGGCCGGCTGCAAGATCTGGGAGAAGCTCATGGTGCCGAAACGGGCCACCGCCGTGGTCCAAGTGCCTACCACCGCCGGGACGCACGCCGGCAGGTATCCGTCGCCGGGGATCAGGTCGATGCCGTTTTCCCGGCACCAATCGATCGTGAAGTCGCTTGGAGACCAGCCCATGCCGCTGACGGCAAAGGTCTTCTTTTCTTTGGCCGAGTATATGAGGGTGGGAACCTCGCCGCCGATGCCGTTGCTCTGGGGTTCCAACAGGTTTAAGCAAAAACACATCGCCGCCGCCGCATCGATGGCGTTGCCGCCCTGCTCCATAATGCGGAATCCGGCCGCTGTGGCCAGATAATGCCCCGAGGTCACGACTCCTCGAGTGCCCATGATGACCGGCCTGGTGGTGAATTCCGCCATTGTCGCGCCTCCCGTTTCAGTTCTGATTAAGCTGGGTTGAACAGTAACCAACCAGCCCGGCGGCGTAACTGCTGGGCTGGGGTGGCCATATCCCATGGCCGGTAATCTACGGGTATTCT
Organism: Dehalococcoidia bacterium; assembly: GCA_034428715.1. Taxonomy (GTDB): domain Bacteria; phylum Chloroflexota; class Dehalococcoidia; order Lucifugimonadales; family UBA3495; genus Io17-Chloro-G2. Next base: position 2,226 of record DAOUHE010000266.1, on the reverse strand, counting down.
AATGGGTAAAGCCGTTGATTGCACCCGGCACGCCGGGCTCACGATGCCGGCTGGTCCAGCTCGATCCCCACGTCGTCCGTCCGCTTGTTGGAGGAGATCTTGGTTCCTCCTCGCCTCAAGCGGTTACGCCGATGTGGTAAGGCCCAGGGATTGAATGCCGGCCAGGGACGCATCCTCATCCTCCTGTGCCGTTCCGCCGCTGCCGCCCACGGCCCCGACGAGTTCACCGTTGCGGTACGCCGGCACAGCTCCTTGCCCGGGTATCATATGTCCGCCTTCCATGGCCATCAAACCCCGGAACACCGGCGCTTGGGCATTGTCCGTCAGTTCGCCGCTGGGGCGTCCAAAACACGCGGCGGCCATAGCCTTGGCACGTGAGATAGGGGGAGTCCGCCATGACGCGCCGTCACCGCGGAACATGACTATCAAGTCGCCGCGAGGGTCTACCACGGAAATGCTCATCTTGGCGCCCATCGATTGTACTTTTGCCTTTGCCGCCGCCAAGATCTGCTCTGCTTCCGCCAAATTCAACGATGCCATTTTCATGCCTCCCATACCGAAATGCAGGGCTACATTCTATGCGAGAACGGGTGGGAATGGTACCGGCTGACGCCAAGAAACACTGGAGAGCCCAAGCGGAGCACCCTCCAGGCGGGGTGAAGCCCGCTGAAAATGGCAAGCCGGACTAGCCGTGGCCACTCCCCATGTAACGTTGCGCCAGCCGCAGCGGCGAAACATCTGGGGGGTGGGACGCCCCTTGCCCCAGATCCTTCACGGAGTTTACCCTGAGCGGAGCCGAAGGGTTCAGGATGACACGGGTTGGGTGTCGAAGATTGAGCATTCAGATAGCCGGGAAGTGTAGCAGCTGCGGGATACCCTGGGAAGTTTATGGGGTGAGGATGGTAGATTCAGGTCCGAATTCGGATTAAGGTCTGAGGAGAAAGACCCTAGAGGCAGGCCTCGCGCACTGCTTGAGAGATGGCGGCGAGTCTGGGGAAGTTGGAATAGTCGGACCGGTAGCCGTTGGTGATATAGGCCATGGCCATGCCAGATTCGGGGTCGGCCCAACCCACCGACGTGCCCGCGCCACCGTGGCCAAAGGTTCGGCTGGACCCCCAGTCACCCGGCGCCGACCTAGGATCACCCAGGCTCAGGCCCAGCGACCGGCGCACCGGCCTTTCGTTGGTCAGGTCCATGGATTCGACCTGAAGCTTGGTAACCTCGGCCACTGTTTCCGGGGCCATGATCGTCGTCCCGTCTAAAGAGCCGCCGCACTGCATCATGGCGAAGAACCGGGCCAGGTCCCGGGCCGTGGCGATCCCGCCTCCAGATGGCTGAACGGCCCGGTGCGCTTCGGGCCGGTTATACAGATAGACCATGCCGGGACTGTCGCAATCGTCGGTGGCATGCAGCAAGGAGACCCGCTCCTCCAACGATTCCGGCAACCCCACGTAGGTGTCCCTCATGGCCAGCGGGCCGGTCAGTTCTTCCCTCAGGAACTGGGGAAAAGGCCGGCCGTCGATGCGTTGCACCAATTCGGCCACCACCCAGCCGAAGTTTCTGGGATGGTAGGCTAGTACGGTCCCAGGCGCGTATATCGGCTTGGTCTGCTCCAGGGCATGGACCACAGCGTCCCAATCCGACCATGTCTCCAATGTGATCTCATGGGGGGTATCTGGGAACCCGCCTTGATGGTTTAGGATGTGGCGTATGGTGACGGTTTCCTTGCCGTTTTGGCCAAACCCCGGCCAATACTTGGAAACCAGATCGTCCCAATCTAATTTGCCCCGCTCCCACAAAATGTACAGGCAGGACGCCGCCAAGGGTTTGGTGGAGGAAAATAGAACGAACATGGTATCTGGCGACACGGGTTTGCCGGTGGCCTGGTCAGCCAGACCACCTTGAATGTCCAGCACCGGCCGGCCGTAGCGGTAAACAGCCAGCGCCGCGCCGGGATGAAGTTCTTGGTCGATCTGCTCCCGGAAGAGGGCTTCCACCCGGCCCAAAGCTTGGGGGTCCATTTGCACGCTGTTTGCAGCTACGACCATCGCTTCTCCATTGGAATCACGGGGTCCCGGGAATCACGGGATCCCAGGCTGCTAGTAGTCAGTCAAACTTGATATTAATGGTAACGTGAAAGATTGAGCAAAAGAGCTACCCTGACTCTGGATAGTGTTGATGGGAGGCGGTGGTATGGTCAGGGAAAAGTATGGAGTCCGGCTGACG